>CAXMOC010000275.1:0-69078 GCA_964194865.1 uncultured Opitutales bacterium | reverse complement strand
TCCAAGAACTCGTCGAAGGTAGGTCCATCCATCGGCGAACCCGCGATATCAGCCACCGGATCCTCTAGGTTCACCAGCAGCGGATCCGTCTCGAGCCCTCCCGGAGCGTGGATCACCTGGGGAGCCAGCTCGACATCGGCGATCACTACCTTGGCGCCGGAGTGATTCAGGATGTAACCAACCTCCGCCGGGTTGAGTCGGGTGTTGATGGCCACCAACACGGCCCCCACCCGCAGAACGGCGAAGTGGGCCTCCAGCAGCTCTGGTAGATTGGGTGCCAACAGCGCAACCCGGTCACCCGGCTCGATTCCCGCCCGAAGCAGGGCGCCCGCAAAGCGCCCGATCCGCTCCGAAAACTGCGCATAGGTCCAGCTGCGGTCGCCGTAGACGACTGCCGTCTTGTTCGGAAAGACCCGCGCGGTTCGCTCGAGCAGCGCGAGCGGCGTCAGGGGTTCAGTGGACGTAGCGGATTTCATGACGACGCACGCCTTCGGAGGCTCGATCCCACTGAGAAGCTGGGGCGCGACAAAGAAAACCCCGGGAGCAGGTACCTGACCCTACGCGGCTACGGCATCCGCGCTCCCGGGGCGGCGGCTCTGGGAACCATGCGTCCCAGTTACACCGAAACGATCTTAAAATTCGGTCCGGCGTCTAGGACGCCACCACCTCACTCACCGTAGTCTGTTTATGATTCACCGAATCACCTCCGTTCCGGCGTCGAGGACACCCAGCGGGGCCCAGACCCCGCATCCATTCCCGGTTCACAGGGTGGTCGCCGTTACCGCCCCTCCGGGCCGCCCCGCCCCTCGGCGTTTCTGGCCGAGGGCGAGACTCGGGAGCGAGTGAGGCCCCCTATGTGTGGAAACGTATCGGATGACCGAACCCTCCTCCAGAGGGGACGGCAAACCCGCCCCACCCACTCCAAGACCGCTAGAATCCAGCCTCACGCCTTCTGGAACCCCAGAGCGAAGGTAGGGTCGCTTCTGTTCCAATTTCGGCTCTTGTCCCTGTTGATGGTGGTCGCGGTCGCGGCGTTGGGGTGGACCCTGACCTGCGGCGCCTGGCATTTGGAACAAGAGGTCGACCGGGTCGGCCCGCTGGAGCCACGAGAGTTCGCTCGACTGACCCTGGTCACATTGGGAACCGGCGGCGCTCACGAGAACCCGGTGCGCAGAGGCCCTTCCACCGCTCTCGGACTGGGGCGACAGGTGGTGGTGGTGGACGCCGGACGAGCATCAGCCGACGCCCTCCGGCTGGCCCGAATTCCAGTGGCCCAACCCGACACCGTCTACCTCACGAACCTGCTTCCGGAAAACACCCTGGGGCTGGACGATCTGCTGCTGGTCGGCTGGATCGAAGGTCGCGATACGCCGCTGCGGGTGGTGGGGCCACCGGGGACGGCGGCGTTGACCCGCGCCTTGAGCTCTGCCCACCGCGCAGGCATCGAGGCACGAGCTGGGGGGTTGGGCATCCGATCCGAGAGCCCAAGCTTCGAAGTCGTCGAGATCGCCGACGGCTTTACCGAACAGGTGGGTGATCTGACGGTTCGAGCCGGGGCGCTCCCCGGGGGCCCGATCGCGGCCTTCGCCTATCGTTTCGATGCAAACGGACGCTCGGCGGTCGTTGCGGGCACCGGTTGGGCGCCCGAGGCCCTGATCGAGCTGGCGCGGGGCGCCAATCTACTCACCCATGAGGCGTTCTACGTTCCCACCCCGGAGCTCGCAGAGGAGCTCGGCTTCGAGGCAGATCCTCGTCAGCTGCGACGAGAAGCGGCCGAACACACCACAATCGACGCGGTGGGAGCGCTCGCCCAGGAGGCCGGAGTCGAGACATTGGTGCTGGTACGCTTGCGCCCTCCTCCGGTCATCGATCTGCAGATCACCAGCGTCGTGAACGATCGATTCAGCGGCAGAATCATAATCGCCGCGGATGGGGACGAGATCAGACCGTGAGGCCGGGTGAGTTCGAATCGGCCGGCTCGGCAGCGGGCGCCTCCCGGGGCGAGCGAAACAACGGTGGCACGTAATCGGGTCGGTCGTCTGGATCTCGCTCGCCGATAAAGCGACGCCGCTGCTCCCGGTAGTAGGAATCCTCAGGGTCTCGGACGATCGCCTCGTCGATCGTCTCGATCGCAGCGTCGTTCATCCCCATGGCGAACTGCACCTCGGCAAGCGTGTCGAGAATCGTGGCCTCCGAGCGGTCGGTCTCCAGCACGGCTCGCTCGGCAAGCAGCAGGGCTGCCTCGAGCTCTTCCCGGCTCGGATCCCTCGAAGTCGCGATCATCCAGGCATGGTCGTTGAGCTGGGCTGGAGAGATTCCGGGAAGATGCGCCCAACGCTTCGCGTAGCGGGCCGCGGTGTCGCCGCCAGCGAACGCGTCCATTCCCGCGGTAGAGACAGATAGAGCGGTAGCGAGGACGACCAACCCGCAAGTGGCCTGGATCCAAAGAGGGGGCTTCACCAGGATGCGGCCCGTGACCACGGCCGCCGCGACCGCTCCTACCAGCAGGCCTCCCAGATGTGCAGCCAGCGCGATGAATGGGACGATCAGGCCCAACAACCCGTTGATGGCCAGCAAGACCAGGAGGTTTCGGCGCGGGAAACGCCAGAACGCCGGGAGCTCTTCGGCCCGGCGATAATCCAGCCAGAGCATGGCTCCCGCCAGTCCGAAGACAATTCCGGACACTCCCACGACCATGGTATTTCCGAACCAGCCTTGAGTGACCATCGATCCGACCCCAGCGGCAGCCATCACGCAGGCCGTCCGGGCCGACCCCAAGGGCCGTTCGACCAGCGTGCCCAACGCCAGCAACGCCAGCAGATTGAGAGCGATGTGGGCGTAGCCAACCGGCCAGCCCTGGGCGTGGAGCAGGTTCGCCGTGAGGATCCGCCAGACGTCTCCATCTTCCACCAGCACCGGGCTGTAATGCCCTGCCAATGTCACACGGAAGCCCGCCACCAGCTGAACCACGTAGACCAGGCCGCACGCCAGCATGAGTGTCCAGGTCGCGCGGGGAACGTTCCCGTTGCGGCTGGTCTCGTCGACCCGAGACATCCTGGCGAGCTGCTCTCCTCCTCCAGGAAGCTCGCCCACCCGGGCCAGCAAGCGGTCTAGCAGGCGCTCGGGGGCGTCGAAGCGGGCGAAATTCCCGCGCGGCAGCACGTACACCGAATCTCGAGCACCGATCCACAGAACGCGGGCCGATGCCACCAGATGGGTGAGGTCTTCGTAGCGCGTCAACACCTGGGCGGAGCTTCGCGCACTGCGAGGGTGTCGCATCCCATCGGCTTCCAGCACGATCGGAGGCTGGCCGCCCCGCAGCGGGAAAACCTGATCAGTACCGTCGAAGGAATCGAATCGAAAGCTCACGGGGAAAGCCTAGCGCGAGTCGAGGGCCATGAGCCCGACGGCGCGACGCCTAGGAACGCGAGACCGGCAGCGTGGGAAAAACGTGGCTGTAGATCAGGAACACCAAAGCGAAAGCACCGAAAAAGCCCGCCGCGATGCCGAGCTGGATCGGGCCGAGCCAGGCGAAGCCATCGCCCGGCACCAACGAGGGCCAGACCAGAACATTTCTCTCGAGCCAGAAGCCCGCAAGCATCACGACCGAGACCGGGCCGAGAATGTACCAGCTGCGCTTGGGCGCCTGACCGAGCAACACCCAGAAGGGAATGATCCAACAGCCGGCCCAGGCGGCGAGGGAGACGGGGACGTAAGGCTCCGAGAGCCGCTCGGAGACGAAGAACCAGGTGTCCTGGAGAAACTGGGAGCCCAGCCGAAGCTCGAAGAACTGCGTCTCTTCCGGAAGATTTCCGTACCAGATCACGATGTACTGGGAGAAGAAGAGATACATCCAGAAGATCGAGAAGGCGAAGAGCATCTTGCCGAGGTCGTGAAGTCGATCCTTGGTGATTTCTTCCTTCCAGCTCGGCGCGTTGCGCAACAGCACGCAGATCAACGCCGTCATGGCGATGCCCGACAAGAAGCCACTCCAGGCGAAGTACCAGCCGAACATCGTCGAATACCAGGTTGGCGTCAGGGACATGACCTGGTCGTAACCGACCACGGTGTAGCCGAAGGCATAGAGCAACGCGATGATCGGTGCCAGAACGCGCAGTTTTCTCTCGGACTCCGCCTGCTCGATCTCGTCGCCGCGCCAGTCAGCGGACCAGCGCGCGAACATTCCCTTCGCCCGAGTCGCCTGGTCGGCGGCACCGTGGAGTGCCGGCCGCACCGAAAGCCTCAGAAATCGGATCGTCAGCAAAGCTAGCACCAGAAGAATCGCGAGATCCGTGATGTAGACCCGGGGGATCGTCAGCCACCCCTCCTTGCCATGGGGTGCACCGTGAATCCAATTGGTGTGGATCGCTTCACGACCGAAGTAGCCGATGGCGAGGAGGACGAAGCTGATGGGAACCCAGGCGGCGATTCCCCCGGCCACGTGGCGCACCGGCCCGGGCCACTTGGCATCGATGATCACGATGGCACACGAGAGGCAGAGCCCCCCCTGAGCCAGGGTGGCGAAATAGATGAAGTTGACGTGATAGGCTCTCCAAGCCGTTTCCGGGTCCGTCATCAGGCCCGCGACGAAGGCAACGGCACCGACCGCCACCAGAACCAGGCATACACTCACCAGCGCCGTCGGTAGATCGCGCGGATTCGCCCTTTCCAATCGAGCCGCGCTCACTGGAGACTCCCACTCGGGTTGTTGAGGTAACGGACGTAGTTCACGATGTCCCAGCGGTCCGGAGCCGCGATGCGGTTGTAGCCCGGCATGCGACGTCGACCCGCGCGAATCGTGGTGTAGATGTGTCCGTCGCTACGGACCCGGGCGATGCTCGCGGGCCCCGCGACGGCCAAGACTCCTGCCAGCGGCCCGTTGATGGAGCCGGTCATGCTCACCGGCCCATCGCCGTGGCCAGTCACGCCATGACAGGCGGCGCAATATCGTTCGTACTGAACTCGACCGTTCTCGAGCGACTCCAGGGTCGACAACGTTGGATTGACGAGGTGGTCCGACGCGGAATCGAGAATATTGGACACCGCGGCCTCGCCACCATCGATAGGAACCGTTCCCTCCGGTGGAATGAACCCCTCCACCTGCCCTCGATACTCCACCAGTTCGTAGGCCTGAACCGCCTTCTGCCACTTCATCTGTGGAAACCAATCCACCGACCACTGCTCCCAGCAACCGACTGCGGTCGTCAGAGACAGCGCGACCAGGACGAAGAAGGTCCGCGACAACTTCGGCACTCTACGACTCGACAAGGGAGACCTCCGTCGCGTCGTGATCCCGAAACAGCGTGTCGATCTCGGCGACGTCGCGGTCGCGACACCGAACCACCACACCGAACTCTTCGCCTGAGAACCTCGCGCTGTAGGCGGAATCGATCTTGAATCGGGGTAGCCGACCGAAGACGAAGAGACCGAGAACGGTCATCACGCCGGCGAAGAGGATGGTGAGCTCGAAGGCGATGATCGTGAAGGGCGGAATCGAGCTGAAGGGCTTGCCGCCGATCATGATCTGCCAATCGTTCACCATCCAGATCGTCATCGCGTAGCCGGCGACCACGCCCGTCAGGCCCCCAATCAAGGTGAACAGCCGCACCCTGCTGGGTTTGGGATCGATTGCATCCTCGACCTCGCTAAAAGGAGCCGGCGCGTAGGTCTCGATGTCGGTATAGCCGCGGCCGCGCAACTGCTTCGCCACGCCGGCTGCCTGGCCGGGAAGATCGTAGATGCCCATCAGTACCGGCATCAGTGGACTCCTTCGGTCGCGTGCGCCTTTTCGTGGATCGAGATCTCCTTCATCTCGGCGATCGCCACGATCGGAAACAGCTTCAGGAAGATCAAAAAGAAGGTGCAGAAGAACCCGAAGCTTCCGGCCAGAATTCCCATCTCGGGCCAGCTCGGAATGTACACACCCCAGACCGCTGGATCGTATTCGCGAGAAAGCCCGGTGATGATGATGACGTAGCGTTCAAACCACATTCCAATGTTGATCAAAACCGAAAGCACAAAGAGAAACGGTACGTTGGTTCGCAGCTTCTTGAACCACAGCAGCTGGGGCAAGATGCCGTTGCAGGTGATCATTATCCAGGTCGAGATCCAATAGGGACCGAAGGCTCGCAGCCAAAAGGCAGTCTGCTCGGGCTCGACGCCGCTGTACCAGGCGATGAAATACTCCGCGGCGTACGCGTAGCCGACAATGATCGATGTCAACAGGATGAAACGCGACATGTTCTCGAAGTGGTAGTCGGTGATGTAGGCCTCGAGACCGAAGATCCGACGTACTGGGATCATCAAGGTGAGAACCATGGCGAAGCCGGAGAAGATGGCACCGGCGACGAAATAGGGTGCGAAGATCGTGGTATGCCAACCCGGAACGAGGGCCACTGCGAAGTCCCACGAAACCACGCTGTGCACGGAGAGCACCAGTGGAGTGGCGAGACCGGAGAGGTGGAGAACCGAGCGGTTGTGGGCCTTCCACTGCCCCGAGCTTCCCTGCCATCCCAGTGCAAGGACCGTGTAGAGGACCTTCTTCCAACCCGTTGCGCGGTCCCGGGCGATCGCCAGATCGGGAATCAGGCCGACGTACAGGAACAAGATCGAAATCGTCGCGTAAGTAGTGATCGCGAACGTATCCCAGAGCAGGGGGCTCTTGAAATTGACCCACAACCCGCGCTGATTGGGATACGGCAGGATGAAGTAGGCCTTCCACATCCGACCGACGTGAATGCCGAGGAACTGCGCAGCCGTCAGCACAGCGAAGACCGTCATGGCTTCGGCGCCCCGGTTGATTGCATTGCGCCACTTCGCCCGGAAGAGGTAGAGGATGGCCGAAATCAGGGTGCCCGCATGGGCGATCCCGACCCAGAAGACGAAGGTGACGATGTAGACGCCCCAGAAAACGGGATGCGCATAGCCGGCGATTCCGAGGCCCTTATAGACCTGGTAGACCCAGATCCCACCTGCGATGTGCATGAACAACAACGCCGTGCCCAGCAGGAGCCAGTAACCCAGCGGCGCCCCCTGCATGACCGACAGCAGATCGCGATTCGTCTTCGAATCCGATCGCAGCGGAGCGGGACGAATCATCGCAGCAACAGAGTCAGCGGGAGGCGGCGTCATCCTTCTCCCTTGGTGCCCCGTGTCACCTTGGCCAGGTAGGTGATCGAGGGTCGCGTGTTCAGCTCGTGCAGGGCGTGATAGGACCGCGCAGCATTCTTATCGGCCCGCTGCACGGATCGACTCTGGTCGTCCTTCAGGTTGCCGAATGTGATGGCCTGGGTTGGGCAAGTCTGGGCGCAGGCCGGCGTGACCTCACCATCGGCAATCGGCCGCCCTTCGTCCTTTGCGAGCTGTCGACCGTTTTCGATCCGCTGCACGCAGAACGTGCATTTCTCCATCACTCCCTGCCCCCGAACCGTGACGTCCGGGTTCAGCATGAGATTCATCGGCTCGTGGATGTTCTCGATCGCGTAGTCGTACCAGTTGTAGCGACGCACCTTGTAGGGACAGTTGTTCGAGCAGTACCGCGTGCCGATGCAGCGGTTGTAGATCATCCCGTTGAGGCCTTCTTGATTGTGATACGTCGCAAAGACCGGGCAGACGGGTTCACAGGGGGCTGCACCGCATTGCTGACACAGCATTGGCGAGTGGCGAACGTCGGTGTTACCGAGTTCTTCATTATCGCGGGGAAGATTGCGGCCGGTTTCGAGGTCGGCCTCGCCATCCCCGATGAAGCGCTCGATCCGCAGCCAGTGCATCTGACGGTCCATCAGGACCAGCTCTTCTCCCACGTTCACGACGTTGTTCTCGATCGAGCACGCCACCACGCAGGCGCTGCAACCGTTGCAGCGATCGAGGTCGATCGTCATGCCCCAGCGGTAGGCGCTGTCTTCGCTGCTGTCGTCGGCCGGATCAAAGGGACGGAGCATCTCGTGGCCGCCGCCGTGGCCCTCGGCCTCGCCGCCTCCGGCGTGCGCGGTCTCTTGGGCCTCGGCGAGCGCCGCCAACGAGACGGCCTCGCCGAGCTTGCGGCCGCGCTTGTTGTCGTTCTCCTGGGTCTTCGCCACAGGCCGCCGCTCACCCGTTGCGCGCACGGAGGCCATGGCGGTGAGCCAGGCCCGGCTGCCGGTCTCGTCCGTCGCAGCCGGGAGAATCGAGATCACACTCACGCCGCGCTGGCCCGGCTTCCCATCGTCGGCGCGCGACGCGTAGAACCCGACGCGATGGCCCTGGCCGATACCGATCGCAATCACGTCGTCGCGAATTCCGCCCCGCGGCACCACCGGCAGCTCAACCTGGCCTTGCGGCGTCTTCACGGAGACGACGTCGCCGTACTCGACGCCGAGGGTTTCCGCGGCGCCGTGACTGATTTCGGCCCAGGACTGCCACGCCACCTTCATGACGGGGTCAGGCGTCTCCTGAAGCCACGGCAGGTTGGCTCCGCGCCCGTCGGAGAGCAGCGGCGAGGGAAAGGGCAGCAAGGTGAACGAGCCATCTCCCACGAGGCTGGGCTCCGCGAAATCGAGAGCCGCCAGGTTCGCCGAGAGCACCGCAGCACCGCCGATGCCATCGCCCTGGAAAACGCCGCCCGCCGCCAGCGCTGCGCGAAAGTCGGTACCCGACCACGCTTCTTCGAGAACCGAGCGGAAGCTGCCCGACGGCAACTGCGCGGCGGTGGCTTCACCCATGGCCTTCGCGGTCGCGATCAGCGTATCGCCGAACGCCTGCGTGTCCTGAAGCGGGCGAATGGTCGGTTGGACGATCGAGCGCACTCCCGGTCGCGGCGAGGAGTCGCCCCAGGATTCCATCGGCGTGTGATCCGGCAGGATCAAATCAGCGCTTTCGCTGGTTTCGTCGGGGCCAGAGGCGGTCGATACAACGAAGTCGACTCGCTTGAGCGCAGCTGCAAAGCCCGAATCGTCCGGCATCGAGTAGACCGGGTTGGCGTCGTGGATCAGCAAGACTCCGACCTGGCCCGCCTGCATGGCGTCGACGAGACTCAGCACGTCTTGGAAGCTCGAGACCTGGCCGGGGGTAGACACCTGGGGCGTGACGAGCAGCGTCTCACCAAGGGCACCCACCACCACGTTGAGAACCAGGACCGCCGCAGCGGTCGCCGTCGCCCGGCTACTGGTCAGCGCGACGCCGGGAGGCAAGGCCACCGGGCGAGCTGCCCGGGCCAGCGTCCGACCGAGCCGCTGGATGGTGGCCGCGGGCACCTCGGTGATCGCCGAGACGGAGTTGGCCCCGTAGCCGCTGAGGAGCTCGTCGAGTTGTTCCAGCGAGGGCGCTGAAGCGCCGGTCGCCCGTGCCTCGTCGAGCGCGGCGCGCGCGATTCCGAGCGCCAACACCCCCTCGGTGCCCGGCCGCGCCGGCAACCACTCGTCCGAGTTTCCCGCCGTAAGAGTGAGCCGGGGGCCGACGTAGACCAGGCGTGCGCCGCCATCTGGTTTGCTGACCGCGCGCGCCTCGGCGAACTGACGGCCGTGCTCCGGAGGCGACGTCCAGCTCTCGAGAAAATCCGACCCGAAGTCGATGATGAAATCCGCCTGGCCGAGATCGAAACGCGGCTGGCTCGCGATCCCGAAGACCGCGCGCGAGGCCTCCTGGAGAACCCGGTAGTCGAAGGGCTCGTAGACGACGTTCCCGCCCGCTCCGACGGCCGATACCCATCGAGCGATCAGTCCGCTGAGCGTCGGTCCGCTGGCTCCCGAAAGCACGCGCGTTCTCGTCCCCGCGGCGGTCACCTTCTTGGCGAGCAGTTCGTGTGCTTCGGGCCAGGTAATCGGCTCGTAACCGCCGTCGGCCTGACGCAGCATCGGACCGGGGTAACGGTCCGGCAAATAGGTGCGACCGATACCGGCTTGACCACGCGCGCAAAGCGACCCGCGGTTGATCGGGTGATCGGGATTACCCTCGAGCTTCACCGGCCGGCCCTCGCGGGTTCGAACGTGCAGCCCGCAGCCGGCCGGGCACTCCTGGCATGTGGACGCGTAGGTAACCGCCAGCCCCGGTGTAATCTCCTCGGGCTGCACGACGTAGGGAATCAGCTTCTGGGGAATGTCGGAACAACCGCTGGCTGCAGCGGCACCCGCACCGACACCGACGAGCTTCAGGAAATTTCGACGATCGATCTCAGCCATGAGTTCCTGTTCTGGGCGCTCTCCGCCCGTTGTGTTTAGTAGTGGCAGGTGTAACAATCCTGAGAGACCCGCTTGGCGCGGTGGCATTGAATGCACCAGCCCATCTCGAGCGTGTGAGTCGGGAGCCCCCAGGGCCACCACTTCGTATCTTCCAGCATATAGACCTTGTCGAGCTCTTCGACGGCACCGTGGCACTCCCGGCACTCGACGCCCGCCTTGACGTGCCGATTGTGTCGGAACTGTACGTGTTCCGGCACACGGTGGATCTGGATCCACTCGATCGTCTGCTTGCTCTCCCAGTGCTCTTTGAGCGTCTGAATGCCCGAGAGTTCGTCATAGCTGGCGGGAAACTGGCTGTGGCAGCCCATGCAGACTTCAACCGAAGGAACGCCGGCCGACGGCGAGCGGTCGGTGCCCGAGTGGCAATACTGGCAGTCGAGATCGAAGGAACCCGCGTGGTGCTTGTGGCTGAAGGGAATCGGCTGGACCACGCCCGGCGTTGTCTCGTCGAGCGCGGCGGCGTGAGAGAGACAAGCTTCTCGCGTGGGCCACGGCGTATCGAATTTCTTGGGAATCTCGATCTCGAGATGGGGATCCGCCTGCTTGAGGAGCTTCAGCTCGTGAGCCTCGCAGACGCTGCGGGCCACGAGCGAGCCTTCTTCCGCAGTGGCGGACGGAGCCGGGCCGGCCATCGCGCCCGCGCAGGCGAAGATGAACCCTAGAGCGGCAACCGGGCGACGAGACGTCGTGCCATTCGGACTCATTCGGGAACTTCGGGCCCCCTTCGGGTGTCAGAAGTCTCGGCCATCCTACGGGCCCGATCGCAGACCAACCGCCGGCGCTCGCGACGATCGAAGTAAGAACAGTCCACCCTACGCCAACCCCGCGCTGGTCACCAGACGCGGGCCCCGGAGTGCGAACGGAACGCCGATGACCGCGGGGAAACACTCGGAAGTGCTTCCATTACGGGTCGATCGACGGGCGGTGGGATACTACGGAAGCCCCATTTCGTCAAGACGACAGCGTCAAGACAACAGCCGTCGCAATCGCCGAATCTGCAGGTTTTTGGGACAATTCGCCTTTGCGGCGCTTCCTGCCCGCAAGCGTTCGGCTTGAGAGCGAACGGTCGGCCGACTTGCAGGGGCTCGTAGCCTCGATGGGATTCTGAACAACCATTGTTCGTCTCCGGTGCGCGGAAGCCAGGAGCTGGTATCATCGTGGGAGGAATTCATGAATGAATTCGGGCTTCTCTGCTGCGCGGGAGAGAGCCCTTCGATCTGAACCAACCGGGACGACGCCCGGATCGCCGCGAGGATTACACGATGACGGTGAGTCAAGAGCTGCTCGAAATACTCGTCTGTCCGGAAACCAAGCAGCCGGTCACCCTCGCAAGTGACGAGGTTCTGGCCGAGCTGAATCGCGAGATACAAGCCGCGAAGCTGCGAAATCGCGGCGGCCAGCCCGTCCAGTCGCCGATCTCGGAGGGGCTGATTCGCGAAGACGGCAAGATCCTCTACCCGGTAGACGATGGAATTCCGGTCATGCTGATCGAGGAGTCGATCGAGCTCGCTTGACCCAACGCTCGCCTACTGGGCGAACTCGCGCCGCTTCAGCTGGCGAACGTACTCGTTGAGATCCGGATCCCCGGCAACCAGCTCGGAAATCCTCTGCTCGTAGCGCGCTGCCTCACGACGCAGCGGAGCGTCGTCGAGCTTGATACCGAGGTAGTCCGTCAATTTCTGCACTAGCGCGAGCGCTCCTCGAGGGTTCGGGGAGACGGTGATGTAGTGCGGTAGGCCCGCCCAGAAGCTCGTAACCTCGATGCCGTCCTGCGCGAGACGGTCCGCCAGCACTCCGACGATTCCAGTGGGCCCCTGATATCCCGTCGGCAACACCCCCAATGCGTCCAGCGGCTCCGGGGCCGTCGAGAAGCCGCTGACCGTCACTGGTAGCGAGTAGACGAGGTCTGCGACGTACGCACCGAGCAGCACGACCCGCTGAATTCCCAGTCGCTGCACGAAACCGGCGATCAGCTCGCCGAAGCGGCGCCAGCGAAGATGCGGCTCGGGGCCAATCCCGATCACGAGCTCGCGAGAGGAGTCGACGGAGCCGTAACGAAACTCGGTGTTGGGCCAATCGATGACCCGGCCGCGACCCGGTTCGAAGCGAACCGTGGGACGCGCGACGGTGAAATCCAGGAACTCCTCACCGTCGATGTCGGCGAGTGGCACGGCACAGATCGCATCCTCGATGAAATGAACGGCGCTGGTCGCGGCTTCGCCAGCGTCATTCCAACCGGTAAATGCCAACACCAGGGGGGCATCCCGAAGCGCGGGCTGGACGCGCATGAGCAGCGGATCGGTCACCGTTGGAGGGTGGCACGCCCGGAGTTGAAAAGACAGCTCCAATCTGAACACCGCCCGGCGGGCGAAACCGGTGCGCCCGGGGGAGCTAGCGGTTCAATCGGTAGCCGTGGCCTCGGACTGAAACGATGTGCTGAGGATCAGAAGGGTCTGGTTCGATGTAACGCCTGAGGCGAACGATGAAGCTATCGACGACCCGGGTCTTCGTCTCGGGACGCAGCCCCCACACGTCCTCGAGCAGATGGCCCCGCGTGACGGCCTCGCCCTCGTGCTCGATCAGCGCACGCAACAGACCCATCTCGCGAGTAGTCAGCTGGATCGATCCGCGCGGCGTCTCCAACTCGAAGCGGTCGAAGTGAACCTCGACGTCGCCGATCTTGTAGCTCCGGAGCGATCCGGTATCGGGCGCTACCCCGTCCCAGCGGCGACGCCGGAGCAGGCCGCGGACACGCACCAACAGCTCGTCGAGATGGAAAGGCTTCGTCAGATAGTCGTCGGCACCGTCCTCGATGCCGCGGATCAGATCTTCAGCAGCATCCTTGGCCGTAAGGATCAAGATCGGTACGAAGTTTCCGGCGGCGCGGGCCCGGCGCGCCACCTCGGATCCGCTCATGCCCGGTAGCATCAGGTCGAGGATCACCAGGCCGAAAGGTTGGTCTGCGTCGACGAGTGCTCGCTCGGCAGAGGGACCGTCCGCGGCGATCTCCACCTGGTGACCCTCGGCCTCGAGATTGAAACGCAGCCCCTCTGCCAGGTGGGACTCGTCTTCCACGATCAGGATCCGGGACACGTCGACGAATTCCCCTACAACGCCGGACCAGCTGCGCGCAGAGTCACGACAAATCGACTGCCCTCGCCCCAGCCCGCGCTGCGCGCAACCACCCGCCCGCCCTGCCGGCGAACCAGATTCCTGACGATGAACAAGCCGAGGCCGAGGCCCGCAGCGGTCCGCTGCACGTCGCGACCCGCGCGGTGGAAGCGCTGGAAGATCTTCCGCAGCTCGCCCGCCGGAATCCCGATGCCGCGGTCGGAGATGTCCACCGAAACACGCCCATCGTGGTGGCCCGCAATGGCAACCCCGACATCGACGGGCGCCTCGGAGTACTTCACAGCGTTCTCGAGCAGGTTGCGAAACACCACCGCAAGCTCTCCCGGATCGGCTCGCACAAGCGGATTTTCGTTGGTGTCGAGGTGAACCGCTTCCGCGGGCAGAGCGTGCCGGTTCCGAATCTCGTCGATGCACGGCACCAGGATGTCGCGCAGAGCGACCCGCTCGAGCTTGGCCCGGCGGCCGGGTTCCTCTGCGCGGGCCGCTGCCAGAACCTGGTCCACGGTTCGATCGAGGCGCTCTAGATCCTCGGCCATGCGGTCGAGAAACTCGCGCCGCCGCTCGCTTTCTGGATCGTGCCTCACCAGGGTCTCGACGTAGAGGCGCAGGGATGCGAGGGGCGTCTTCATCTCGTGAGTGACGGCATCCAGAAATGCGCGCTGACGCTGATTCAGCCGCATCTCTCGCACCAGCCAGGCGCAGAGCCACCCCAGCCCCACGATGATCAGGACGAAAAAGGCGGTGCCCAGCACCAGCAGTACCCACTCGAGCCCCGTCAGGCTGTCCGGGCCAACCGGGCCGACATCGTCCAGTACCAGAACCCAGTAGGCGACGGCGAGTACCGCGGCCAGGATGACCAAGATGAATCCCAGCGTTAGCGGGAATCCGACGGAACGTCGCGCCATCGCAAATCACTCCCGATCCGAGGGTACGATAGAATCCGCGGCGCTCCCACGGAGGTCGTCGTGCACCACACCCCCTCGACGTTGGGCCCCACAGCATCGGCCGCGCTCCTTGTGGCCGTCTGCTTGCTCGCGGGTCGCGCAGCCGCCGGACTTCCCGAAGAGGGAGACTGCCCTGCGCTCGGGGGACGTCCGGGCGATCGCCTCGCCGAAGACGCGGTGCCCTCACTGATTCGCGAGGGGATGCTCCTCACCTACACCGACCTGGTGATGCTGCGCGACCTGATTCCCGCCGAGGTCTGGCGCAATCGGAACGTATTCTTCTTCGACGGCATGCGAATGGAGATCGGCCCCTGCCACCGTCGCTACCCGGTGCCCAGCTATTTCGCGGAGGCAACCGCGCAGTTTTCGGGCCGCACCAGCGTCGACGACGAGGGAAATCTCTGGGACTACGTGGCCGGGATGCCGTTTCCGCCCGAGTCGATCGCGGCCGATGATCCGGCCGCCGGCGTGAAGTGGGCCTGGAACCTCGAGCTGCGCAACCGCGGAGCAGGCCCTCACGGTCATTTTCGCATCACAGACATGCCAAGTCGTATGGGTGGAACCCAGACCTACACGGGAGATTTTTTCCAGCTTCGAACCCGCCACCGGGCCGACCTGCCGGACACCGAGTTCAGCTACCCGGGATCCGACGAGAACGTCTGGGTCGGCGGAGGCAGCTTCGACGAGCCCTTCGAAGCGCGCCACCTCGCCTGGCGCCAGATGCGGCCAGTCGAAGCCGAACAACGCTATTCACACCCCGACAACACCTTCGTCTACGTCCCCACGATGAGAAAGGTCCGGCGGTCGGCAACCGCCTGGGTCGATGGCATGTACACCCCGCGCTATCGAGTTGGCGGCGACTGGGGCGGCGGCAGCATCGCGACGGGCTCCAACGGGCTCGTACCGACGGGAGCGGTGAGCCCCAACTCGGCACTCTCCGCCGCCGTCACGGAACATTTGCCGGCGGGCTTCAATGACTTCTCACTTCGCCCGAATGCCTATGTGTGGCGTGTGCTGGGCAAGCGGGAGGTGCTGGCTCCGATCAATGCCACCCGCTCGGGCTATCCCTACGAACCGGACCGCAACTTCGGTGCCTCGGGTTTGTCGGTGGGAAGCGATCGCTGGGAGGTCCGCTACGCGCTGGTGATCGAGGGGGCGGCCAAGACGGCTGGACTGGCCTTCGACTCGATCACGATCTACGTCGACCACCAGACGAGCCTGCCGCTGTACCTGATTACCCGGCGGAAGCGAGGTCTGATCGTCGACGTGGGGATCCCAGTGCATCGCTTCAGTGGGGACGTGGTCGACTATCCGAACTGGCCCCTGGCGGAGCAGCGCGCCCAGCTCTTCGATCCGGTCGCTGCAGTCTACTTCCACGCTGCCGACGGTGGCAGCGGCTGGCGAAGGGAATCCTTTGACGTGAGGTCGATCCCCCCGCCAAACAAGTCACTGCGAAAGATGACCACCACCGACACCCTGGTACGCGGCCACTAACGAAACAATGCGCGTGCGATCTGCTCGGGTTAGAAGGTCCAGCGCACCCTCAGCCACACCTCGTCGCGCTTGCGCACCGCGGAGATGAACTGTTCCGTGCTGTCCTTGTTGGCGTTCTGACCGGCCCGATTGCCGAAGCCGAAGCCGTTGACCGACATGTCGGTCAGCTGGGTGCGGCCGTAGAAGAACCCAATCCCCCAGGCAACGGAGAAGGCCTCGGTGAAACGGTACTGGATCGACGGTAGCACCCCTCCCGAACGCGAATTGAAGTCGTAGATCGTGATCAGGGACGGATTCAATCGGTCCTGGAAGTAGCCCGTGATGACCGCGAACGTGAACAGAGCGTTGAAGGGCCCGTTCGAAGACATCCCGCTGTTGTGGCCGTCGATGTACTGGAAGAACCACTGGGTGTTGAAGAAGAACGTGCGATTCGCGTTGAGGAAGTTGATGAAGGTCGGCCTGTCGGCGGACACGGTCAGGTTGAACGTATCGACATGGTGGAAGTTGTCGAATTCGTTCGCGTCGAAGAAGGGGATCGATTCGATCCAGGTGAACTCCACACCCCAGTTTGATTT
This sequence comes from uncultured Opitutales bacterium, assembly GCA_964194865.1. Taxonomy (GTDB): domain Bacteria; phylum Myxococcota_A; class UBA9160; order UBA9160; family SMWR01; genus CAXMOC01. The sequence continues at coordinate 52,719 of CAXMOC010000275.1, read as the reverse complement.
GCTGCGATCCTCGGCGAAGTCCATCGAGAAGCCGAAGACGTTGCGCTTGGTGTAGTTCAGCACGATTTCGCCGCCGCTATGCCACAGCAACGTCCGGCGGCCGTAGGTTCCATTACCTCCAGCACGCACGACGTTGCGCTGGACCCCAGCCAATCCCATGAAGGCCTTCACAGCCCTGCAGAACTGCGGCTGATTGAACGAACACCGGCCCAGCGTCCAGGGGGGTTGATCCCCGGCCAAGCAGTCTGTGACGGTCGGATAGCGCTTCCTGTTGCTTTCATTGAGGATGAATTCGTCTTCGTCGGGATTGCAAACCGAACCGGCCACCAGGAACATCAAGAAGTTCCACGAAACCGCCGCCATCTCGTTCTGAAAGATCTGCGCCGTTCCGGCCAGGAACTCCGCGTCGAAGTCACGAAAGCCGAGGCCAGGAATCCGCTTGAACTCGCAATTGGGGCCCCGGTCGGGGTCCGCCTCATTTTTCATCTCGATCTCTTCATCGGTGTTGCAGCCCGCCAGCGGGTGGTAGAGCGTCGAGGCATTCTGAATCCGCACGAAGCTGTTCCTGGAGTAGTCGCCCAGACCGCTGTCCGAATTCCGCTTGTCGAGGTACTCCTCAACCTCCCGAATGCAGTCGGCGTCGTATTCGAAGTTGTCGCAGGGCCTCGTCGTAGTGGGATAGAACGGCTGGAAGAACCCGGGAACCCTGACGAAGTCGCCCCGGCCCGGCGTCAGCTGACCGAAGCACGACATCATCCCCTGGGAGCCCGTGATGTCGTTCCCATCCGAGTCGAGGGTGACGACAGCGTGGGTGCCGATCGTCGGCGCCAACAGACAGCCGTCGACACTCGGGTCGTAGCCCGCCTCGAACGTAAAGATCACCTCGGTCGTCGTGACCACGTAGTCGTCGATGCCCCGACAGCCCGGCAGCTTCACCGGCATGTCCTTGCCCGGAACGTACCGCGTGCAGACCGGCCCGCCGTCGAAACGGATCGTCCCCGGAGCCTGCGCCATGCTCGTGGTGATGTAGTCGTCGGGCGTCCCTTCGAATCCCGGGAAGGATTGGACGAGTACGCTGCCCTCGATGTTCAGCAGGTCGATGCCGCCGATGGCGTTGTATGCGCCGGGAAAGACGTCGCGATAGAAGCCCTGGCGCTCCTCGATGGCCAGACGTTGCGCCGGTGTCAGGGATGCCGGGTCATCGCTCGAGAGCACCTCGCAGCCCGGAAGATTGATGTCACAGTCGTTCAGCGAGAAGTTCCCCGCGGTGTCGCAACGGATTCCGAAGAACGGGCCACAGCCCAGCAGTGCGCGCTGCTCGTTGGTGAGAGTGCTGTCCAATGTGAGGAAGTCGGTGAGCCACGGCAGCTGTTTCGCGACCACGTTTCCACCCTGCTGGAATCCGATGGTACCGGGCCGCGGCCCCTGGTTGAATCCACCGTTGGCGCGCAGGTTGTTACACCCCAGTTCCCTCACGCCCGTGGGGGTACCCAGGGGGTCGTCGCAATCCAGGGCCGATCCGGAGATCGCGGTGATGAAACCATCGTTGGCATCTCGATTGATCGCCAGCGCAGGAAACGGGATGTCGATACTCTCACCAATTGCGCCAGTGATGGTCTGGAAAATCTTGCTGTGGCGATAATCGCCGGCGAATAGCGGAGACACGAGCTCCGAGAACGGGATCGGGACGACTCCCTTGACGAGATCCTGTTCCGAGTTGAACAGCGTCGCCGCGCAGGCGCCCGGATCGAGGCCCGCGCTGAAGCCGACGCTGACCGCGCACACCCAGGTGAAGAGTTGCTGGTTGGCGTGATGCCACTCCAGTGCGTTGTTGCTGGCCGACCCGGTCAGGGGTGTGCCGAACCCCAGACAGTCGCCGTCGATGCCGATCCCCGACGCCGTTACGGAGTACTGATCCTTGGACAGGCGGTAGTCTGGATCACCCGCATTGGCCATCGACAGCGCGTCGCTGTCCGTCGCGCAGTCGCCTCGAGGGTTGTCCGGGCTCAGGCGGGTGATCAGCGGACGGCCCGACGCGAGGTCAGCGTTGCGCTCGAAGGTCATGATCCGCTCGATGCTCGGCAAATCGTCGTAGCCGTAGAAGTCGGTCAGGGCGAAGCTGAAGCGGTCCCAGCGCCATTCGATCCGGCCCCCGATCTCGAACCCACCGAGGTCCTTCCAGGGATCGGAGGGACGATTGACCCCCGCCACTCCCAGCCCGAAGAAGCCGTGTGCGAAGGTCCCGAAGGTCAGTCCGCAGACGATGTCCGGCGTGTAGGGCTCCCCGCAGGCGCCGAGGTCCGAGGGCTGCATCTGGTCGAAGTTGACCGCAAACTCGAGGCGGACATCCTCGAGCGGACCGACCTCGTAGAGCGAATAGATGAAGCGCGCCGAGTTGACCGCGATGCGTGACTCCTCGAGGCTGGGAATCGTTGCCAAGGCGAGGTCCTGGGGGTTGAACTGGTCGGTCGTCCGGAACAGCTCGGTTTTGCCCCAGACGATCTGCTGCAGGCCCACGCGCACCCACAGCCGGCTGTCGAAGAACTCCATGTCGAAATAGGCTTCCTTGAGCTCTTTGGTGTCCTGCTGGCTGGCGCCGCGGTTCCAGGAACGCTCGGACTCGCGGAAGTTCATGTCGAGCGAGTCGAAGTCGCCGTGCTCGAAGTAGTGGACGAGGCCGCGGCTCGGGATGTAGAGGCCCTGGGCCACTGTCGGGTCGAACTCCGCGAGGTTGCTGAGATCCGGTGCGGGGCGCAGGGGGAGCTCGCTAGTCCCGCCAACCACCCGAACGTTCGCCCCGGGTAGACAACCTCCGAGCCAACCATCGGCGTTCGCGGGGTCGGTCTGGTTTCCGGCAAGCTCGCCCCCCGGCTCTCCGCAGGCCACGATGCCGCTGTAGTCGCCGCCGAATGCGGTGAATCCCCGGGCCGCATCGCTTTGGGTGTCGTCTTCTGTGGGGACTCCGTCGTTCAGTGCCAGATCGGTCAGAACCACGACCTTCGGTACGCCAGCGGGAGATGGTGAGCTTAGAAACGTATAGGTTCCAAATGTCGTCGTTCCCGGGAAGACCAGGTCTGGCGGCAGGAACTCGAGCAGCTCCGTGGGAAATTGGTCGGGAGTCTGGAAGAAGGGGTTCGCCAAGTTGGTGGGGTCTGGCATCACGGGATTGCCGTCGCCATCGATCCCGTTGACCAGCGGATCGGCAGTGTGCCAGCGAATGAATCCGTCCGTGGTGCCACCGGGAGACGGCGTCGTCCGGCCGCGGAAGGGATTGGCTTTGTTGCGCAACACCGCGTTGGAGTCGATGAAGTTCTTCGGCAGCCAGGGTCCGAGGACGCTCTTCTGACCGCCGCCTCCGTCGGGTCCCCTGTGCGCCGTGGAGGTGAACGCGTAGGCGAGGAAATCCGACATCACGTACTTGAAAGGATCGTCCGCCGTGTTCGGGATGTCGTCCGCGCCTCTGAATTCTTTCAATCCGGAGAGCCCGAGCGCCCCGCGGTCTTCGATAATGGTGCCGTCGTCGAGGCGCTCACCGTTGAGGGTCTGGACGAGGTTGCTGGGGTTGTCGCTGGTAGTTGGGCCCACCTGCAGCACGCCGCTGTAATCCTGGGTCCTGCCGTCGGTAAGCCGATCGGGCAAGCGTTGGGCATCGTCTCCGTAGGTGTTGACGGAGTTGAACATGCCGCAACCTTTCTCCCAAATGCAGTCGTAGCGGCCCTCGACGCGAACGTAGGCCTGCAGTAGATCCAGCGGGCCCCAGCCGTCGGGCAAGATGTCGAACTCGAGCTCGACGTTGAGGACGTTGTACCACTGGGCCAGGTCGAGCTGCTCGGAGAACTTCTCGTTGAGAGCGCGCAGCTGCATCTCGGCAAAACCGTGTACCTGGATGCGGCCGTCGAAAGCCTCCAGCGCCGTTGCAGTGGTCGGGGCCAATAGTCCGAACCCGAAGACGACCATCGCGGCACAGGCCACGGCCCCCCGGATTCGGCGCTCCGCCTTCCGCCCCATGACCCCTCCTCGTCAAGAAATTCGTCCCGGGAAGCCATCCCGGAATCCACTCCTGAATCCGGCTCGCACCCGGCCCTCCCCGATCCGAGGACCGGGGTCATTTATACCCCCGGTCGAATCCCCATGACAACGAATTTCTTCGTCGAGTCGATCACTTCCGGGAACCGATGCGGGCTGTCGAGGAGTGGGACGGAGCTTATTCCTGCGGGGATCCGGGCTTCGGGCGCGCCGAACGGCGCGAAGCGGCAGCTTTCTTGGAAACCTTCTTCTTCACTGCGGCCTTCTTTCTCGTGGCCGGCTTGCCTTTGGCGGTCTTCGGTTTCGCCGCCACGGCCTTCGCCTTCTTCCGGGTTGTCTTCTTGGTGCTCGACTTCGCTGCTGTTTTCTTCTTTCGGGTCGACTTCTTTCGCGGCGCGGCCTTCTCGCCCTTTCCAGCGGTCTTCCCGGCACGGGGTTTGCGAGGCGGAAACTCGAAGCCGTGGCGCCCATTCTTCTTGAGCACGAGGTTGGCCGAGAAAGGTCGACCGAAGCGTGAGGTGAACTCCTCCAACAAATCGGTCTTTCCGTTGGCGAGGTACACCTCGGCTTCTTCACGCGTGATCTCGCGCTTGCAGACGGTGCGCGGAAAGACGAAGCCACAGCTCTTGGGCCGCTCCTCCGCGTCGGTAGCGTCGTCTTCCTTGAGCTCCCGTTCACAGATGAACTGGGTGGGCGACTCCAGCACCGAGCATTCCTCTTCGAACGGGCAGCGCGCCAGCGGATCCGGATTGACGTCGTAGTCGACCAGATCACTCACTCCCTCCCCTTCGTTGTATCCCAGGGAGCGCACCACCAACTTCCATTCCTCTCGATCGAGCTCGATGAAGCCCTTGTAGGTTCGGCCGTTGCGAGCGGTGAAGCCGTCGAGGGTGCCGGTCTTGTCGTCGCGCAGCAGCGTCTCGACGGATTGTTTGTCGAGGTAACGCCCGGCGGTATCCTTCCAGAATCGCATCGGGCAGTCGTCTTCGCGCGCCACGTCCGGCTCGGCTGTGCAGCGATAGAACCATGCCAGCTCGAAGACCGGTTTGCCGCAGCTCGGACAGCTGCCCAGCGGCGTCTTGGTGTCGTAGAGATCTTCGTAGTCGAAGGTCTTGGCCCTGTCGACGATCTCACAGGCGTAACTGGTGATCTCGTTCATGAAGTCCGCCGCGGGCCGCTCGCCCCGCTCGACTTCGATCAGGCGATGCTCGATTTCGCCAGTCAGCTCGGGCGACGTCAGCCGGGCGATGTCGATGCGGTGCAGGGTGTCGATCAACCGGATGCCCTTCACCGTCGGCCGCAGCGACTTCGCCAGCCTCACGACGTAGCCCTTGGCGATCAGGTTCTCGATCACGTCGGCCCGAGTGGCGGGAGTGCCAATCCCCTTCTCGTCGATGGCGGCGGCGTGATCTTCGTCCTCGATCAGCTTGCCGGCGTTCTCCATCAGGGACAGCAGCCGCGCCTCGGTGATGCGGGCCGGGGGGCGTGTCTCGTCGGCCTGGGGCTCGGCGCTCTGGTTGCGCACCGAAACGCCTTCGGCGTCGCTCTCCCCTTCGAGGAGCGCCGGAAGCAGCTCCTCTGGATCTTCCGTCGAGGGCGGCAGAACAGCGCGCCAGCCCTTCTCTTTGAGCGATCTGGCGCGGGTGCGAAACTTCTCGTTGTCGACTTCCGTCGTCCGCTCGACACGCTCCCAGACTGCGGGCGGATAGAAGGCGCCAAGAAACCGACGCATCACGAGGTCGAAGAGTCGCTTGTCGTCCCCGGTCAGGGGCGCCGCGGGCAGGGTTCCGGTCGGAATCACCGCGAAGTGATCTGAAACCTTCGAATCGTCGAAGATCCGGCCGGTGTTTTCGAGACCCGCCTGTTGAAGATGCCGCGCGGCCGCTGCGTAATCGGCGAACCCTTCGCCCGGATGGTCGGCTCCATCACCCAGGCTCACCAAAGTCTGCTCCACCACTTCGCGGTAGTCGTTCGGCAGACAGCGTGAGTCCGTTCGCGGATAGGTCAGGATCTTGTGGCGCTCGTAGCAGCGCTGAGCGGCGCTCAAGGTGCGGCGGGCGGACCAGCCGAAGCGCCGGTTGCCCTCGCGCTGGAGACTCGTCAGGTTGAACAGCGTCGGAGCCGACTCGCGTGAAGGCCGGCGCGTCTCCGACGCCAAACCGCTTCGACCGACCACGGACGCCACGATCGCCGTCGCGCGCGCTTCGTCGAAGATTCGGTCGTCCTTGAGCTCTGCATCAGCGGAAGCGCTGAATTGAGAATCGAACCAGGTCGCCTGGTAGGTCTGTCCGGCGTGATCGAAGTCGGCGACGACTTTCCAGAAGGGGCGAGGGTTATGGGCGAGAATCTCGAACTCGCGGTCGACGAGCATCGCAAGCGTAGGCGTTTGCACGCGCCCCGCCGACCAGGCGGTCTTCTCCTTGCGGCTCTTGAGCCGCTTGGTGAGCGCGCGCGTCGCGTTCATCCCAATCATCCAATCCGATTGGGCGCGACAGGCCGCGGAAGCAGCCAAACCGTCGAGCTCGGAGCCGGGGAGCAAGCTCTCGAAGCCCTGTCGAATTGCCTTCGTGGTCATCGACTGGAGCCACAGGCGCCGCACGGGCTTGTCGCAATCGAGCGAATCGACGATCTCGCGGAAGATCAGCTCTCCTTCTCGCCCGGCGTCGCAGGCGTTGACGATCTCTTCGACGTCGTCTCGCTGCAGCAGCTGCCGAATCGTGTCGATCCGCTCGCTCTGCCCCTTCTTTGGCTTCAGCCGGAATGACTCGGGCAGGATCGGTAGAGCATCGAGCGTCCAGCGCTTGTATTTCTCGTCCACCTCCTCTGGCGAGAGGAGCTCGAAGAGATGGCCGACGGCGAATGTGATCAGGTAGTCGTCGCTCTCCTGATAACCGTCGAGGTCAGTGAAACCGCCCATCGCGCTGGCAATGTCGCGCGCGACGCTGGGCTTCTCGGTGATGACGAGGGCTTTACCCACCGTTCTCCAGCTCCCTGGGGGGACAGATCGGGCTCTCATCCTTAGCCCGACGGCCCGCCCCTGACAACTCCGACCCCGCCGGGCAGCCTGCTCGGCGCGTCGAAGTCTCCCGGCAATGCGGGCGACCTAACCGTCGGGCCAATCCGGGAGCTACTTGAGCAACTGGCTGATCCCCGCGGGTGAGTTGCGCCTAAGTGCCCGTTTCGGCAGGCTGCATGCCTTCTGATGGCCGACACGATTTTCGGGAAGATCGAGCGGGGCGAGGCGCCCGCGGAGATCGTCTACCAGGACGATCGGGCGCTCGCATTTCGCGATCTGAATGCCGCCGCTCCCACCCATCTACTCGTGATCCCCCGCAAGCCGCTGGAAACCCTCGCCCAGGCGGCCGAGGAAGACGCCTCCTTACTGGGTCACCTGCTGTTGGTGGCGAACCGGGTCGCGAAGGATGCGGGATTGGAGAACTTCCGGGTGGTGATCAACAACGGGGCCGGCGCCGGACAGACGGTGTTCCACCTTCACGTCCACGTTCTCGGCGGCCGCGGCTTCGGCTGGCCCCCGGGCTAGACGCCACGGTTTCCGCCGGCCGATTGCCCGGGACCCGTTCCTTCAGATTTTGGGGTCCGGCGCTGAGGGCGCTCCTAGCCGCGCGGAATCAGTTCGACGGGTACGGGCATCAGATTCCAGGTAAAGATAGGCCGGTCGTCGGGACGCTTGTAGATCGTCTCTCGCACCATGCGCGCTCCATTCCAGACGTAGCGACGGACCTCCTTGTCGCGATCGCTCGCGACGTAGAGCTCGTCCGCGCCGTCACCATCGAGATCGGTGAGAATCGATGCGTGCTCGAAGCCGGCGGAGTCTCGGTCGATCAACTCGCTCTTCCAGCGCCCTCCCGTTCCGCCGTCCGGCCGAAACAGCCAGACTCCGCTGCTGAAGGCAGCTGCGACGAGCTCCCGCTTGCCGTCACCCTCCACGTCGCCAGCGGTCAGGAAGCGACTCATTGAGTCCTGCAAGACTCCGATCAACACACCCTCAGCGGGGGGGGTGTCGGCGTCGTAGCGACGAATCTCCACCGGCGACTTGATTCGCTTGCTCCCTCCCTTCTTCTCGATCTCGCCCTCGACGGACACGTAGAGCTCGTCTCGCCCGTCGCCGTCGATGTCCGTCACCAGGATTTCCTTGGCGTGGCGGTCGCCGAGATCGGCGACGACGACCCGCTCATCGCCCTTGGCCGGGACGTAGCGAACCACCTCTCCCGACTGGGGCGACCCGTCGAGGCGGTTGGGCTCACTCGGCGTGGCGTACAGCTCGAGTACCCCGTCCCCGTCGAGATCGCCTACTTCGACTTCGTGGACGAAGGTGTTCTCCTTCTGATCCAACTCCTGCACGTCGAAGCCATCGCCGCTCGGACGCACCAGTGCCACGACGCCCTGATCGTGGGTGGCGACAGCAAATACGACGCTTCCATCGCCGAAGATGTCGGCGATTTCGGCGTCGCGCATACGGCTGAATCGTCCGCCGAAGTCCTTCTGCCACAGTACGGTCGGCACGAGACCCTCTTCCGTGAGCTCCCATGATTTGAGGATGGCTGCGGTGCCGCCCAGCGTCAGCAGCCGCTGTTCGCCGCCGATCTCGTAGCTCATCGCCTTGTGGAAGACGTTGCTCTCCGGATCCTCGAGCTCAGCGGTCTGCCAGCGGCCGTCCTGGCGGTACAGGAACTCCAGCCGGGCTGGGCCGGGCACGACCTTGTCCTTGCCGTCATCGCCCGTCTCCGTCACGAACTGGGCCAGCGAGAGCACGATCCCCTTCGGTAGGGAATCTGCCGTGGTGGGTTGGGCCGGCTTCGGCTTGGCGGTCGCTGTGGCCGCTGCGGGCTGGGAGGGTCGATCGCTCGGGGGCGCATCCTCGCCTCCGCAGGCGGCCAATGCGGCGCTCAGCGCCAGCATGAGTGTGAACCGACAGATCGTCATGGGCCCTCCCGAGAGTTGGAAGCGGAGGGATAGCAGTCTCAACGTGGATCGACAGCGATCTCGGGTCGAGTTGAGACGAGGCGGCCGCGGTGTGATATGGAGAGACCGTGAGCAGCCAGAGCTTCCAGGCGCCCCGCGGCACCCGCGACTTCTACCCCGAGGAGCTCCGCCTCCGAAGCTGGCTCTTCGAGCACTTTCGCGCCACCGCGGCCCTGTTCGGCTTCGAGGAGGTCGATGCTCCCGTGCTCGAGCAGGCCGAGCTGTTCACCCGCAAGGCGGGAGAAGAGATCGTCGATCAGCTCTACCACTTCGAGCTGCACGGCAAGAGCCTGGCGCTGCGGCCGGAGATCACACCGCAGGTGGCCCGTATGGTGATGGCGCGCCGCGGCGGCCTGCGCTTTCCGCTGCGTTGGTTCAGCCTGCCCCAATGCTGGCGTTACGAGCGCATGAGTCGGGGACGCAAGCGCGAGCACTACCAGTGGAACATGGACATCTGGGGCGAGCCCGGGGTAACCGCAGAGGCGGAGCTGATTGCTGCGATCTTTCAGCTTCTCGACTCACTCGGCCTCGAACCGGGGGGCGTGAAGATCCGCATCAGCAGCCGCGCCCTGCTGGAAGAGACGCTGCGGGAAACTGTCTTGAAGCAGCGGCCTGAGGTCTTCCCGGCTCTCTGCGTCGCCATCGACAAGCTCGACAAGATCGGCGCAGACGGGGTGACCGAGCTGCTCACGGATGCAGCGGGCCCCGTGGCCCTGCCAACGGAAGATGCGCGCTTCGTGCTGCAGTGGCTCGAGCTGCGAGAGATCGCCGACGCCGAAAACGCCGCCGGGACGAGCTCCGCGGCACTGCAAGAGCTGCTGCGGCTCTTCGAGCTGATCGACGCCTACGGACACCGAGATCGCGTCGTCTTCGACGCTTCGATCGTTCGCGGGCTGGCGTACTACACCGGTGTGGTCTTCGAAGCCTTCGACACAGGGCGACAGCTGCGCGCCATTTGCGGCGGAGGCCGCTACGACCGGCTGCTCGAAACCCTGGGGGGACCTGCCACGGCGGCGGTTGGGTTCGGTCTCGGAGACGTGGTGATCGGCGAGTTGCTCGCGGAGCAAAAGCGCCTCCCAGATCTGTCCCGAGCCCCGTTCACCGTGGTTTTCGCCTTCTCCGACGCGCAACGAACTGCAGCGGTGCGCATCGCGAGCGATCTGCGGGCGCAGGGCCGCCAGGTCGAGCTGGTTCTCGGCGACACGCGACTCAAACGGGTGCTCGCGGGGGCAGACCGCTCGGGCGCTGCGGAGATCTACCTGGTCGGCCCCGATGAGCTGGAGCGGGGTGAAGCCCTGGTTCGGGATCTCGCGACCGGGGAGCAACGCAACGCGCCGATTCCCGACTAAAGCACAACTGAAGCCCGACTGAACCCCAACTGTACCCGGACTGGATCGACTGAATCCAGGCTAGGATCACGCCCGCGAGGTTGCCGTCCCCGGCGCTCTCGCGCGAGGGATCCGTCATGTCCGCCTGGACGACCCGTGACAGCCTCGAGCTCTACAAGGTCGCCAACTGGGGTGCCGACTTCTTCGGGATCAACGACGAGGGACACGTCCAGGTCTCCCCGCGCATCGGCGACGCCAGCAGGATCGACCTGCTCGAACTGGTTCAGGATCTCAGGCGGCGCGGAGTGCGCACCCCGCTGTTGATTCGATTCACGGACATCCTGGCCAGCCGCGTGCAGCGATTGAATGACTGCTTCCGCCGCTCCATCGACGAGTACGCGTATCGGGGCCGTTACCGCGGCGTCTATCCGATCAAGGTGAATCAGCAGCGGCATGTGGTGGAAGAGATCATCCAGCACGGCGCGGCCGAACGGATGGGGCTCGAAGCCGGTAGCAAACCGGAACTGCTCATCGCCCTGGCCCTGCTCGACACCGCTGACGCGCTGATCATCTGTAACGGCTACAAGGATCGTGCCTACGTGGAGATGGCACTCCTCGCGCAACGGCTGGGACGAACGCCCGTCGTGGTGATCGATCGCTTCCACGAGATCGACCTCGTGGTCAAGACCGCAAGCGAACTCGGAATTCGCCCACACCTTGGCATCCGGGCGCGCCTCACGACCGCGGGCGCCGGCAAATGGGTGGAATCGACGGGGGATCGCTCGAAGTTCGGGCTCTCGTCGCTCGAGATCGTCGACGCCGTCGACCGGCTGCGCTCCGAAGACATGCTCGACTGTCTGGAGCTGCTGCACTTTCACATCGGCTCGCAGATCACCGCGGCCCGGGCGCACAAGGACGCACTCGCCGAAGCCAGCCGCATCTTCGTCGGACTTCACGAGATGGGCGCCACACCCAACCTGATCGACGTCGGCGGCGGCCTCGGTGTGGACTACGACGGTTCGAGCACCGATTTCCACTCGTCGAAGAACTACTCCTCCCAGGAGTACGCGAACGATGTGATTTCGTTCATCCAGGAGGCCTGCGACGAAGCTGGAGTCGCGCATCCAGACATCGTGACCGAATCCGGTCGGGCGATGGTGGCACACCATTCGGTGCTGATTTTCGACGTGTTGGGTGTCAACGAAATGCTGCCCCGCTCGCGACCCGAGACGATCGCGGACGACGCCCCCAAGGTGCTCCGCGACCTCGACGCCGTCTGGCATCGGGTGGCTGGAGAGAACGTGCAGGAGTCGTATCACGACGCCGTGCAGCTCAAGGAAGAAGCGTCCACGTTGTTCTCTCTCGGATACCTCGATCTGCGCGCCCGCTCCAAGGTCGAGCGCCTGTTCTGGAGCTGCTGCGATCGAATTCTCGAAATCGTTCGCAAGCTACCGGAGGTTCCCGAGGACCTCGAAGACCTGGAGAAGGGACTCGCCGATACCTACTACGGAAACTTTTCGGTGTTCCAGAGCGCGCCGGACCACTGGGCGGTGAAACAGCTCTTTCCCGTGATGCCGATCCACCGCCTCGACGAAGAGCCGAGCCGCCGAGGCATCTTCGCCGACCTCACCTGCGACAGCGATGGCAAGATCGATCAGTTCATCGATCACCGCGGCGTCAAGGAAGTGATCGAACTCCACCCCTGGAACGACGCGCCCTACTACATCGGACTATTCCTGGTGGGCGCCTACCAGGAAATCCTGGGCGATCTCCACAATCTGTTCGGCGACACCGACGCGGTCCACGTGAAGCTCGACGAAGCCGGCGGCTACCAGGTGGAGTACGTGGTGGAGGGCGACGCGGTGGAAGACGTGCTCGCCTACGTGCAATACGAACGCCGACCCCTGATCGAAAAGGTGCGCCGGATCATCGAGAGCGCCCTGCGGCGCGATCAGATCAGCCTGGAGGAATCCGCCCGACTGCTCGAGCGCTACCAGCAGGGTCTCCAGGGTTATACCTACCTGTCGGCCGATTCCTGACCCGGTGTCCGCGCCCCCCACGGTGCCTACCACCGCGCGAATTCTTTCCTGGAACGTCAATGGCTTGCGGGCGTGCGCCAAGAAGGGCTTCGGCCGCTGGCTCGGCCGCTGCGGCGCCGAGATCGTCGGAGTCCAGGAGGTGCGCGCCACCCCCGAACAGGTCCCGAACAACCTCCGCGCGCCGAAACGCTGGAAGGTGGCGTTTTCGCCCGCCGAGAGGAAGGGATACAGCGGTGTCGCGCTCTTCGCGCGACGGGCGCCCGATCGGCTCGAAACCAGGCTCGGCGAGGAACGCTTCGACCGCGAAGGGCGCGTGCAGATCGCTCGCTTCGGCCGTCTGGCCGTCGCGAACGTCTACTTCCCGAACGGCAGCGGAGAGCAGCGGGACAACAGTCGGGTTCCGTACAAGCTCGACTTCTACCGGGCGCTATTCGATCGGCTCCAGCGGATCCGTCGCAGCGGCGCTCGAGTGCTGGTGATGGGCGACTTCAACACCGCCCACCGCGATATCGACCTCGCCCGGCCAAAGCAGAATCGCGACACCAGCGGCTTCCTTCCCGAGGAGAGCGCGGAAATCGATCGCTGGCTCGACGCAGGCTGGATCGATACCTACCGCCACTTCGACGGCGCTGCTGGGCGTTACACCTGGTGGAGTCAGCGCTTCGGCGTCCGCAAGAAGAACATCGGCTGGCGCATCGACCTGGTGCTGGCTTCTCCAGCCGCGATGAAGTACGTGAGCAACGCGATGATCTATCCAAGGGTCATGGGGTCCGATCACTGCCCCATCGGCGTAGAAGTCGATTCCCGGATCTTCGGATGAGCGTCCCGGTCGGCCTTCACACGCCGGCCCTGAACTCCGCGTAGTCCACCAGGGCGCGCAGAGCGCGCACCGCGTGGTGAGCGCTCGCGTAACAGACGCGGCCTCCCTCTCGAACGCCCGCCGGTCCGGGGTTCGAGCCCGTCGGGTCGGCATGCGCCAGCTCCGTTGCCGAGAGGACAGGCTTGCCGTGTCGCTCGGAAGCCTCACGCGCCGCCTCGGCATAGCGTCGGTCCTGGCGTTCGTGAAACGAGACGATTCGCTCCAACCCGTAGTCCGGATAATAGTCGCCGGTTTTCATCGTATTGGCCGAGGCGGCCTGGATGCCCAGACCGAGGTGGACGACGGCGTCGACGTCGGGATGGGCGCAGAGCAGATCGAGAACCTGCGGGATCGTGTCGCGGGTCTCGCCACCCGCCAGATCGATCGGGTTGTTGCGGCTCCAGCGGGCGGGAACCAGCTCGTCGACCGCGCTGCGGATCTCCTCGGGCAGTGCGACCAGCTCGAGGCCGGCGGCCACGCAGGCGTCGGCAGCCAGCACCCCCCAGCCGCCCGCGGTGGTGAAAACGATCGTGCGCCGACCGCGCGGCAGCGGCTGGGTGGCCAGGGTTGCCGCCCATTCGAACGCTGCCTCGACGGTGGGAGCGCGCAGCACTCCGAGCTGACGACACAGGCCGTCGAAGATCTTGTCGTCGGTGGCCATCGAGCCGGTGTGGCTCGCCGCGGCCCGCTGGCCCTCCGCCGCGACACCGCCTTTCACCAGCACCAGAGGCTTGCGCGCAGTCAGCTCGCGAACCACTTCGAGGAAGCGGGCACCGTCCACCAGGCCCTCGAGATAGGCGAGCGCGACGTCGGTATCGGGGTCGGCGGCGAAGTACTCGAGAAAATCGGCGAGCTGGGTCTGGGCCTGGTTGCCGCAGGAGATTGCCTTGCTGATACCCACTCCGGTTTCGGTCGCGTAATTGAGAAACGAAGACACCAGATTGCCGCTTTGGCTCACGACCGAAATCCGACCCGCCGGGGGATACGGTGCCACGATCTGAGCGCACATCGAGCGTGGAGTCGAGATGACGCCTTGTCCGTTGGGCCCCGCGAGCAGCATGCCGAGCTCATCCGCCGTCTCGGCGAGTTCCCGCTCCAGAGCTCGACCCGCCTCGCCGGCCTCGCCGTAGCCGGCACTGGCCACGAAGGCAGCGCGCACTCCCTTGGCCGCGCAGCCGCGCAGCAACTCGACATTCAGATGATTCGGAGTGCACACGAACACGAGATCGGCGCGGCCCTCGGGGATCTCCTCCACGTCGCGCAGGGTCTCGCGGCCCAGAATGGGGGTGCCGTCGCGGTTGAGCGGAAAGATCTCGCCTTCGTATCCAAAGCGCAGCAGGTTGTGGAGCGCGACGAAGCCGAACTTTCCGGGGTGCGCGGAGGCGCCGGCGACGATGATTCCGCGCGGCATGAACAGCGGTGCAAACCGCTCCAGGACTGCACTGCCCGATTGGGAGCGGGCAGGCTCGGGATGCGGCTCGGCTCTCGAAGCCTCCAGATGGACCAGGGCGTCGACCGCGATGGGGGACCCCCCGCGCACGATCATCGGATTGATATCGACGCTCAGGACGTCGGGCCGAGCGATTGCGAGCTTGCCGAGCCCGACCAGCGTTTCCGCGAGCAGGCCGAGGTCGATCTCGGGATCGCCTCGAAAAGGGCGGGTGAAGAGCCGATGCGCCCGCAAGCTGTGCAGCATCCGCCGCACATCGGCCTCGTCGATCGGTGCCGCCGCGAATACGACATCCTCTAGCGCCTCGGTGAGAATGCCGCCCAGTCCCAACATCACACAAGGACCCAACTGCGGATCGCGCACCAGGCCCGCGATCAGTTCCCGTTTGCCGTGCACCAGCTCCGCAACCAGCAGACCGACCTCTCCATCCTCCGGCCGGCGCCGTGAGAGCAGCTCTTCGCCCGCGGTTCGCACGGCGCTGGCATCCGGCAGATTCAGCCGAACCAGGTCGCGCTCCGTCTTGTGGGCGATGGAGTCACCGCAGAGCTTGAGCACGACCGGAAAGCCCAGCTCGGTAGCCGCGTGCACGGCCTCGTCGGCGGACTCCGCCAGCGATTCCCGCGCCAGCGCGACACCGTAGCTGGCCAACAGCTCCTTGGAGTCGTGTTCCGACAGGCTCTTGGAGCCGGGCTCTGTCATCTTAGGAGGGGCCGTCGACATGCGGGGCGGCCAGCATAGGCGAGCCAGCCGGCGCCCGTCAGGGCTTCGGCCGGCGGAGGGCAAGCCGTGAGAGCCAAGACATCTTGAGATCGACGGACAGCCCCATGGCAGGCTGGGCGCTGTGCGCCGCGCTCCCAACGTTGGCACTGCTCTTGGCCAGTGGCTGTGGAGAGCCCCCGCCCGACAACGTCCGCTGGTCGTTGCTCGCGGTGGGTGACACCGGCGCCGACCCGAACAACGCGACCGACTACGCGCGCGCCCTGGCTGTCGGAAATGCAATGGCCGACGAGGACCAGGAGCGACCCGTCGATGCACTGTTGCTGCTCGGAGACAACTTCTATCCCAACGGGCTGAAGCGGCGCGAGTTGATCGACCGGGTGCGCAGCAACGTGGTGCGGCAATTCTGTCACTTCGTGGCCGGCGATGCGAAGCGCTACCGCGAGGTCGCTGATGCCTGCATGCTCCCGCTCGCACGCCGACACCCGATTCCAATCTACGCGCTCTTGGGCAATCACGACTACGACAGCCCGGAAAGCCCCGAACTTCAGCGATCCACCCTTCCACAGCTCGTCTCGAACTGGCAGATGGCCCGCGGAGCGGCCGAGGTCAGCGAGGTCCTGGATCGAGTCAGCCTGGTGCTGGTGGACTCCGAGGCGCTCCTCGAGAGCGGGTCGATCGCTCCCCTGGTCGCCGCCTTGCGCGCCGCGCGCGGGCCGTGGCGCGTGCTCGCTAGCCACCGCCCGATGGCGATGGTCAGAAATCGGGATGATTCGACCCCGAATCCGGGCTACGCGGCGCTGCTCGAGCGAGCCATCGCGGAAGCGGACGTGAATGTGCAGCTGGTTCTGTCCGGTCACGAACACTGGCTCGCCGTGCTCGAGATGGATGAGCCCAACCCGCCACTCCACGTAATCTCTGGCGCCGGATCGGATCTGCGCAAGCGCCGCGACTCCGAGCCCAATACGCGGGCCGAATTCAAATCCCTGGGCTATGTGCGCCTGGATTGGGTCGGGCCTGCACGCGGCGGGCGAATGCTGGTCTCGCTCTATCGGGTCCCTCGCTACGCCTGGCTGCGAGCATTCGGCAGGCGTCGGCTCGCGGCCCGCTGGTCGGTCGACGTGGAAGGCGAGATCCGGCGGGAATAGGCAGCAGCGGGCGCTGGGCGCTCGCTCCGACAACCGCATATCCTCCCGAGCGCGCTGTCTCCCCCCTGACCGCGGACGCCTCGAAACCGAAGGGGGGAAGACTTGGACCGGCTCGAACAATTCTTTGCCACCTATATCGTCGCTCCGCTCGATGCGGTGATCTTCTTCGACGTCGCCTTCTGGAGTCCGCAGGTTTCGATTCCGCTGGTGGTGCTGTGGCTGATTCTTGGCGCTGTCTATTTCACCGCACGCTTTCAGTTCGTGAACATTCGCGCCTTCCGCCACGCCGTCGATTGCGTGCGCGGGCAATACACCGATCCGCAAGCGGAAGGCGAGATCTCCCACTTCCAGGCGCTGTCGGCAGCACTCTCCGCGACCGTTGGGCTCGGCAACATCGCCGGCGTGGCGGTAGCCGTCGGCATCGGCGGACCCGGAGCCATCTTCTGGATGGTGACGGCCGGCTTCCTGGGTATGAGTTCGAAGTTCGCCGAATGCGCACTCGGCCAGCTCTACCGTGTGACTCGAAGCGACGGCCACGTCTCGGGTGGCGCCATGCACTATCTGCGAGATGGCCTGGCCGAGTTGAGGCTCCCCCGCCTGGGCAAGCTGCTGGCCACCCTCTTTGCCCTGATGTGTATCGGAGGCAGCCTGGGCGGCGGAAATATGTTCCAGGCCAATCAGTCGTTTGCTCAGATTTCCAGCGTCCTGCCCATGGTCGCAAATCGAGCCGGTGCGGTGGTGTTCGGGCTACTGCTGGCGGCGCTGGTCGGCGTGGTCATCATCGGTGGGATCAAGCGCATCGGGGAAGTGGCCGCCCGGCTCGTCCCCTTCATGTGCATCATCTATGTGGTCTGCGGCGGCTGGATCCTGCTCGCGAACGCCGATTCGCTCGGGCCGGCGCTGGGTACGATCGTCAGTAAAGCCTTCGCCTGGGACGCCGGAGCCGGAGGTTTTGTCGGGGTGTTGATCCAGGGCTTCCGACGCGCGGCCTTCAGCAACGAAGCCGGAACCGGATCCGCCGCGATCGTTCACGCGGCGGCCCGAACTGACGAGCCCGTGCGCGAGGGCATCGTCGCGCTACTCGAACCCTTCATCGACACCGTCATCGTCTGCACGATCACCGGTCTGGTGTTGGTAGTGACGGGCGCTCACGAAGCTCCAAACGCGGGGAGCGGCATCGCCATGACCTCGTGGGCGTTTGCGAGCGTCTTCTCCTGGTTTCCCGTGGTGCTCTCGTTCATCGCCCTGCTCTTCGCCTTCAGCACGATGATCTCCTGGAGCTACTACGGCGAGCAGTGCTGGGCGCGCCTGTTCGGGATTCGTACGATCCTTCTCTACAAGGCGATTTTTCTGCTGTTCGTGTGGCTGGGCGCGATCTTCCAGGCAAATGCCGTCATCGAATTCAGCGACATGATGATCCTGGGAATGGCGTTTCCCAATCTAGTGGGAGTAATGCTCCTGTCGGGCAAGGTCAAGCGCGAGCTAGACACCTATCTGGGGAAGCTCCACGACGGCCAATTCACGCGCCACGCAGGCTGACGGGGCGTCAATTTGCACCAGCCGCAGCGGCCCCGCGCTGTCGCACCTCGATCTGTAACACCGGGGTGAAGCGCACGCGCCCGGACCCACCACCGAAGCCACCACGTACTTCCTTGCGGCCCATCGGGTCCGTCTTGTAGCCGAGCAAGGTCGACTTCTCCGTGCCGTACCAGAACGCCGCGGCCAGCGGATATGTGCCAGGGCGGTCGGGCGCGCGCAGGGTGAAGACCACCGTGGCGCTGTCCCACTGCTGGGTCGCCGAGTCGGACGAGATTCCGGTGACGTTGACGAACGAGAGGTTGCGGCTGCCCTCGGGGCGCCTTTCGAGCCAGTCCGTGCGTGGCTGGCCCTTCGAGTCGCGGATGTCGGGTGGCGCGACGACCGACCAACCGGCCGACGACGCCGGACGCGCGTACCAGCGGTGGTTGGCGTCGACGAGGCCCACTCCGACGGCCGGACCCGCGCCGCCGGTCACACGAACGGTGACGCGCAGGGTTCCACCCGCCTCGACCGCCTCGGGTGCTTCGAGGGTCACGCTGGAAGCCTCGTCGAGCGCTCGGATTTGATTCGCAAGGGTGCGGCGGTCTGGCTCGCTCAAACCCTCGTAACCGCGCTGGCCCGAGAGAATCACGGCGATGTGCTTACGTTCCGCGACCTCCTTCTCCGCGCGCTCACCCGCGCCCGCCAGTGCTTCGGCGTCCAGCGACGAATGACAGCTGGCACAGAACGGGGCAGCATCCGTTTGGTAGTTGGGCGTGCCTCCTGGGTATGCCAACGCCGCCGCCGGTGCAATCGACACCGCACAGAGCAAACCCATCCAAAGCTGGCGACTCATCTCGATTCCTCCTTGAATTCCAGATGACACCTTGCACACTGGCTCCGCACGGAACTCACCTCCAGAAAGTGGGCTTCCGGATTGCCTGCCTGATGCGAACGGTGGCACTCGACGCAGTCTACCCCGAGGTCGACATTGTGCACCGGGAGTTCATGAAACCGCGGCGTCTCCCACGCCAGCGACGCCACCGAATCGAAGGTCGGGTGACATTGACTGCAATCCTCGTCCCACAGTGGCCACGCCATCTGGCTGGGCTCCTCGAAGCGCCCGACCACATACCAGAGCAGGTCGAGCCCCGCGAGGGCTTTCACCCGCGCCCGACCGATGAGGCTCGCACCTCCGTGGCAGTCGATACAGCGAAAGGCGGCGTCTTCGCGGCCGCTGTCCGAGCCCCCGTGCAGTCCGGCCAGGGTCTGCGGCGGCGTGAGGTCGAAGTCTCGGCGGATGTCGATGTGCAGCGGTGTTCCGGACGGCAGGTGGCAGGAGTTGCAAAAGTCGTTGTCTTGCTCCAACCGATCCGAGATCACCCAGCCCAGGGGAAGTGACAGCGCTGCAGCGAGTGCGGCGGCGCCGAACACGCGAGCGAATCGGGTCCCCGACCGAGGGCTGGGCATGGAGCGGATTCTGACACAACGACCGTGCAGGGGATTGGGTTACCCTGCCCGTCCCGAGGAGGAGCGATATGGATCTGGGCCGCCTGGGAGTCTGGACCTGGCTCGACGCGATGGCCGCCACGCAGGCCGGCGAGTTCGCGAACCAGCTGGAAGCCTGGGGCTACTCCGCGCTCTGGGTTCCCGAAGCCGTGGGACGCGACCCATTCTCTTTGATCGGCTATCTGGGCGGACAGACCGAGCAGCTCGTCCTGGCCACCGGCATCGCCAACATCTACGCGCGCGATCCGATGGCGATGCGAGCCATTCAGCAGACGCTCGCAGAGCTCACGTGTGGTCGGTTCATCCTCGGAATCGGCGTCTCCCACTCGCACCTCGTCAGCAAGGTTCGAGGTCACGAGTACAAGAAACCCGTCTCCACCATGCGAAGCTACTTGGAGGCGATGAAGAGCGCGCTCTACCACGGCCCTCGGCCCGACCGGGAAGCACCCATCGTGTTGGCGGCGCTGCGGGAGAACATGTTGCGCCTGTCCGGCCAGCAGGCCAGCGGCGCGCACCCTTACTTCGTGCCGCCGGAACACACCGCCAGGGCTCGCGAGATCCTCGGGACCGGGCCGTTGCTCTGCCCCGAACAGATGGTGCTGCTGGAGACCGACGCCACCCGGGCCCGCGAGATCGCTCGCAAGAACATGGCCGTCTACACCGGGCTTCCCAATTATCAGAACAACCTGAAGTGGCTGGGCTTCGAAGACGCCGACTTCGCGGACGGCGGCAGCGATCGACTCGTAGACGCCATCGTGGCCTGGGGCGACGAAAAGACGATCGCGGATCGAATCCAGGCCCATCGCGATGCGGGGGCAGATCACGTCTGCATCCAACCCTTTCGCCCCGATGGGCAACCCGGCCCAGACCTGCGGATTCTCGAGGCCCTCGCGCCCCGCTAGTTGACGCGACGGAGGCAGACATGGCCAGGCGACGCAAGTTCTGGGGCTGGGGACTCGAGGGCGACGGACCCGACGAAGCGCAGTCCCTCGGCATCGCTGCGGCCCTCTCCAAGCGCTTCGGCACGCCGCTGGAGCTGGCACCGGAGCCCCGCATCGACGACGTCGAGCTGCCGAAGCCCCGCCTCGAACCGCCGGCAGCGCTCGCCTCCATCTGCTCGAGCTCGAGCTACGACCGCGCCTCACACACCTACGGGAAGTCCTTTCGCGACATCGTGCGTGGTGCCAGGGGCAACTTCGAAAACCCACCCGATCAGGTCGCCTTCCCGCGCAGCGAGGCAGAGGTTTCCGCCCTGCTCGATTGGTGCAGTGACGCTCGGGCTGCAGCCATTCCGTATGGCGGCGGGACCTCCGTCGTGGGTGGAGTCGAGGCGCGCGTTGGCGACGACTACGCGGGCTCGATCTCCATCGACCTGTCCCAACTCGATCGCGTACTGGAGATCGATACCACGTCGCGCGCCGCTCGAATCCAAGCGGGAATCCTCGGCCCGGCGCTCGAAGCCGAGCTCAAGCCCAGGGGCCTGACGCTGCGACACTTTCCCCAGTCCTTCGAGTTCTCGACGCTGGGGGGCTGGATCGCTACCCGCTCCGGCGGGCATTACGCAACTCTGTATACCCATATCGACGACTTCGTGGAATCGATTCGCGCGCTGACGCCCACAGGCGTCATCGAGAGTCGGCGGTTGCCCGGATCCGGAGCCGGTCCCAGCCCGGACCGCTGGCTGATCGGCTCCGAAGGCATCTTGGGCATCATCACCGAGGCGTGGATGCGGCTGCAGGATCGGCCCAGCTTCCGCGCCGCCGCAACCGTGCGCTTCCCGGGTGACGAGGGCTTCGCGGCCGGCGCCGAGGCGGTTCGCTTGCTGTCACAGACAGGGCTCTACCCGTCCAACTGCCGTCTGCTGGATCCGACCGAGGCCGCGGGCGCGGGCGCCGGGCCGGGAGACGCGGCCGTGCTGGTGCTCGGATTCGAATCCGCCGACCACCCGCTCGACAGCTGGCTGAATCGCGCTCTGGAATGCTGTCGAGACAGCGGCGGCCAGGTGGACGAGGCCTCTGGCAAGACAAGTCCCGGCCAAGGGGCCCGCGAAGGCGCGGCGGGCGCCTGGCGCAACGCCTTCCTGAACGCCCCGTATCTCCGGGATGCCGTCGTCCGAGCTGCCGTCATCAGCGAAACCTTCGAGACCGCCATCCCGTGGGACCGGTTCGAAGAGTTCCACGCGGAGGTCATGGCCGCGACGCGCGATGCCGTGAAACGAATCTGCGGCTCGGGCAGCGTGACTTGCCGCTTCACGCACGCCTACCCCGACGGTGCAGCCCCGTACTACACCATCATGGCGCCCGGCCGGCGCGGTAGTGAGCTCGAGCAGTGGGGTGAAATCAAGCTCGCCGCCAGCGAGGCGCTGCTGCGACACGGAGGCAGCATCACCCATCATCACGCGGTGGGCCGCGATCATCGCCCCTGGTATGACCGGCAGCGACCGGATCTATTCGCCAGCGGGCTGATTGCAGCCAAAGCCGAACTCGACCCGGCGGGAATTCTGAACCCCGGAGTGCTGGTCGACCCTCGTCGCGCCTGACGACGAGCCGCTCCCATTGTCGCACGCTGTCGCGCGCACAGCGGAGCACCAAGCCGCCTCGTGTAATTGGGCTGCTATCTTCGAGCGCCAATGACGCGGATCAACGAGAACTACCGCAAGCTCGCGGCCGGCTATCTCTTTCCGGAGATCGGACGCCGCGTGGCGGAGTTTGCAGCGGCCAACCCCGCTGCGGCGATCATCAAGCTCGGAATCGGCGACGTCACCCTGCCGCTGGCCCCTGCCATCGTGGAAGCCCTGCGCGAGGCAGCTGCAGAATCGGGCACCGAAGCGGGCGTCCACGGCTACGGCCCGGATCGCGGCTACGATTTTCTCATCGAGGCGATCCTCGAGCGCGACTTCCAGTCACGGGGAGTCACGATCGACGAAACCGAAATTTTCGTCTCGGACGGAAGCAAGCAGGACAGCGGCAACATCCAGGAGATCTTCGGCGAGGGTTGCAGCATCGCCGTCACCGACCCCACTTATCCCGTCTACGTCGACACCAATGTCATGGCGGGACGCACCGGCCAAGCCAACGAGCAGGGCGCTTACGAACGCGTCCGCTACCTCCCCGCCACACAGGCGAACGATTTTGCACCCCCGCCGCCCGCCGAGCCCGTCGACGTCGCCTATCTCTGCTCTCCGAACAACCCGACCGGGTCGGTGGCATCGCGCGAGAATCTGACCGCCTGGGTCGAGTGGGCTCGGCGCCACGACGCCGTGTTGATCTTCGATGCCGCCTACGATGCGTTCATCCAGGACGATGAGCTGCCTCATTCCATCTACGAGATCGATGGCGCGCGAGAGTGTGCGATCGAGATGCGCAGCTTCTCGAAGCGCGCGGGCTTCACCGGCCTGCGCTGCGCGTACACGGTCGTTCCGCACGAGCTCAAGGGTTCCACGGCGGCGGGTGAACGCGTGGCTCTGATCGATCTCTGGGCGAGGCGGCAGGCCACCAAATTCAACGGCGTCCCCTACATCGTTCAACGCGCCGCCGCGGCCGCCTACTCTCCGGATGGCAGCAAGCAGACCGGCGAACAGGTCGCCTACTACATGCGCAACGCCGCGATCCTTCGCGAAGGTCTAACGGATGCCGGCTTCGAGCTATTTGGCGGTGAACACGCCCCCTACGTCTGGATGAAGACGCCCGGCGGCAGCTCTTCCTGGGACTGCTTCGACCAGCTGCTCGCGAAGGCTCACGTGGTCGGGACCCCCGGCTCCGGCTTCGGAGCGGCGGGAGAGGGCTACATCCGGATCTCTGCCTTCAACTCGCGCGAGAACGTCGAGGAAGCGGTCGAGAGGATCCGGCGCATTTTTTCTGACTGACTCGCAACGCCAATGCAACCACGATGCGCAAACGGAGGGCACATCATGAACAAGGAAGGCGGAGCCGACCCGGCGTCGGCAGCCTTTTCCTCGAAGATCGTCGAGCGGCTCTTCGAAGCGCGCACCGTGCTGATTCACGGCGAAGTGACCACGCAGCTCGCCCGCGAGGTCACCGCCCAGCTCCTAGCGCTCTCCGCCGCCTCGGATGACGACATCACGATCTTCATCCACTCCGAAGGTGGCCACGTCGAATCCGGCGACTCGATCCACGACATGATCGGCTTCGTAAAGCCTCGAATCCGAATGATCGGAACCGGCTGGGTCGCTAGTGCGGGGGTGCATATCTATCTCGCGGTGCCAAAGCAGGACCGCTACTGCCTGCCGAATACGCGCTTCTTGATCCATCAGCCCATGGGCGGCGCGGGCGGCGTCGCCACGGACATCCAGATCGAGGCCGAGGAGATCTTGAAGGCCCGCGAGCGGCTCAATCGGCTGATCGCGGAAAAGACCGGCCAATCCGTCGAGAAGGTTGCCCACGACACCGACCGCAACCATTGGCTTTCGCCCGAAGAGGCACACGAGTACGGCATCGTGGGGACGATCATTTCCTCGGCTTCGGATCTCTAGCGTCCCGCCCGCAGCAAAGGTCGAAACACGTGAGGCCTGCTGGCGAGGCCATCCGCCACGGCGGGTCGCCAAACTGTGCTGGAGGGAGACATCATGTCCGGTCAGGTCGCGGGACGAGCGCGCCCGAAACACGTGATCCACCAGGACGATCTGGAGTGGCAAGAAGAGACGTCTGCAGATCGGCGCTCGCGCTTCTTTCGCAAGAAGCTCGGGGCGGCAACCTCCGCCGAGCGGCTCGGCTGCAGCTTGATGCGGATCCCCGCCCGCACGCACAGCTGGCCTCGTCACTACCACACCGCCAACGAGGAGGCGGTCTATGTACTCGGCGGCACCGGGAAGTTGCAAATGGGCGAAGAAGACATCGCGATCGCAGCCGGCGATTACGTGGCGCTTCCGCTTGGCGAGGCCCACTCACATCGAATCGTCAACGACTCGGATGCGGACCTCGTCTTTCTATGTTTCTCGACCATGATCGAGCCGGATGTCGTGGTCTATCCCGATTCGCACAAGATGGGGGTGTTCGTGGGCGCCGCGCCCGGCGGAAGGATCGAAGCGTCCTCCTTGAAACGGTTCTATCCCCTTGACGCTGACGTCGACTACTGGACCGGCGAATAACTGTCACGCCAGCCCCCTCAAGACTGGATCGGCTCTAGCCCTCTGAACTGGCGGCGGGCCTCGGCTCTGGCTTCGGATGAGCGAAACCCCCCGTTCGGGGCCGCTGGGACGCAGGGGATCGAGCCGCCAGCATTCGCATGCGAGCGTTGCGAGGGAATGCTCCTCCCGGCGCAGCGGCCGCAGACTGCGTGCGTCGGGTTGTCGATCTCCTATGTTCTCCTACTCGGTTCCCCGGTCGTCCAATGGCAGGACAACAGACTTTGAATCTGTGAATCGTGGTTCGAATCCACGCCGGGGATCCAGCCAACTCACCGACCGGAAGTGTCGGCGCGGGGGTGCCCCGCAAGCCCGACACCGGTGGCAGTTGGATCGAATCCGCGGGGAACGTTGCGAGCAGTTCGCTGTACAAAAGGTGCTGTCGAGGTCATCGAAGTTCCCGCACCCGCTGGGGAAGGCGTTCGGGTTTCGATCCGGTCGGCCGGCATTTGTGGATCAGATCTTCATATGGCGGCCGGTGGTTTTCCGGTTCCACACACCCTGGGCCACGAAATGGCTGGGGAGTTGAGGGATGGAACCCCGGTGGCCATCGAGCCGCTGGCGCCTTGCTCTCACTGCGAATTCTGCGCCGCTGGTGAGTACAACTGGTGTCGCCGCGGAAGTGAGATGGTCATGGGCGTTGGCCGCGACGGGGGAATGGCCGACGAGATGGTCGTCCCCGAGCGCTGTCTGGTTCGCCTCCCGAGCGGCGTCGACGTCCGCGACGCCTGCCTGATCGAGCCCCTGGCTGTGGCGGTCTGTGGTCTGCGACGCTTGAATTGGAAAGGCAGACCACGGGCGGCGGTAGTAGGAGGTGGCTCGATCGGCCTGTGCGCCGTCGCTGCGGGTTGCGTCGGCGGAGCGTCGATCGCTCTCGAGGCCCGGCACGAGGCGCAGAGAGAGGCCGGTCGGCGCCTCGGCGCTGTCGGCGTGGAGGGCGAGTACGACGTCGTCGTCGATGCTGCCGGAACGCCCGACTCGCTCGAGCGCTGCGTGAGCCTCTGTCGACCCGGCGCAACGCTGTTGCTGTTGGCGACCTACTGGAGCGGCCTCAGCCTGCCGAGTTTCGAAGTGACCAACAAGGGGCTCTCGATTCTCGCGTCATCGATGTATGCACAGCGCGGATTGATTCGCGACATCGATGCGGCGGCGGCCGTGCTCGGTCGGCGGCCCGAGATCTCGGAGATCTTGATCACGCACCGTCTACCCTTGGAAGCTGCGGCCGAGGGCTTCGCGACGGCAGCCCGACGCGACGAGGGGGCCATCAAGGTGGTGCTCGAGCCCTGATCATGAATCGGATCTGGAAGTTTGCGACCTGCCCTTCGGGGGTAATCGCAGCGCTGCTATGGCTGCAGCTGCTGGGGCTCGGCTGCGCTTCTGGCAGTTGCCCGCGTGGCGATGGACACCGCGCCATCGGCTGCAGGGCAGAGCTGGCTCGCGAGCAGCTCACCTACGGCGTGTCTCGAAGCGACGCGCTCGACGCGATCGGACGCCTCGAGACGGAGCCCCCCTGGAAGAACGAATGGGGAGCAGGACCGGCAGCCATCGGCAATCCCTTCGACAGCCGTAGTTACACCTCGACGCTAGGTGAGGAGTACGAGGTGACGCGGTTCTTCGTCGAGGCCTGGGGTGTCTCCGACTGCCCCTTCGTGCAGGGCCGATTACAACTCGAACCGCTGATCTTTCTCGACGACCAGCTCGTCGGTTGGTCCTGGTCGTACCTCGCGGACCTGCTCGAGCGTCGGCTCGCCGCTGACGAGACCAGCTGGAGCTTCGGCGTCTTCTGCGATCGAATCGGCGCAGATCGAGAGGCTTCTGACTCGTCGAAGTGAGAGCGAGGTCGGGCGGGACATTCACCAGCTTCTGCGCCAGAATGGCAGCCAGAGGACTCGCCTCGAGTTCGAGCTGAGGAGAAGCCGTGCAGATTCCCTTCTACTTCGACTACGCCTGACCCTGGGCCTATCTCGGCAGTTGCCGAGCGGAGCCCTATTTCAACGATCTCGGCGTGGAACTCGATTTTCGCCCCGCCCTGCTTTCGATCATCGTCGAGAAATCGCCCAACCCACTGCCTGAGGGCGTCGAGAGCCCTCGCCTGGGACCGAGAAAGCGAGAGAACTACGCGGCGGACCTCCAACATTGGGCAGAGCTATGCGGTGCGCAGTTCTCTCCGGAGAGCCGAAAGCATCGACCCAGTGTTCGGCTGATGACCCAAGCGGCTCTGGTCGCCCGCGACGAGGGCCGGTTCCGCGAGTTCCACTATCCCGCTTTCCGCGCGCGCTGGGCCGAGGCCCGCGACATCGCCGACCCCGAAATCGTGGGTTCGCTACTGGCGGGTGCCGGTCTGGACGCGGACGACGCGCTGGAGCGCGCCCAATCGGAGCAGCTGCGGGAGCGATTGGACGCCGACTCGCGCGCTGCGGTCGAGCGCGGAGTATTCGGTGCGCCAACGCTGTTCGTTGGGGACGAAATGTTCTGGGGCAACGACCGCTTCGAGCTGGTCCGTTACTACATCCAGAAAGCCAAGACCTGAACAGCTACCCTGGCAGCCGTCGACGATCGGACGACGGCGGGAGTCCGGCGGCTCGGCCGCCCGTGCGAACATCGGGCGCGCCCAGCCGAGCTGCATCCGCGGTGCGGTCGTCGAGCTGCTCCTGGGATTCCCGCTCCGCTGCCACCCTCGCCTCGTAGTGCACGATCTCGCGCTGTCTGGTCTCTTCGCTCCAGCCCAGCGCGGCAGACACAAGATTGCTGACGGACTGCGCGGCCCGCAGCCCGCGATCCGGCGTCTCAATGGAAACCCGCAGGCGTCGCGTGAGGAGATCGTCGAGGTGCAGTACACCCTCGTGGGTCGCCGCGTAAAGGGCCTCGCAGCGCAGATAAGCTTCCGCCCCTTCCAGCGGCTCTCCGAGCTCCGGTCGTTCCTCGATCATCGCGAGCAGCTCGGTACAGCACGAGCCGTACCGCTCCAGGAGCCCGGCGATCCTCGTCTCAGGCAGCCCGGCTTGGCGGGCTAACTCGCTGCGACGCTCGAGAAGGCTCTGGTAACCTTCGGCCCCGATCAGTGGTAGACGATGGGTGCTCGACGGCGGCACTGCAGCGTCGAGCCGCCTGGCAGCCAGGTCGACCGCATCCTTCGCCATGATCCGGTACGTGGTGTACTTCCCACCGGCGACGCTGATCAGACCGGAGTCTGCGGTCGAGACGGCGTGTTCCCGCGAGAGTCGGCTCGTGGAATCGTCCTCGCCGTAGAGCAGAGGGCGCAGGCCCGCGTAGACGCCCACGATGTCCCGGTGCTCCAAGGGATTGGAGAGAACGGCGTTCAAGGTGGTCAGCAGATAATCGATGTCTTTGCGACTGGCAGCGGGATGATCGAGATCGAGGTTCCAGCCGGTATCCGTGGTGCCGATCACCCAGTGGTCGCGCCACGGAATCACGAACAGGACGCTGGATGCGGTGCGCAGGATCAGACCGCTTTCGGCGGGTATGCGGTCGCGCTCGACGAGCAGGTGAATGCCCTTCGACGCGCGCACCCGGATGTGTCCACCGCCAGCCAGACCATGGACGCCCTCGGTCCAGACTCCGGTGGCGTTGATCACCTGGTCGGCGCGGATCTCGAGATCGGCGCCAGTCTCGAGACAGCGCGCGCGGATCGCGC
Organism: uncultured Opitutales bacterium; assembly: GCA_964194865.1. Taxonomy (GTDB): domain Bacteria; phylum Myxococcota_A; class UBA9160; order UBA9160; family SMWR01; genus CAXMOC01. Next base: position 24,344 of record CAXMOC010000275.1, on the reverse strand, counting down.
GAATTCGGCCGTCACGCTTCTCGAAACCAATCGCCCGAATGCTGGTGGCCAGCGCCGCGCCGTAGATCGCGGCGCTGCGCGCCAATGCGAGGGTGTGGCGGGCATCGTCGACCTGGGCGTCGTAGTACTGAATCGCCCCGACGAGCGCGTCGCGGCGGAGGGCGGGGAACAACGTCAGCGCCGCCCTCCGGGTCAGGTGCCGGTGGCGGGGCAGCACTGGCTTCCCACCGATGCGGTCGTACAGCAACGCTCCGGCACCCACATAGGCCCGCTCCCACACGCGGTGGCGGAGCGGATACAGGAACGGAACCGGTCGAACCAGGTGGGGACATAGCCGCGTCAGCAGCAGTGATTGCTCGGAGCGGGCTTCCCGAACCAACCCGAAGTGGAGCTGCTCGAGATAGCGCAGGCCCCCGTGGATCAGCTTGCTCGATCGGCTCGAAGTGCCGGCCGCGAAGTCACGCTTCTCGATCAACGCCACCGAAAGGCCGCGGGACGCGGCGTCCAGTGCCGCTCCGCAGCCCGTAACGCCGCCCCCGATGATCGCCAGGTCGAACTTTTCGTCTCTCAACCGATGCAGAACTCGGCGGCGCTGCTCGGGATTGAAGCGAGAGGGATCCATCGGCAGGTAGAAGCTGTCGCGAACTAGGGCGAAGCGCCAGACCCGGCATCCGATTCGAGCGAGACCGGCTGGCCGCCGCGACGCACCGGCATCCAATCGATGTTGGGTGGCACGAAGCCGAACTTCTCCACGCTGCGATCGACCGTTTCCGATTCGCCATAGTGATAAACCATCGCAGCGCGCTTGTGCGTCGACTCGTTGTCGGTCGACTTGTGCATCAGCCCACTGTGGAAGAAGAGCGCGTCGCCGGGCGCCATCAGCACCGGAATCGCTTCGGACATGTCGTGATCGACGATCTCTACGTAGGCGAAGTTTGCGTGTTCGCGTCGATCCGGAACGACGGGATGCACGGGTTCGCGATGAGATCCTGGCAGCACCCAGAGCGGGCCATTGTCGAGGGTCGCCTCCGTCACCGCGAGCCAGACGCCCACCTGGGGCTCCCGGTCGAACGGGAAATAAAAGGCGTCCTGATGCCACGGCTGACCCAACGCCCCGGGCAGCTTGAAGATGAACTGCGAAAGGAAGCAGTCCAGGTCGGGGCCGAGGATCGACTCGACCAGGTCGAGCACTCTCGGATCACAGGCGAAACGGCGAAACAGGGGCTCGCTGCGATGAACCCTGAAGACCTTGGACAACGCGCCATCTGCGGTTGCCGATGCCTGGGCGATCCTCTTCTCCGGCACCAGGTACGCGTCCCCGATCGAGCCCCCTGCTGCGTGATGCTGTGCGAGCCGCACCACGCGCTCTTCCATGGCGACGACCCGTGCGGGCTGCTGGAATCCGCGCTCGATGAAGAATCCATCGCGGTCCCAGGCCGAGCGCTGTTCGTCGCTGCAGACGAGAGTCACCGTAGTCGATCTCCAGCTGGAACCCCGTCGCGTTGCACCGGGCTCTACAACAGGGCGGACCCGACCCTCGCACGAATGACACCGCTTCGCACCCGCGCTTGGATGTGGCGAGTGCCCGGCCGATTCTGACCAGATGGCCGTTCGAGACGCTGCCGGGAAGATGATCAGCCTCCCTGGCTAGCGATGCTCCGCGCCCTCGGACCCGAGGCGATGCCCCAGATGGAATCCGAGTGAGAACACGATCCCGAGTGTTAGAAACCAGACGGTGACCGACATCGACTCTCCCCCAAAAGAGCCCCTGCCGCATTCCCTTCCCGCTGTGCTGGCTCAAAGGGACCGCAGGTATCGGTTAGATTCTGTGACACCGGTCACATTCGACTCTCGGGCCGCGCGGAGGCTCTGCTAGAGTCGCGGGCGTCGAGCGCAGGCCCCACGGGAGAGGAGAGCCCCGGTGACTAGCCCCAGTTCAACCCCGCTCGAGGAAATCGAGGTCGATCGCGACAACCTCTACCTCGAGGAGGTCTTCACGGACCTCAAGATCGCGACGATCCGGCGCCTCTCGCCCGTCAAGTCGGACGGCTCCCCGGACGAGACCCGCCCGACCCTGTTTCAGGGCCAGACTCAGTTGATGTCCCAGATGGGCCCGTTGCCGGTGAGCTGCGCGATCGAGGCGCCCAACCTCGAACAAGCGATGGACCAATTCCCCGTGGCAATCGGCGAGGCGATCGAGCGAATGATCGAAGAAGCTCGGGAAGTGCAACGGCAGGACGCATCCAGGATCATCGTTCCGGGTGCCGCACCGTTGGGAAGCAAGATCAAGCTGAGCTGAGGGCCCGTCCGTCGGCTTCGAGGAGTCGGTGCTGATGAGTCACGCGGACAGCCGCAAAGACGTCGGCCTCACCCATGTCGCCCTGCCTGTCACCGATCTCGACGCGAGCGTCGGCTTCTATTCCAACTACGCAAAAATGAAGGTCGTCCACCGCCGGCCCCAGATCGTCTGGCTGAGTGACAAGACTCGGCCCTTCGTGATCGTCTTGATGGAATCGCCGGACGTCGAGTTTCCCTTGATGCCCTTCGCCCACCTCGGTGTCGCATGCGAGAGCCGCGAGGAGGTCGACCGCCTGTGTGAGAACGCGAGAGACGATCAGTGTTTGATCGCAGGACCCATGAACTACGGACCTCCGGTTGGCTACTGGGCGTTCATCCGCGACCCCGATGGCCACACGCTCGAAATCTCATTCGGTCAGGAAGTCGGACTCACCGTCGAGAGTGCCTAGAGCTCTGCCCCTGCGTCGGGGCGATCAGGCGCGTTTGCGCAGGTTGGCCTGGAGGATGCGCTTGCGCAGTCGAAGCGACTTGGGGGTCACCTCGAGCAACTCATCGTCTTCCATCCACTCGAGCGCCCACTCGATGCTCACCGGGCGCGCCGGGGTAAGTACGGTGGCCTCGTCCTTGCCGGCTGCGCGAACGTTGGTCAGCTTCTTGGGGCGAACGGCGTTGACGTTCAGATCGCGTGGCCTGCGGGTTTCTCCGATGATCTGTCCCTCGTAGACCGGCACACTCGGGCCGACGAAGAGCGAGGCGCGCTCCTGGATGTGATACAGGCTGTAGGGCGTGGTCTTCCCGTTCGAGGTCGAAACCACCGCACCGAAACCCCGGTGTGAAAGCTCTCCCGCCCAGGGCTCGTATCCACTCACGGTTCGGTGCAGAATTCCGTCGCCTCTTGTGTCGGATAGAAACTCGCTTCGGTAGCCGAACAGACCGCGACTCGGAACCGTAAAGAGCAGCCGCACGCTGTCGGATCGATGCTCCATCGACGTCATCCGCCCCTTGCGCGTACCGAGCTTCTCCAAGACGACACCCGCATAGATCGTCGGAACCTCGATCACGACGTCCTCGACCGGCTCGCAGGACCTTCCGCCGATTTCCCGTTGGATGATCTCGGGTCTCGACACGCTGAATTCGAACCCCTCCCGTCGCAAGGTTTCGATCAACACTGCGATCAGCAGCTCTCCGCGTCCGGCGACGATGAAGGTGTCGCGCAGCTCCGAACTTTCCAGGCGAATCGAAACATTTCCGAGCGCCTCCCTGGCCAGCCGCTCGCCGACCTGGCGGCTGGTCACAAAACGCCCTTCCTGACCCGAAAACGGCGAATTGTTGACCGAGAATCGCACCCGAACGGTGGGCGGATCGACGGCGATGCGCTCCAGCGGCTCTGGCGCGTCGGGCTCCGCAACCGTGTCGCCGATGTCGATCGTGTCGATTCCGGCGATGACGGCGATGTCTCCTGCTTCCGCAATCTCGAGTTCGGCTCGCTCCAGGCCCCGCGCCCCGAACAACTTCGTCAGCCGGAACGATTGGGGCAGCCCGGTCTCCGGAATTCGCACCAACCGGGCGCCGCGGACCAGTCTGCCCCGCACCACCCGCCCAATCACCAGGCGGCCCACGTAGTCGTCGTAGCCGAGCGTGACGGCCTGGAACTGCAGCGAGGCGTCGCTGTCGACCATCGGCGGGGGTGCGAATTCGAGGATGGCTTCGAGCAGCGGTCGCAGATCCACGCCCGGCTCGTCGAGCGAACGCGTCGCGGTCCCATCTTTGGCAGACGCGAAAATGACCGGAAAATCGAGCTGCTCGTCGTTGGCCCCGAGATCGACGAGCAGATCGAAGACCTCGTTGATCACTTCGTTCGAACGCTGCTCGGGGCGATCCACCTTGTTGACCACCAGCAGCGGGCGCAAGCCGTGCTCCAACGCCTTCGAAACCACGAAGCGCGTTTGTGGCATAACCCCCTCAACTGCGTCTACCAACAGCAGCACGGCATCCACCATTCCAAGTACGCGCTCGACCTCTCCACCGAAATCGGCGTGCCCGGGGGTATCTACCAGGTGGATGCGAACCCCCTCGAAGGCGATCGAGGTGTCCTTGGAGTGGATGGTGATTCCTCGCTCCCGCTCGAGGTCCTCGCTGTCCATCACGCGCTCGACCACCTCCTGCTGGAGGCGAAAAGCACCCGACTGGCGCAAGAGCCCATCCAAGAGGGTGGTCTTGCCGTGGTCGACGTGCGCGATGATCGCGAGGTTCCGGAGCTCTTTTCGCGGCTGTCTCATGGGCGGGCGCAGGCTAGCAGACGCCTCGAGGCCTGGGTTTTCGAGCCCAACCCCGCTCCGGGCCCAGATCGAACACTCTCCGGAGCTCCGCGGCCGTGAGGCCGATCGACACTGCGAGGTTTCGCGTGACCAACCGTCCAGAGCCGATCGGCTTGGGCGGCGCCTTCCGAAGGCCCGCCGCGGCCACTCTCCGACGGAAACGGGCACTCCTCCGACGGGAAATGAGCGCCTCCCCGACGGAAAACAGGCATCCTCCGACGGAAACGGGTACCTGCCCGACGGAGAGCAGGCATGCCTCAGACGGGAAACAGGCGTCTCTCCGACGGGAACGGGCATTCCTCGGGCCGGAAACGGGGATTCCACCGACGGGAAACGGAGAAATTTCAAAACAGTGTTTTGTATTGGGTCTTGCCACAGGCATGTGACGGCGGTCACTTACCGCGTACCCTAACTCGTGGATGATCTGCGCCGCGTGACTTCACGGGCTTTCTGGGGGAACCAAGCGTGCATCATAGACCTACGGCGGCTTTCGCCGCCCTGGGCTTGGCTCTTGCGTTTTGGCCCATGCCCGCCGTCGCGACAACGACACTCATTGGTGTCGAGTCGGCGACCTTCGCCTGGGATCCAGCGCCCGGTCCGGTAGCGGAGTATCTGGTCCGCGTCTCCTTCAACAACGAGGCCATGCAGTTGTACGCCTATGTGAGCAACGCACAGGCGACGGTCCATGGAAGTTTCGGAGATTCGATCGTCGTCACCGTCGCCGGCGTATCCATACACCGCCGCGTTCGGTCGATCGGACCCCTGTCCGAGCCCTCGGAGGCGGTGCGGTTCGTCGAGGATCCGGATGCCGAACCGACACCCATTCCCGGTAACACACCCACCTCGGAACCGACACCCGTTTCGGAGCCGCCACCCATTCCAGATCCGACACCCAGTCCGGATGCCAATTTGGATGGGGCGGACCTCATCCTCCAGAATACCGACACTGGAGTGGTTCGGGTGTGGTCGATGGCGGGGCTGGAGATCCTCGACCGTCAATACCTCGTTACCTCACCCGGCGGAGACGCCACCTCGGGCGACTTCAACGGAGATGGAATTCCCGACGTCCTGTGGAGAGATGAGACGACGGGAGCTATCGCGGTCTACGTGACCGGCTCCGGGATCGACGTCCTCGATCCGGGTGCCGACTGGGTTCTCGGCTCCGTCGGCGACTACAACGGCGACGGGCGCTCGGACCTCTCGATGCGAAACGAATTGGACGATGCGGTGTCGACATGGCTGCTCAACGGCGCCGCGGTCATCGACGTAATCGACCACCAGTTCGGATTCTCTTCCGCCGCGCAGCTCCGCTCGGGGGACTTCGACGGAGACGGAACCGACGATTGGCTCGTACAAACATCTGCAGGGGAACTGAGACTCGTACTCCTGGTGGATGGATCGCCGCCGTGGACGTGCGGTTCTTCGGTCGGCGTTCGCTGCTTCGTGCGGCAATCGATCGACCTGGACAAGATCGGAGCCGGCTGGCAGCTCGGCCGCGTGGGCGACTTCGATGCGGACGGGCGGGACGACGTACTCCTCCGCAGCTCGCTCGGCGACTCCTCAACCTGGACGTTCGATGGCGCGGATCTCGTCAGCATGGGATCGCTGCCGTCGAGGGGTCTCGAATGGCAGGTGGCCAGCATCGCTGACCTCGACGGAGATGGGGCCGACGATCTCATCTGGCGACACACCGACGGCTCGCTCGAAGGCTGGCTCATGGACGGCAGCTCGATTACGTCGGCGGGGCGCTTCGCCACGCTGGGCGACCCGTGGATCTTCGCGGGCCCCCGCTGAATCGCTAGCCCCGGCTCCATTGGCGCTAGGCGCCTCCCAAGCCACCCAATCCCCGATTCCGCACCAGCCGCAGCGGAAGCCTCCAGCTTCACGCGAATTGCGGCCCGCGCACCGACGCAATGGGAATCCCACTCTAAGGAAGGCCTGCAGGCCACCGAAAAGTGATGATGGGGAATCGAATTGGGTGACGGGGACCCACCGCGCCCGATCGCGTGGAGAGGTGGAGCATGGTTCGGCCCGATGTGAGGGATTGCCGACGCACGAGGATGTCCTCGATTCTGGAGCTGTTGGTCTTTCTCCTTCTACTGACCGTCGGCTGTGGCAGCACCGGCCCCGGCCCACTCGATGACGGCACGTCGGCCTACCGCAGGGGCGACACCACGGACGCCGAGCTGATCTGGCGAGAGGCGCTCGCAGAGTCCGAAGCCTACGGGGAAGGCGACCCCAGGCTCGAGCAGAGCCTCTTCGCTCTTTCCCATCTGGCGGTTCGGCAACAGCGCTTCGACGAGGCGCGGCACCTGCTCGAGCGCTGGATCAGGATCCACGAGTGGCGAAACGAAGTTGGCAACGCCCATTTTGCCGATGGGGCGGAGACACTGGCGGGTGTGCTGATGGTGCAGGGAAACTTCGCCCATGCCTCGCAGCTCTACGAGCGAGCACTCGAGATCCGACAGAACGACACGAGTGAGGACAATGTCGCGCTGGCAATCAGCCTCGAGCAGCTGGCAAATTCCTATGAGGCGCAGGGGCGACGAGATGATGCGACACCACTCTACGAGCGTGCGATTTCGATCCGCGAAGAAATACTCGGCGCCTACGACCTGACCCTGGCGGAAAGCCTGCACAACTTCGGCGTGGTTCAGCACGACCGTGGTCAATACGGCCACGCCGAGGAACTCTATCTTCGGACGCTCGAGATCCTCGACGTCGAACGAGGCTGGGAAGACCTGCTCTCCGCTCTGGTTCTGACCAATGCGGGGTCGTTGTATCGCGTGATGGGACGTTACGACGAGGCATTGAGATTGCTCGAACGAGCGCGCGAGGTGCGCGAGAGCAATCTGGGCGAATACCACGTCGACACGGCGGTCACGATCAACGAAATCGCTGCGGTCTGGGCTCAGCAAAGGCGCCTGGACGACGCGCGAGAGCTCCACACGAAGGCGCTGCAGATCCGGCAAAACGCCTACGGCTACGAGAGCCTCTCTGTCGCTGCGACACTCAACAACATCGCCCTGGTCGAGCAGTACGCTCGAAACCTGGACACCGCCCAGGAACATTTCGAGCAAGCCCTGACGATCCGCCTGAAGCTGCTCGGCCCCCGCCACCGCAAGGTGGCCGCGGTGTACAACAACCTGGGCGTGCTCCACAAGCAGCGCGGCGATGCGGCCGGGGCGGAGGGCGCCTACCGAACGGCCTTGGGAATCCAGGAGGAGGTACTCGCTCCAGAGCACCCCGAGATCGGCATGACTTTGCACAACCTCGGCGACACGCTGCTCTCCCAGCAGGCGTTCGCCCGGGCCGACGCGGTCTTGACGAGAGCGCTGACCTACAAGCGAATCGCCTTCGGTGCTGATCATCGCCACGTGGCAGAGACACTCGCCGTGGTGGGTGCACTTCAGCTGGCTCGCAGCGAGCACGCAAAGGCGAGCCAATCCCTGGTGGAAGCTCTGGAAATCTGGAAAGAGTCGCCTCCCGACGACGCATCGAGCTTCGCCGAGACGCTCGCCAACCTGGCACTGCTCCGTCAGGCCGAGGCGCGATATCGAGAGGCGATCGATCTCTACGATCGCGCAATCCCGATCTTCGAGCGTCAGCTCGGTGCTTACAGCGAGAACAGCGCCCGAGCCCGCTACAACCAGGCAGGCAGCTGGGCCGCGTTGGGAGATTACGCGACGGCGATCACCCTGTATCAGCAGATGCTCGAACTCGAGGAGAAACGCGGCACGCAACATCCCGAGATCGCGCAGCCACTCCTGGGTCTGGCGATGGTCAATCTCGAGCTCGGGCACCACAAGGAATCTCAAACCCACTTCGAGCGAGCAATTGCCATTCTCGAACAGACCGAGCCACTCGAGACCCGCGCTCTGGCGTTCAGCCTCGGTGGCCTCGCGCACTGTCTGATGCAACAAGATCAGATGGCAGCCGCGGAGCCCTACTACGAACGCGCCATTGCGCTGCTCGACAACAATGAGCGAGTCAACCTCCGGACACTCGGCAGCCTACTCGGCAACCTGGCGTCGATCCACAGCTCCACCGGTCGCAACCAGAGCGCAGAGCCCTTGTACCGACGCTCGTTGGAAGCTCTCGAAGAAGCCTATGGCCCGCGGCACGCGGTCGTCGCACGCATCCTCTACGAACTGGCTGGAGCCTATCAACGACTGGGCAAGGTCGACTCCGCAGAAGCAAGCTATCGAAGTGCCCTGGAAATTCGCGAGGAGGCGTTGGGCTCCGATCATCCCGACCTCGCGGAGACCCTCGACGGCCTCGGCGCCTTGTTGCTCGAACGCGCCGACTACCTGCGGGCAGAATCACTCTTGCGGCGATCGGTCTCGATCTACGAACGCAACGACGCACCCGATCCGCTCCTCTACGGTCGCAGCCTCCGACACCTCGGCGACTGCTTCCTGCGGCGAGACTCCTACGCGGACGCCCAGGTCCACTACGAGCGAGCGCTACCGCTGTTGCGATCCGGGGCGAGTGCCGAGGGCGCCGAGTACGGGCTCTTCTTGCGCGATCTCGGCCAGGTCTACGCGGCTCAGCGCAACTTCAGCGACGCCGAAACGGCACTGGGCCAGTCCGTCTCGATTCTCGAGCGCGAGCTGGGAGCCAACGACGCAAGACTCGTGGAAACCCGCGCGAGCTACGAGACTGTTCGAAGAGCCCGAGGCGCCGAACAGGACCCGGGCACCTAGCCGCTCAGGTATTTCGCGACCGCCCCAGCGCGACCGCAAAGGCAAGCAGTGCGCAGATCGTGAGAAACGTTCGCGGACCGAGCACTTCGCGCAGGCTGGCGATGCCGGTTCCGGAACGAGGTGGGTGCGTCCCCTGAGGCTCCGTCTAGCCCCTATCTTGGGACGAGCTTGAAGTAGGCATCTGGGGCCTTCAACACCATCAGACCCAGAACCGAGATCCGCTTGCTCGTTCCGCCCTCGTTGACGGATCGGGTATTCCAGACGATGGATTCAATCTCCAGCGACTCCCGTTCTCCAGGCACCTTGAGATGCACACGCAGAACCTCGCCCTCTTCGGCCTCGATCGAGGTCTGAACCGAGAGTCCGCCCTGGGAGGCATCGAGCACGGTGCCACCGGCGCGGCCCGATGAACTCTGAATCTCGCACGGAATGCTACACCTTGCGCGAGGATTCGAGCGGGCCTCGGTCATGGCCTGTGAGTTCCTTCAGAAAGGCTCGGGACGTGCCCTCTCGATGAGGCTGTCGCTTGGAGTCTCGAGCAACTAGAACTCATCGAGTGATCGCTGGATGGCGACGCTGTCGTAGATCGCGTCGCCGTTGCCATCGACGGGCGTGCCAAACCCGAACAAGCCGGACGGACATTCACCCGTCACGTTGCCGTCGATATCGCTCTCGGGGTGAACGTACATGACGGCTGAGGGAAGGCCATCGGCGTCCACGTCGCCCGCGGCGGTTGCCGTGAAGCAGGTCGCGCAGGTGCAGGCGGTGGCTCCGGTGTTGCTCTCGTAGGTGTAGAAGACTTCGCCTTCGGGCCGCCATCCGAGATCGTTGTAGGCGGCCTCGGAAGCGGCGTCCCACTCCATCCGATTCGTACCGAGCCCGCCGTTTGCGACGTAGTCTGGCCAGGCGGCCGCCTCGAAGTACTGGCCTTTCTCGGTGTGATGAATGGTCTGGAGACGGGCAACGGCTGCGAGGTTGACGTAGGCCTCGCTGCGCCGGGAGCGCGCCGCCCAGCGGATGAAGTTGGGGATCGCGATGGAGCTGAGCACGCCGATGATGGCGACGACGATCATCAGCTCGACCAGCGTGAAACCGGCTCGTTTCCTCGAATGGATCTGCACGCCAACCCCCCCCCTTGAACGGGAAAAACGGCGGACGGAACGGCCAATCTCAATTCGCATGCCCGTTCCAACGCTGCGACTCTCATAGATCGGCAAGGGGAGCACTGAACTAAAGGGATTTCACGGTGCTTCTGGGCATGAAGCTCCGGAGATTTGCTGCGGTGGCGGCTCTAACCTCCGAGGGCCTCCGCGAGAGACGCTGCAAAGTCGTGCAACCTTGCTTTGGCTTCCTCGCGCGCCCGAGGGGTTTGTCCGACCGTGGCCGTCAGGCGAATCACGCGTGCGGGCTGTGTGCGACCCAACGGGGATTGGTCCAACGCCAGGACGGCGCGCAGCGTCTCGCGGGCCAGAGACTCGGTACCCTCATACCAGTAGAAGCTCAAAAAACGGATCGATCCGACTCTCGATAGCACCCACTCGGCCTTCGAGGTCCACGGCGGAACCGCGACGGGGCCCCGCTCCACGATCTCGTAGCCCCGGCCGGGCACCGCGTTTTTGGGGGAGATCGGACTTCGACGCCGATCGCTGCGGTCGTCATAGCCGATGAACACCGCCACCACTTCGCCATCGCGCTCGTATTGTCGATACACTTGCTTGTGGAAGCGCACGGTCCACAGAAAGTTGCGATCGATGGCCATTTCCCGATCCAGCTTCCACGGACCCAGCTTCGCGGGCAGATTGGTGTCGAGCTTGGGACGCGTTTCGGGTGGGGTCCAGCTGGGCATCCAGACCGAGACGCCGAGCATCGCAACCAACAGTCCCGCGAGCACGACCGCAGCCGGGCCGCCTCGCGCACGATCACCCGATGCGCTCGGAAGCGATATTCCCTGCGTATCTTCGGGCTCGGAACGGGGAGCCTGAGGTGGCCGGTTCGGCAGCCACCGTCCGAGCACGAAGTCGGCGAAGAGAAGGCCCGAAATCGACCCGCCAAAGACCAACCAGCCCTGCATCGCGTGGGTTTCCGACAGGTCGGAGCTCGGGTCGAGGATGATCACACACACGCGAGCGAGATTGAAGACGAACGCGATTGCGGGAGCGACGGCGATCAACAGCGCACCCCGCAGTGTACGCGCCGGAAACCACCCGACGTAGAAGACCGCGGCGAGAGTCAGCACCTGAATGAAACCAAGACCGCTGCAGGTGTCGATGACGTGGGCCAAGACACCTGAGCCGTGGATCAGGTTGCCCTCTCGGATGACGGACAACCCCGTGAGGGACAGCAACGCAGTCGCGTGAGTCGCCGTCGCGACTCGCAGACCAGCGAAGGCCTGATTGGTCAGAGTTGCGGGAATCGGAAACGCAAAGGCCAGTACCGCCAAGGGAAGCAGCAAGGTCTTCGCGAACCGGACGCCGTACCAGAGCAGGGACGCCCCCAGGGAGACGAACATGAACGAGAGGAGGACGACGCTCATGGTGTCCACGTAATGGCCCCAGAGGAACAACGCCACGCCGATGAGCAGCGGAAGCGCTGCGAGTGCTGGCGAGCCGCGATCCTCCATCGCCTCGCGCAGCTGCCCTCGCCTGTGAAAGACCATGGCCGCCGCCATCGCAAAGATCATCTGGGGGTAGGCATCGATCGGGACGAAAAACCAGGAGTTGTAGGACGCCATCAACACTTTGGTCGGAACCCAGATCAGGAGGCGCCAGAACGCGAGGCCACCGATTACGGCGCTCGCCACCAGCAGAAGGCGCTGCGAGCCGTTGTCCATCCGAGCGGTCACTGGCTTCTCGCTGGCAGGTTGGAAGTCGAAGCTTGGGAAGCTTCCAGCTAGGCGTCGATGCGACGATACTTCAAACGGTGGGGAGTATCGGAATCTGCGCCCATGCGGCTGCGGCGGTCCGCTTCGTATTGCTGGTAGTTGCCCTCGAACCACTCGACATGGCTGTCGCCCTCGAATGCGAGAATGTGGGTCGCGATGCGATCCAGGAACCAGCGGTCGTGCGAGATCACGACCGCGCAGCCCGCAAAGCCCAGAAGCGCCTCCTCGAGGGCACGCAGCGTGTCGATGTCCAGATCGTTGGTGGGTTCATCGAGCAGGAGCAGGTTGCCGCCGCGCTGAAGAACCTTGGCGAGATGCACGCGGTTGCGCTCTCCTCCCGACAGCAACCCAACCTTTTTCTGCTGGTCGGGTCCTTTGAAATTGAAGGATCCCACGTAGCCGCGGGAGTTGAGCTCGCGCCGACCGATCGCAATGCGCTCGCGGCCGCCACTGATCTCTTCCCATACGCTTCGATTGGGGTCGAGCTCCTCGCGGCTCTGGTCCACGTAGGCAACGTCGACGGTCTCGCCCAGCCGCAAGGTTCCGGAGTCGGGCTTCTCCTGCCCCACGATGATTCGAAACAAGGTGGTCTTGCCGGCACCGTTGCCTCCGATCACGCCGACGATGCCACCCCGTGGCAGTGAGAAACTCAGGTCGTCGATCAACAATCGATCGCCCAACGCCTTGCTGAGGTGTTCGGCCTCCACGACCACGTCGCCGAGACGCGGCCCGGGAGGGATCAGAATCTCGACGGTCTCCGGCAGACGCTGCTCCTCCTCCGCCACCAGCGATTCGAACGCGCTGATCCGCGCCTTGCTCTTGGCCTGGCGACCTCGGGGCGACATCCTGATCCACTCGAGCTCGCGCTCCAGTGTGCGACCGCGGGCGGACTTCTGCTTCTCTTCCACCGACAATCTCTGCTGCTTCTGCTCCAGCCAGGCGGAGTAATTGCCCTTCCAGGGGATGCCGCGTCCCCGGTCCAGCTCCAGGATCCAGCCGGCGGCGTTGTCGAGGAAGTAGCGGTCGTGGGTCACGGCCACGACGGTTCCCTTGTATTCCTGCAGAAAGCGCTCGAGCCAGGACACTGACTCGGCGTCGAGGTGATTGGTCGGCTCGTCCAGCAACAGCAGATCCGGCTGCTGCAACAGCAGGCGACACAGGGCGACCCTCCGCCGTTCCCCGCCCGAGAGGGTCTCCACCTTGGCGTCGCCCTGCGGAACGCGCAGCGCGTCCATCGCCACTTCGAGGATGCGGTCGAGCTCCCATCCGTTGGCCGCGTCGATCTCGTCCTGCAGCTTGGCCTGCTCGTCCAACAACGCGGTCATCGCATCGTCATCGAGCGGCTCGCCGAACTGGGCGCTGATCTCGTCGAACCGCTGGAGCAGGGCGCGGATCCCCGCCACCCCCTCCTCGACGTTTCCGAGCACGTCCTTCGACTCGTCGAGCTGCGGTTCCTGCGGAAGAAAGCCGACGCGAACACCCTCGGCGGGTTTCGCTTCTCCGAGAAAATCGCCGTCCTGAAGTGCCATGATCCTGAGCAAGCTGCTCTTGCCAGCGCCATTGGCTCCGAGCACTCCGATCTTGGCCCCTGGCAAGAAAGCCAGCGTGATGCCTTCCAGGATCACCCGGTCGGGCGGTACGACCTTCTTCAGGTCCTGCATCGTGAAGACGAACTCAGGGGCCACGGCGGGCAGTCTACCGAACCCGATCGAATCGAAAATCGCATCCTTCAACTCGGCCCAACGCCGGCCGGCTGCGGCAACCCGGACGGTAGGGAGATGCTGTGGCGAGATCGACAACGTGGCTGCCGTTGCCAGCCGGCTCCGATCAGTCGTCGACGGCAAAGCGCGGAGTGATACTCGAAACCGGCACGGCCTCGCCGGACGCCAGTAGGTCGGCCACATGCTGGGCGACCACGGAAGGCTCCATGGTGCGCCCGAAGAGCAGCCCCCGGCCGACCCACTCCTCGATGTGGCGGCGGGCAGCAGCGGGCTCCCATTCCGCCGCCATCTCCGTTCCGGCCGTATCGCCAACGCTCAGCCGGGTAAAGCCCACCTGCTGCTCTTCGGCCTGCCAGACCTCGACGAGCCGGTCCAGCGCCGCCTTGGTCGTCAGGTACAGCCCCAGTCCAGTTCGAGGGGGCTTCTCCGTGGCAGCGATCGAAGACAGATAGACGGCGCGCCCCCGGCTCTCGACCAGGTGCGGCAGCGCACAGCGCGTGAGGAGCGAGGCACCCATCACGTTGGTCTCGAAGGCGCTCCGCCAGCTCGTTGCGTCGGCATCGCGAAGCGCTGCAAGCGGAGCAATGCCGGCTGCGTAGACCAGGGCATCGAGCCCTCCCCAGCGCTCGACACAGTCCCTGACCGTGGACTCGCAGGCCGATGGGTCGCGAACGTCGCAAGAAGTCCAATCGGGGCTGGGATGGATCTGGCCCGCAAGCTCCTCCAAACGCTCTGCCCGGCGCGCCGCCAACGAAAGCAGCGCGCCCTCCCCGGCCAACCGGATGGCAATCGCGCGCCCGATTCCCGAGGACGCGCCGACCAGCAGCACCCGCCTACCCGACAGCCTATTCACGATCTGCCCGCCCTTCGGCGCAACGCGCCGCTTCACCGGAGTCCCTTAGAGGACGATAGCCGGGGTGAGAACCGCTTCCATCGACGCTAAACAGAGGTTTCGGATTGCTGGCGCCACCCGCCGCATCCCGTCGAGGAGACTCCCTTGCCCGAACCGGCCCTGCTTGCTGAGAAGGACGCTCACGTCCTCACCGTGACCATCAACCGACCGGCGAAGAAAAACGCAGTCAACGCAGAGGTCCTCTGCGGCCTGAGCGACGCCTGGCACCGGCTCGACGACGACGACGAACTTCGGGTGGCGATCCTTACCGGCGCCGGTGGAAACTTCTGCGCTGGGATGGATCTCGGCGTGATTGGCAAACTCAGCGCCGGAGCTCCGCCGGAGGACGAGTTCGAAGAGCGTATGGCCAAGGAGATGAACATCATCTTCGATGGTTGGCTGAAGACCTACCGGCCCAGCAAGCCGCTGATCGCTGCCGTGGAGGGCTTCGCTCTGGCGGGGGGCACCGAGATCCTGCAGGGCACCGACATCCGAGTGGCCGCGGAGAGCGCGCAGTTCGGGATCACGGAGGTTCAGCGCGGTTTGTTTCCGATGGCCGGATCGACCGTGCGCCTGCCGCGCCAGATTCCCTACACCGTGGCGGTCGAGATGCTCCTCACTGGCGAGCCCTACAGCGCCAGGCAATGTCTCGAATTTGGCTTGATCGGCCACGTGGTTCCCGACGGCCAAGCCCTCGTCGAGGCACGAAGGATCGCCGAGCGCATCGCCGCCAACGGCCCGCTAGCCGTGCGCGCCATCTTGCAGTCGATTCGCGAGACCGCCAGCCTGCCTGAGACGGAAGCCTTCGAGCGCAAGGAGATGGCGATTGGAATGCCGGTCTTCAGCTCGGAGGACGCCCGCGAAGGGCCGCGAGCCTTTCTGGAGAAGCGCAAACCGGTCTTCAAGGGCAAGTAGACGCGCCTTTGGCGCCCGGGCCGGAGTCATCCAAGTGGCGCTGGATCCTGCGGGAGATCGCTGCCCGGTGCGATCAGCGCCGTCACGTAGTTGCCGCGCGATCCGGGCACGAATCCGATCAGCCAACCCGCCACGGCGGCGAGCCGCCGAACCGCCCGTCGCCGGTGACAATTGAAGCGCGAGCTCAGCCAGCCGAGCGTCAAGTCGAGCGAGTAGCCGGACTCCAGGTACAAGCTGTTGAGCAGAAACTCGAGCTGCACGCGATTCCAGCGGTAGACGAAGTTGTCGCGCAACGCGAGGTTTCCCAGCTGGTTGGATTCGTAGACCGTGCTCAGTCCGAACCGCTGCAGTAGGCGATCGAGCTGGGTGTCGTAGGGTTCGATCACCAACGCAGCTTCGCGACAGACCCGGAGCATCTCGTAGAGTCCGAGTACCGGCCGGGCGAGATGGTGGAGCGACTCCTTGCAGAACACCAGGTCGAAGGAGCGCGATGGATAGCCGAGACGTTCGCAATTCTGCTTCTCGTAATGGATGCGCGGATCAGTTGCCGCGATCGCGCGCAGATCTTCATCCGAGTCGAGGAGGCCCGTCAGCCGGATCTCATCGAATGGATGGTTCGTGAACACCTGGGCTTCGCGACGGTTGGCGCCGATCGCCAACACGCTTCCGAGCCCGCGGCCGCGCTCCGAGCACCAGCTGCGGTAGCGATCGATTCCGTGCTCCAACACGTAGCGATGAAAATCTCCGGTCGAATCGATGCCCAGCAGATCGCGCAGGGCGCGACGATGCACGCGCGTTCGATTTGCGGAAGCAGCAGCCTCGCTAGCCTCCCCGCAGTGCGAGCTCTCCACGACCACTCCCCCATCCAGCAGTGGACACAGGAGTTGATACCACGCAACCGCGCGGTTTGCGCTATGCGTTGCCCCGAGAGGACGGACCCGTGAAGATCCTGATGGTCCACAACTTCTACCGGCAACACGGCGGTGAATCGGCAGTGTTCGAGGCCGAGCGGCGGCTGCTACAGGGTGCCGGCCACAGCGTAGTGACCTACACCCGCGAAAGCCGTGAGATCGACGACTACGGTCTCTGGAAGCGGTTCACCCTCGCCCCTCGCACGGTTTGGGCCCGAGACAGCCAGCGCGAGCTGCGCGCCCTGATCTCGCGCGAGACACCGGACGTCGCACACTTCACCAACACGTTTCCGTTGATCTCTCCGTCCGTCTACTACACCTGTCGCGATACAGCAGTGCCCGTCGTGCAATCGATCCACAACTACAGACTGCTTTGTCCGGCGGCGACATTGTGGAGAGACGGAGCGATCTGCGAGGAGTGCGTGGATCACTCCCTGCTGCGAAGCGTTCGCCACGCATGCTACCGAAAGTCGCGTCCTACCACGGCCGTGCTCGCGACGATGCTCGCGTTCCACCGCTGGCGCAACACCTTCTCGAACCTCGTCGACCGCTACGTCGCCCTGACCGAGTTCGCCCGCGACAAGCTCGTGTCCGGCGGGTTTCCCGCGGATCGGATCGTCGTCAAACCAAACTTCGTCGAGTCGGACCCCGGCTCTCGCGACGGGCCCGGGAGCTTCGCTCTGTTCGCGGGACGCTTGACCCCCGAGAAGGGCGTAGGAACGCTGCTGGACGCCTGGAAGCGACTCGGCCCCGATCACGCCTTGCGCGTGGCGGGTGACGGGCCGCTACGCGAAACGCTCGAGCGCCGGGTGAAGAGCGAGGCGATTTCGAACGTGAGCTTCCTGGGTGCACTCCCGCAGCCGGAGCTGATGCGCACACTGCATGATGCACGGGTACTGGTATTCCCCAGCCAGTGGTACGAGGGAATGCCCATGTCGATTCTCGAAGCCTCTGCCTCCGGTGTTCCGACGATCGCGTCGAACCTCGGCGGGATGCGGGAGATGATCGACCCCGGAAAAACCGGCCTGCTGTTTCCGCCAGCCGACAGTACCGAGCTGGCCAGAGAGATCGAGTGGATCTTCAGCCACCCGCCGGAGGCCATCGAACTGGGACGGGCAGCCCGCTCGCAGTACCAGGCCCGCTACACCGCTGCAGCAAACCGCGAGCTGTTGATCGACATCTACCGACAGGCGATCGGACATCGGCGCACCGACGGCAGCTAGCAGCGGCGTCGCTGCCAGCTCCGCTCGGATCTACCGGCTCAACTGGACCGGCAAATCAGTGCCGAGTGATACGTCCACAGCTGCGTGGCGATCGCAGGTGCAATGCCCAGAGCAGTCTGTTTGACGAGGTAGCTCAGCACTCCCCGCCCTCCCGCACGGTAGACATAGGCGGCCTTCGGTGGATTGGTGGTGCGCTGCGCCAGCACTTCGAGACCGCAGCTCTGGAGCAGCAACCGAATGGTCGTGGGTGAGAAGTAGTTGATGTGTCCGAGGTCGTCGGTGATGAAGTTGCGCGGAAGGCGCAGCGTGTCTTCCGTTGGAACCTCGACGAACACGTGGCGCGCCACTCGCATGGCCTCATAGACCAGCTTTCTCGGATGCTCGACGTGCTCGATGACGTGGCTGAGGATCGCCAGATCGAACTGCTCGTCCGCGTAGGGGATCGCGTAACCATCGAAGAGCCGACATTCGACCAGCGACGGCACCTGCCGAGCGGCGATTGCCGCGACGCCGCTCTCGGAGATCTCCAATGCGTGGAGCTCCTGGGCGAACTCCAGCTCTCCCAGCCGATGAGCGATGGATCCCTCGCCCGCGCCGATTTCGAGAACTGTCCGGTGGGGATGGGTTTCGCAGAGCGACAGGATGTTTTCGACCTTGCCGACCGCGCCGATGCGCCGCCATTCGGACTCGCCGTCGTAGCGATGAGCGGTCCTCGGATCAGCCGCTTCAGTCATTGGAGCCGGCCGATCAGGCTGGAGGTGTCGAGCCGGCCGCCGCCGCTCGCCTGGACCTCGGCGTAGAGGCGATCGACCAGCGCCGTCAGCTCGAGGTTCGCCCCGTTGCGCGCTGCTTCCGTCAGCGCAATCGCCAGATCCTTGCGCATCCAATCGACCGCAAAGCCAAAATCGAACTTTCCCTCCAGCATCGTCGCGGCGCGGTTGTCGAGCTGCCACGATTGTGCGGCACCCGCGGAGATCACGTCGACGACTCGCTCCACGTCGACACCGGATTTCGAGGCGAAGTGCAGGCCTTCGGACAGCGCCTGGAGCAGACCTGCGATGCAGATCTGGTTGACCATTTTCGCCAGTTGGCCCGCGCCCGCCTCTCCGATCAACGCCGTCTTCTTCGCGTAGCAGGCCAACAGCGGGGCCACTCGCTCGAAGACTTCGGCGCGGCCTCCGACCATCACCGTCAGCGCCGCGTTCTGTGCGCCACTCTGTCCGCCGGAAACCGGCGCGTCGAGAAAGCCGATGCCCTGCTGCTCGGCGACGGACGCCAGCTCGCGGGCGAGCTGGGCCGAAGCGGTCGTGTGATCGACCAGAATCGAGCCTTTGCCAAGGCCCGCCAGGACACCCGACTCACCCTGGACGACGCTGCGAACGTCATCATCATCGCCGCTGCAGACGAATGCGAATTCGACGTCCTGGACCGCGTCGGCCGGCGTCGAGGCAAGGCGCCCTCCGAACTCGGCAACCCAGGCCTTGGCTCGATTCGCGCTGCGGTTGTAGACGCTCATCTCGCAGCCCGCCCGCGCCAGATGCCCGGCCATCGGGTAGCCCATGGTTCCCAGGCACAGAAACGCGACCTGCTGATTCATGACCCCCCGCTCGAGCCCGTTGAGACGTGGAGCGGAGTTTAAGCGCAAGTGGATCCGATTCAAACGAGGAGTTCTTCGAGCCGCGGGGAACGCGCGCATGCATGGCGAAGATGCGCGCCACAGACGCCGGGCGACTATCCCGTGGCGGCCGCCGCAGATTCCGGTAGGCCGTCGCGATAGATCACGCGCTGGGTGCGCAGGGCCGGCACCCGCGGTCCGGGAGTCAGAATGCCGACCAGATTCAGTGGATCTGCGCCCGAGACGCGAACCAACTCTCCAGTGCGCTCCAGGCGGCGGGTTTGTCGGAGCGCATCGACCGCACCGGGAAGTGCGTACTGCTCGCCGACGAAGCCGGTGACAAAGCGTCCGCCGCGGATCGTCCCACGCGCCTCCATCCGTCGCAGCGCGTAGAGCAGCTCTCGCCAGGTCAGCGAGACGTCTTCACGAGTGATCAGATCCCGGAAGATCACTCCCCAACGAGCGAGCAGCTGCTCACAGATGGCCTCGGCCAAGTCGTCGCGATCGATGGAGTCGGCGGTCTCCGGGAGCAGCGCCCAACGGCCCTCGGCCCCGGTCCTCGCACGCGAGCGTCGGCGCAGTCCAGACTGCGCCCGACGCCGGCTGGCCCGGCGGGCGTAGCGGTCCTTTGCTCCCAATAAGGCGCGTACCGACTGGAACCCGTCCGCGGTAACCAGACCGCGCGAGACCAGCTCCCACAGACCCTCCTCCACCTCGATCGGAAGTCGAGCCGTCGACTGAGCGAGCTCGGCGTGGAAGAGAGCTCCCCTCGATTGCAACGCTTCGAGTAGATCTCGAGCAGCCCCAGGGCCCGGTACCACTGGGGCATGCATCCCTCGGGCCGCCTCGATCAGCCAGGCAAAATCTTCACGAGTGGCCAGCGAAATGGGAGTTGCCCGAGACGGAGCCGAACCCCGGCCGGGCTCGGATGCGGTGGCGCTCGGGAGTCGAGGAGCCAGGCGACCCCAGACGACTTCCCCGGAGAGGCACAGCTCGTCCAACCATTCCGCCCGGTAGCTCGTGACGCGCGCGGGAAGGACCAGCTCCTCCCAGGCGCCCGCAGGCACCTGGAAGCCCTGAAGCTGCTCGATCGCCGCGAGCAAGCCCCGACGGCCTTCCCGCCGCGTATCCGGAGTGACATGTTGCCAGCGCAGCAGAAAGCGCAGGAAGTCCTGAGCGCTGACCGGCTCGATCTCCTTGCGCAAACGCTCTTGCGTGTAGCGATGAATGCGCGCGAGCAGATGCCGGGCGCAATACTGTTCGATTCCGGGCTCGGAACGCTGCGGATCGAAGTGACCGCGCAGCAAGAAGCCGGAAGCTTCGAGACGAGCGGCCGCCTGCTCCACCCCAGCGTTGGAAAACGCGGTTGCCGCCGCGAGATCTGCGATTGTGCACGGACCGGCTGACTCCAGATGCCCGCGGATGACGGCTGCCCCGGCCTCGTCTGGACTGGGAGCGGGCCCGGGTTCGAGCCCCTCCGGCAGCCGCACATCGGGAACCACTCGGGCGCCGGGGAACAGCACATCGATGGCTGTGCGGCTTTCGACCGCGAACCACAGAACTCCGGCCGGCACGTCGACAGTTCCCGCCCGTCCCGCCCGCACCAGCTCCTGGAAGGCGTCGCGCCAGTCGGGTACGGGGCGGTGCGCGACGAAGCCTAGCAGCGCGTCGTGAACCTCTTCCGCGTCGCGGGGCGCCGGGGACGCCTCTTCGCGCACCCGGGAGATCGCTTCTGCGTCGAGCCGGCCCAGGTCCCGGGCGTCTTCGGGCAGCCCGCGGCGCAGCGCGACGGCACGAGTTCGGCGCTCCTCCAGAGGCGCGTTGTCGAGAAAGGTGAATGGCTTGCCGTTCAGAATCTCGTGCGCGGCGGGCGAGGGCTCCGTGGTGTCGCGAAAGTGGGCCGTCACCGACCCGTCTTCCAGACCGCGCAGGAGGCTCTCGAGCCCAGCGACATCCATCGCCTCGGTCAGACAATCGTGCAGGGTCTGCCGGACGAGAGGGTGATCGGGGATCACGATCGGCCCGGTGACGTTCTCCTGACAAGCGGCCAGCGACGGAAAGATCGCAGCCATCAGGTCATCGGCCTCCATGCGTTGGATCGGCGGAGGGTTCTTGCGACCCCCGCGGAAGCGCAGAATGGCCAGAGAGCGCCCCAGATTCCAGCGCCAGCGCGCGGTGAACATCGGAGAGGCGAGAGCTGCCTGGGAGAGCGTCTCGGCAACGGATCCCGAGGAGAGCATCTTCGCGAAATCCTCGAGCGGGAAGCTGTGCTGGGGCCCGAGAGACAGCACCAGCGCATCGTCGTTGGCGGCAGCCTGGAGCTCGAAGTCGAAGCTGCGGCAGATGCGCTTGCGCACTGCGAGACCGAAGGCACGATTGATGCGGCCGCCGAAGGGCGCGTGCACGACGAGTTGCATGCCGCCCGTCTCGTCGAAGAAGCGCTCGACCACGATGTCGCGCTGGGTGGGCGTCGCTCCGAGGGAGCTGCGGGTCGCCGCGATGTAGCGAACGATCTGCTCGGCCCCGGCCGGGTCGAGCCCGGCTTCGCGCCGCAGCCAGTCGGCGGCGCCATCGGGATCCTCATCGGCCAGATAGCGATCCACGATGACGCGCAGGTCGGAGACTTCCGCCGAGAGCTCCGCGGTCCGCGCAGGCGCCTCGCCCAGCCAGAAGGGAATGTTGGGCGGCGCGCCCGCCGCGTCGGTCACGCGCACCAGGCCGGCTTCGACGCGCCGGATCCGCCAGGAAGTGCTCCCGAGCAGGAACACGTCGCCCGCCATGCTCTCGATCGCGAAGTCCTCGTTGACGGTGCCAACGAAGGTGTCGTCCGGATCGGCCACCACGCGGTAGTCCGCGGTGTCGGGAATCGCGCCGCCGGAAGTCAGAGCCGCGAGGCGTGCGCCGCGACGACCCCGCAGTACCCGGTGGACCCGATCGCGGTGGAGATAGGCGGCGCGGCGACCGCGGCCGGTTTCGATGCCGCTCGACAGCATCTCCACGATGTCGTCGAAATCGGTCCGCGAGAGCTCGGCGTAGGGAGCGCTGCGCCGCACCAGGGCGAACAGCTCATCCTCTTCCCAATCCTCGGCCCCGCAGGCCGCCACGATCTGCTGAGCGAGGATGTCCAGCGGCGCCGTCGGCGGCTGCAGGCGATCGAGCCGGCCATGGGAAACACCGCGCAGCAGCGCCGCGCACTCCACCAGCTCATCCCGGGTGGTCGGAAACAGCCGACCCTTCGGCGTCGCGCCGCGCGAGTGGCCAGATCGGCCCACACGCTGCAGGAAGGTCGCCAACGAGCGCGGCGAACCGAGCTGGCATACGAGGTCGACCGGGCCGATGTCGATTCCGAGCTCGAGAGAGGCCGTTGCGACGAGAACGGCGAGATCGCCGGAACGCAAGCGGTTCTCCGCCTTCAGGCGACGTTCCTTCGAGAGGCTTCCGTGATGCGCGGCGACGGACTCGGCTCCGAGGCGCTCCTCCAATTGATGGGCGATCCGCTCGGTGAGCCGTCGGGTATTGGTGAACACCAGCGTTGTCCGATGACTCGCGACGAGCTCCGCGATGCGGTCGAGGATCTCACCCCACTGCTCGCCCGAGGCCACGGCCTCGATCTCGCTGGCGGGAACCTCGATCTCGAGGTCCAGGCGACGTTGGTGACCCAAGTCGACCACGGTGCAGGGCCGAGTCGCCAGCTCGGCGTTTGCGGAGTCGACACCTACCAGCAAGCGCGCAACGGTATCGATCGGCTTCTGGGTCGCCGAGAGACCGATGCGTACGGGGCGGCGCTCGCACAGCGCCTCCAGGCGCTCGAGGGTGAGCGCGAGGTGGGAGCCGCGCTTGTCTCGCGCTACGGCGTGAATCTCGTCGACGATCAGCGTGCGAACCCCGGTGAGGTTCTCGCGGCTACGCTGGGCCGTGACCATCAAGTACAGGGACTCGGGTGTGGTCACGAGCAGATGCGGGGGCCGCTTGATCATCCCGGCACGCGCCGACGCCGGGGTGTCTCCACTGCGGACGGCGACTCGGATGTCGGGGGCGAAATAGCCGAGCTCGGCCGCGACCTGGCCTATCTCGCGCAACGGCGTCTCGAGATTCTGGCTGATATCGACCGCCAACGCCTTGAGGGGCGAGACGTAGACGACGTCAGTTCCCTCGGCGATGCTGCCGTTCGCCTCAGCGTCGCGGTAGAACCGATCGATGCAGACCAGGAAAGCGGCCAGGGTCTTGCCCGAGCCGGTGGGGGCCGCGATCAGTGTGTCGTGGCCAGCGGCGATTGCCGGCCAGCCCGCGAGCTGGGGCTCGGTGGGGCCGAGTTCGAAGCGACGCTCGAACCAGGTGCGCACGGCCGGATGAAAGAGATCGGGATCCACGGGAACCCGTCTCGGTTCGATCGGCGCGTCGGCGCTCACCGCGCCAGCCTAGCCCAGGCCGAGCCGAGCGAACCCATCCGCTGGGACGATCCTGACAGGAACTGACACCAGCGCCCGTCTTGTAGTCGCTGCGTGCCACCTGGCCCTGCAGACCGAGCGCGCCGGCGCCAAGAACCAGCCCCGGCACTGCGCGACGCGCTCCTAGCGATTCGACTGGCGGCTATCTAAGCTCAACGCTCGTGGTCGAGTACAACCCCTTCTCCTACGAGATCCACGAAGATCCCTACCCCGTCTACCGGCGGCTGCGCGACGAGGCTCCCGCCTACTACAGCGAAGAACACGACTTCTGGGCACTGTCCCGCTTCGAGGACATCTGGCGCGCGTTCGCGGACTGGAAGACGTTCTCGTCTGCGGGCGGGGTCTCGCTCGAAGACACCTCGGCCATCAGCCCCGACATGATCATCACCATGGACCCACCCCGGCAGCTGAAGATC
>CAXMOC010000274.1:0-8222 GCA_964194865.1 uncultured Opitutales bacterium | reverse complement strand
TCCCGATCCGGAGGGAAAAATTGGATGTCCAGGCCCGTTCCCACCGCAAGAAAGAGAATTCTGCCTTCCATCTGCGAGAAGAAGGCGCGTTTCGCGGGTGACCAGCGCCACTCGGGCCCGCGGCTGGCCATGAAGTCGAAGTTGGCGGCCGCTCGATCCCATTTCTGTCGCGTCACGATATCCACTTGTCGCTCCTTCCAGAGAGCCGCTGGTTCGCTAGGTACGTCAGAGCCAGGGTGAGGCAGCCGAGAGCCGCACCGACTCCCACCCCGGTGGTCACGTCTAGCGGTGTCATCGCGGCGGCCATGCCCAGCGCCATTCCGGCGACCATTCCGGTGAGCATGCCCGGCAGCATGACCTCCATGGCGCCAAAGAGCCAGAAGAACAAAGCGAAGCCGAGCACGAGTGAGATCAACATACCGCCAGCCATTCCCAGCAGCATTCCGAGCAGCATGTTCCAGCCTTCACCGACCACCGCGACAACGATCAGTCCCGCGGTTCCCCCGGTGATCGCGCAGGCGAGGATGTCGCCGACGACGAAGTAGGGGCGACGTTCTGCACTCATCCGGATCCCTCCCGGCGAGCCAGGATACCACGCGCCAGCACTCCGCTCCCGCGGGCCGGACACGGCGATGGATTCTTCGGAAGCGGAGCAGGGAGGTCGAGATCGCGCGGCTAATCGGTGCTGGCGGGATCGCGCAGTGCTCGGGCAGCGCGCTCCAGGATGCCGCGGGTGGATGCCTCGACGGCCGGATTCTCGAGCAGGCGATCCAGCGCGATCAGAGCCTCATGGATGTCGAGTTCGCCACTAGACATCCTGAAGTTCGATCGGTCAAAGACTTCCATGACGCTGCTCCATCTGGATCGAGTGCTCGACTATGGATGAGTGCCGGAATTCCCGAGGAGGTGACGAAATTACCCGCGTTGCCTCCGCGTGAGGCGAAGTTGCACCCCGGATACGCAGCCCTAGTGGCTCTAGCACGGTGTGGCGTCCGAGCGGGCGCTTCGCCGGAGGTAGCCGAAAACCAGCTCGAACCGTCAGACGCTCGAGGTCCGGTCGTCGCGCAGCAACGAGTAGAGCATGACGTCTTCGAATTTTCCCCACTTGCTCACGCGCTGCCGAAGCTGACCTTCCTGTTTCATTCCGAGGTTGGCGAGCACTCGTTCGGACACTGGATCTCGCGCGATGCGAAGCGCCTGAATTCGATTCAAGGAGAGCTCTTCGAATCCGAATCGAATCGCTTCCCTGGCGGCCTCCGTCGCGAAACCCGAGCCCCACCAGGGCTCACCGATCCAGAATTCGAGTTCTGCTTGCGCGTGTTCACGGTCGATGTCACGAAGCGCGACCGAGCCGATCAGCTCCGAGGCGAGGCGAATAGCGAAGTGAACGGCGGTCCCAGTCTCGAAGAAGCGGGGCAGACCCGCGATCCAGCTCTTCGCTGCAGCGATCGAGTAGGGGTGGCGAATCCAGATCGCTGTATCAGCGATCTCCTTGGCGCCGGCGAGCTCGTGCAGGCGCTCGGCATCGTCCGCCACGAAAGGACGGAGCGCGAGGCGTTCCGTACTCAGGGAAGGCTGATACCTCAGGACCATCCGACCTCTCCGGCACTTCCTTCTTCGCGGGCCATTTACTCGATCGAGAAGTGGGGATTCCACGCGACTTCCCAGAGGAAACCATCTGGGTCCGCGAAGTAGCCCGAGTAGCCTCCCCAGGAGGCTTTTTGCGCGGGCTTCACGAGCGTCCCTCCGGCGCTCACCGCGTCTCGAAGGAGCTGATCGACTTCTTCCTCGCTGCGAACGTTGTGAGCCAGGGAAAAGCCCCGGAACCCCGCGCCATCGGGAGTCGCGTTCGCGTCTTCCGCCAGAGCTTCGCGCGGGTAGAGACCGAGCCAGGTTCCCGAGGTTTCGAAGAACGCGATCGAGTCCGGTCCGTCGCGCTTGGGGAGATTGAGCCCATCACGATAGAACTCGATCGAGCGCTTCAGATCGGAAACGCCCAAGGTGATGATGCTGATTCGGGGTTCCACCGCCGTCTCCTTTCACTCCAGGTTGAAACGCATGACGGCCGTTCAGCCGGGTCGACCGGGAGAAGCTACGCAGGTCGAGCAAACGTTGCCACCAGAATCAGCGCCGTTTTTTGTCGGCGGTTCACCGTCCTCGGCTCGCCAGCGGCGGCAGCCAGCTCGGTCGGCCCGGGCCGTCCGAAGTCGGGGCGAATTGGCTCGAATGGTCCAGGGTGGCCGTGGCCACGTCGACTTCTTCGCCGCTCGCGTGATGATAAGTCAAGGACGACCCGCATTGGCCGCAGAAGGTTCGAATGACGCCCGGCGAAGATGCGAATTTCACGGGCTCGCTGCCGTGAAACTCGAAGTGGGAGGCAGGCAGCCGTGCCCACAAGGTGATCGGCGAGCCGACTGCCCGGGTGCAGTCAGCGCAATAGCAGGTTTCGACGCGCTCGGGCGCACGCGTTCCTCGATAGCGCACCGCGCCACAGAAACAACTACCGGTGAGCGTCGTCTGGTCCATCGGGATACTCCTGCCGCTTGGCCAGCCAGCGGTGTCCCCGGAGACTATCATCCAGCCCGTCGAGTTCCGGCCAAGACTGCGAGCCGCCGGCACGCAGCGGCTGGTGATTGGAGGATGTCTTTCGATGCCGAAATACGAGGGAGGATGTCACTGCGGCGCAATCCATTTCGAGGTGACCGCGGAGATTTGCGAACTAGTGGTGTGCAATTGTTCGATCTGCGCCAGGGCCGGTTACATCCACTGGGAGGTCGATCCGGAGCAGTTCTCACTGCGCACCTCGCAGCAAGAGATCGAAAACTATCGCTTCGGCAGCATGACATCGCAGAACTACTTCTGTCGAACTTGCGGGATGTCTCCGTTTCGTCGGTCTCGTTCGGCTCCAGAGAAGATCAACATCAATCTACGCTGCGTGGACGGGGTTGATGTCGAGGCATTCCCGGTTCAGCATTTCGATGGACGCAACTGGGAAGAGGCTATGGGGCGACGCTAGTCATCCCCCAGCGCGTCTAGACTTCGCCTGCACCGCCGAGGATGGCCTCGAGTACGCGGGCGTTGGCTTCTTCGAGCTCAGCGCAGGCGCCGAAGACCTCGCTGCGCTCGGACCCCGGGTCTTGTCGAGCGAACGACCTCCAGGTCGCTGCGCCGAGCCGTTCTCCGCTGGCTTGAAGCGTGTACTGGTCTGCGACTGCCAGTGGTTCGAACAGCGAGCGGTTTAGCTCGTTCAACTCTGGGTTTTGCTCCATCATCTTCGCTTGAGCGGCGGAGGCTTCGGGATACAGGCCCTCCACCAGGCCTGCGATCTCCTCCTCGCGCTCCGCGCAAGCGAGCAGCCGGGCTTCCAGCGCGGGATCCGCGGCGCTCGCCCAGCCGCGGTAGCGATCGGCGGCCATCCGCTCGGCGAGGGCGATCAGCAGGGGCTGCTGTTCGGGCGGGACCCGCTCGAGCAGCGGGGCCAGTACCGCTCCGATGTCCGGAAGCTTCGCCGCCCGCGTCATCTCGTACCTCCTCGATCCAGCGAGCTGTTCGACATGCGCCGCCAACCCAGCGGCTACGGTATCACGCGCAGTCGCTGAGCCGCCCGCGCGGCGGGGGAGCGCGGTGTCCGGCCGCATCCGTGTATCCTGTGTGGGTGCCGCTAGCTTCAGAAAGCGTGGGTGCCAGGGGTGAGCCCGTTTGCACGCCCGTCGATGCCCGCTGGACGATGGCCTACGCGGCGGCGCTCGGAGAAGCGGGCTCGTGCTACTTCGATACGAGTGCGCGTCCCGATGTGCTCGCGCACCCCCTCTTTCCCGTCTGCGTCGAGTGGCCCGTCTTCCTCGGGGTGCACGGGCTGAGGCAGAACTCGGAGCTGACGCCAAGTGAGCGAGCGCGTGGGGTTCACATCAGCCACGATCTCGTGTTGCACCGGCCGTTGCGTGCGGAGCAGCGACTCTTGACGCAGGCGCGTGTCGTCGCGGTCGAAAGGCGCCGCTCTGGCGCGTACCAGCTGGTGCGCCTCGATACGACGCTGGAGGCGGGCGATCCAGTCTGCACGACCTGGTACGGCAGTCTCTACCGGGGTGTCGAGGTGCGCGGCGATGATCGCCGCCTCGAGGCCGCACCGCGCGCCGCTCGGACGCCCCCGAAGCCGTCCGAGCGAGAGGAAGTCGAGCTGGAGGTGTCTGCCACGGCCGCCCACGTCTACTCCGAGTGTGCGCGGATCTGGAATCCAATTCACACCGATGCGGCTGTGGCGGCTCACGCGGGTTTGCCAGGACTCATCCTCCACGGTACAGCGACGCTGGCCCTGGCCGTCTCCGCCGTCGTTGGCCTGCGGCTGAAGGGGGACCCCCAATGCGTGGCGAGCGTAGCCGGCGATTTCCGCGCGATGGTCGCGATGCCGTCGACGCTGCGAGTTGGTGTGTTCGACTCGCTATCCAATGGAGCGATTCCCTTCGAGGTTCTCAATGACGGTGGAGAAACGGCAATTTGCGATGGGCTTCTCGGAGTGCGTTCGTGAGTGCGCGGATTTCCACGAGCGTGGAAAGTCGGGCGATCGACGGGACTCCTTGAGGCCGTTCCCTACTGGAGGCGACGATTCATGAGCTTCGATCTGCTGATCAAGGGAGGCCGCGTCATCGACGGAACTGGGATGCCCAGCTTCGTCGCCGACCTCGGGATTCGCGAGGGTCGAATCGCCCAGATCGGACGCCTCGACGATAACGCGCGGCGTGTGATCGAAGCGGACGGTCGCTGGGTCACCCCCGGTTTCATCGATGTCCATACCCACTACGACGTTCAGCTCGATTGGGATCCGTTGGCGACACCCTCCATCTGGCACGGTGTTACAACGGCGCTCGCCGGGAATTGCGGCTTCACTCTCGCACCCGCGAAGCCCGAAGACGTCGAATGGCTTGCCGGAATGCTGAGCCGCGTCGAGGGAATGTCGCGCAGCGCCCTGGCCGAGGGTCTGCGCTTCGGGGGTGGGGGGTTCGACAGCTATTGGAGCCGTTTCGAGGGCCAGATCGGTATCAACGTCGGAAGCTTCGTCGGTCATTGTGCAGTTCGACGCTTCGTCATGGGCGATGACGCCTCCGAGCGCGCTGCCACGGGCCACGAGATCGAGGCGATGAAGGAGCTGGTGCGACAGGCCATGCGCGAAGGTGCAATGGGCTTCTCCACCTCCCAGATCGATATTCACGTTGGAGAGGACGGCCGCGAGGTGCCGTCGAATCACGCCACCGCCGACGAGCTGGTCGCCTTGGCGTCGGTCCTCTCCGAGTTCGGGCGGGGCGCCATCGAAATCATTCCGCGCAGCTTTGCGATGGGCTACGACGAAGCCGACCGCAAGCTACTGCTCGACCTCTACCGCGTGTCGGGACGCCCCATCGAACTCAACATCCTGGTGCCCAATCCCAGCCAGCCCATGGGTTGGAAGAGCACCCTCGAATTCGTCAACGAAGCGGCGAAAGCGGGTGCGCGTCTGCATCCGATGTTCACCACCAATGCGTTGGGCCTGCATCTGAGGCTGGCCGACACCTTCGTCTTCGACGAGATGCCCGCCTGGCGTGGCGTGTTGACGCGACCCGAGCCCGAGCGCTCGCTCGCGTTGCGAAGCACGGAGGTGCGCAAGGCTTTTCGCGCAGAGTGGGAGGATCCGTCGGGCCGTGCGGTGAGCTTCGAGTGGGAAGACCTGGTGGTCGAGGGAGTACGAGACGAAGCGAACGCCAGCTGGGTGGGAAGGAGCGTCGCCGATCTGGCCCGAGAGCGCGGCGTCGACCCCATGGATGCCTTTCTCGACATTTCTCTGGAAGAGGAGCTCCAGACGCAATTCGAAACCCGTCTGTCCGACATCGCTCGAGAGTTCATTGCCCACGTGGTTCGCGAGTCGATCTCCGATCCGCTCGTGATGCCGGGGTCGAGCGATGGAGGTGCGCATTTGGCCTCTTTCGTGGGTGCCGATTACACGACCCGCCTACTCACCGAGTGGGTGCCCGACCCGCTGAGTCTCGAGCACGCTGTCTGGCGCAACACCTTGGTGCCCGCAACCGTCCACGGCATCGAGGGCCGCGGCCTGCTGCGAGAGGGAGCCTGGGCCGACGTTCTCGTCATCGACCCGGATCGACTATCCGCGGGAAAACCAAGAGTTGTGCGGGACTTTCCAGCCGACACCGAGCGCTACGTGGTAGACGCTGAGGGTTACGACTTTGTCATCGTCAACGGCAGCGTCGTGCTGGAGGACGGAAAGCATACGGGCGCGCTGACGGGCGCCGTTCTCCGCGGCCGCTGAGGCCGGAAACGACGGTCAGCAAAGTGGAGATTTCGTGATCGATCTTCGAACCGAAGCGGTCCTCCAGGCGGCACTCGATCGCGAACGGCAAAAGTCGGGAGCTTTTGGGGTGACAGCCGCGGTTCGGTGCGAGGGTCTCGGAGCCTGGACCGGTGCGAGCGGCAGCCTCGATCTCGCCGGAAAGCAGGCGATGCCGGCCGGGGCGCGACTTCCGGCCTATAGCATCACCAAGACGATGACCGCGGTCTGCCTACTCCGGCTTGCCGAGTCCGCAGCGCTCGATCTGCACGATCCGATCGGGCGTTGGCTTCCCGAGCTGCCGTGGGGAGCCGACGTCTCCTTGCTTCAGCTGCTGAATCACACGGCTGGAGTTCCCAATTACAGCGTGGTGCCCGAGCAAGTCGCCGCCGTGGCGTCTTCCCCCGGGCAGGCCTGGCAGTTCGACGAATTCATTGTGCACAGCTGTAATCGCGGGCTGGAGTTCGCGCCGGGGGACGGTTGGGGCTACTCGAATACCGGCTACATGCTGCTCAAGCGGGTCGTCGAGGAATCGAACGGCTCGAGCTTCACACGGGCCATCCAACAGCACGTGACCGGACCGCTGGGTCAGGTGGATACGGCGGTGATCGAGGACCGGGCGTCGCTGCTGGGCCTGGCTCCGGGCTACAGCCGCTCATTCAGCCAAGACGGCCGGTGGCAGGACATCCGAGCCATTTACGATCCCGGTTGGTGCGCGACGGGCGTCGTTGCGTCCACGGCGGCGGATCTATGTGAGTTCTACCACTCGCTCTTTTCGGGCAAGCTGGTCTATCACGAATCGCTGTCGCGCATGACCGAGTTGGTTCGGGTGCCCGGGGAGCACCCCCCTGCGGTGTCGCCGAGCTACGGGCTCGGGTTGATGGGCGACCCCGACGGAGCTCATGGCCCCGAGTTTGGACACGGCGGCGGTGGCCCGGGCTACGACCTTCGCGCCGCCTGTCACCCGCAATTCAAAGACCGTCGCGTTAGCGCGGCGGTGCTCTGCAACAGCGATGAGGTGGACGCCTGGTCGGCGCTGCGTGGGCTTCTCGACGCCCTGGAGCCGGAGCTGGGAGATACCCTCAGATTGAGCTGAAGGTGAAGTCCGCGTCGGAAATCTCGGCGACGACCTTGGCTTGAAAGAGCCGCTCGTCGGCTCGACGAAGCCTGCGGCTCAGCTCCCGCGCCATGTTCATATAGATCAACGCGTATTGTTCGGGGTCGCGATTGGCGACCTGGAGAAGACAGTTCGCCGAGAGCTCGATCGCCACGGCCCGCTCCAAAACGCGTACCGATGCGCTTCGCGGCCCGAAGTCGATCAGCGCCATTTCGCCGAAGCAGTCGCCCACCCCCAGCTGTCGCAGCTCGTAGTCGCGCTCGTTCCAGGCCTTGACGACCGAAACGTGGCCCGCTTCGAGCACGTAGGTGCATCTGCCCTCGTCGCCTTCGCGAAAGAACAGCTCGCCCTCGTCGACGCTGATGATCCTCGATTGCGCGAGGATCAAGGACAGCGAGCCGTCGTTCACGGCTCCGAAGATGGGCATGTTCTTCAACAGTTCGAGACGCGAGTCCCCCATCGAGACCTCCTGGCGCCGAGGCGCGATGAGTCGATGGTAGGCACGAGACGCCCGTTGGAGTAGCTCGAAGTAGGCCGGCGCATTCGATCGAGGCTAAGGTTCTCGAGTCCAATCGGGTGAATTGATGAAGAAGACCGACGTGGTCGCCGCCGACCTGAACGACCCCGTCCACCAGCAAGCGATCCGCGAGCTGATCGGGAGCTACGCCCGCGAACCGATCGGGAACGGCGCGGCGCTTCCGCAGGAGGTGCTGGATCGCTTGATTCCAGGTCTTCAGCAGCACCCGAACAGCCGGGTATTTCTGGCCGTTCAGGGACAGTCGATTGTGGGGC
>CAXMOC010000273.1:0-24008 GCA_964194865.1 uncultured Opitutales bacterium | reverse complement strand
GCCGTGTCGACCCAGCCTTGCCTCAGTGCCCAGGCGCGGGCATCCGTGCTGCGGCTGGCGCCGACGACCTGGCGCGCCACATTGGCCCGCTTGGCAGCGGCCGCCACGGAACCGCCCAGCAAACCCAGGCCGATAACGGCGAGACGTTCGAATTCGGGCTTCACGGGGCCATCTCGGACAGCTTCCTCAGCGTCTTGATCAGACGCTCGTTCTCTTCCGGAAGCCCGATGGTGATGCGCACGTGGTCGGGCATCCCGAACCCGCCCAAGGCGCGAACGATCACGCCTTCGTGAAGTAGCCGTTCAGACATTCCCGAGCCCAGCCGCGCGAGCAGGTAGTTTGCGTCGGTCGGCCAGACCTCGTGCCCGAGCGCCGAAAGCTCCCGCGTGAGGTACTCCACGCCATCCCGGTTCACCGCGCGAGCGCGTTCGACGTGCTCGTCGTCATCCAGCCCTGCCAAGGCGGCCACTTCCGCCAGGCGATTGACGTTGAACGGATGTCGCGCGCGCTGCAAGTAGCCGGCCAGCTCGACGTCGGCCAGCCCGTACCCGATCCGCAGACCAGCGAGCCCGAGGATCTTGGAGAAGGTGCGAAGCACGATCGTGCCGGGTCTTCGACGAACCCAGGCGAGCGCATCCGGGAAGTCAGGGCGCCGCACGAACTCGCGATAAGCCTCGTCGACCGCCAGCACGACATCGCTCGGCAGGGATTCCACGAAGTGATCGAACTCAGCCGCGCCGATGCTCGTACCGGTCGGATTGTTGGGGTTGCACACGAAGACCAGCCGCGTCCTCTCGTTGACGGCTGCCGCCATGGCTGGCAGATCGTGAACCAGGTCATCGTTCAGCGGCACCGTGACCGACCGAGCCCCCATGCCTTGAACGACCACGGGGTACATCGCGAATGACGGCCAGGCGAAGACGGCCTCGTCTCCTGGGCCGAGCAGCACCTTGACCAGGAGCTCGAGAATCTCATCGGCGCCGGCACCGAAGACGAGCTGCTCGGGTTCCGCCTCCAGTCGTGCAGCGAGCCGCTGGCGGAGGGCGAAGCTCGCGCCATCCGGGTAGCGATGAACACCGTTGAGCGCCTCGCGAACCGCCGCAATGGCCTTGGCCGAGGGACCGATCGCGCACTCGTTCGACGCCAGCTTGATCGCCCCCTCGATCCCCAGCTCGCGCTCGAGCTCCTCGACGGGCTTGCCCGGCTGATAGGGCTCGAGACCGAGGATGTGGGGCTTGATCAAGTGTTCCAATGCCATGGGGGCTAGCTGCCTCCCCGATCGACTTCGGCGCGTGGAAACGAGCCGAGCACCCGATGGGAGTGCGCGATACTTGCCACCGCCTCCAGAGCCTTCGCGACCCGCGCTTCCGTACGGTGTCCCTCGAGATCGAGAAAAAAGAGGTACTCCCAGGGCTTGCCCTTGATCGGTCGCAGCTGGATCGTGGTGAGGTTGATCCCCGCGTCCGCGAGGGGCTGAAGCAGCCGGTAGAGTCCGCCGGGCTCGTCTTTGCGAATCGTGAAGACGGCTGACGTCAAATCGTTCCCGGTGGTCTTGGGCGCCTGGCGCCCGATCACGAGAAAGCGCGTGGTGTTGTCGCGTCGATCCTCGATCGACGCCTCGATGGTTCGCAGCCCGTTGGCCTCCGCTGCCATCGCACTACAGATGGCGGCCACGGATGGATCGTCGACAGCGCTCTGCGCGGCGGCGCTGCTGCTGGCAGCCACCCGCTGCTCCACTCCGCGCAGGTGGCGCTCCAGCCAGTGCCGACACTGCGCGAGCGGCTGAGGGTTCGAGACGACCTGCCGAACATCCTCGATGCGTCCGCTGCGAGAGACCAGCTGATGGGCCACCCGCAGCAGTATTTCGCCACAGATCGACAGCTCGCTATCGACGAAGGCATCCAGAGTCTGAGTGACGACACCTTCAGTCGTATTCTCGACTGGGACCACGCCGAGATTGGCCTCATCCCGATCGACGGCCGAGAACACCTCGGAGATGGTTCCGACCGGTTCGAGCCGTGCCAGCTCGCCGAACTTTCGGCCCGCCGCCAAATGGCTGAAGGAGCCCTCGGGCCCCATGTACGCGATGCGCACCCCGCCCTCTAGCGACCGCGTGGCCGAGATGATCTCGCGGAACACCGGCGCGAGCCCGGCATCGGGAAAAGGGCCGGAATTGATTTCCAACAAGCGGTCGATGATGCGTTTTTCACGGGCCTCTTCGTAGACGGCCGTCCCGTGCGACTGCTTGAGCTGCCCCACCTCGAGCACCCACTTCGCTCGCTCGTTGAGCAGCTCGAGAATCCCGCGATCGGTGGCGTCGATCTGCTCGCGAAGACGCTCGAGCTCCCGCCCGGCCTTCTCCGAGGCGGGCACAGAACTGCTCTTTTCCGGTTCGACCATGGCGCTCCCGTTGCGGCCGCCAATTGGCGGAATCAGCGGACCGACGCGAGGGTGGCGCAGGGGGTGACCCTCCCAGGTGCCGCGCGGACCCAAAAACCCGCTAACCCCCTGAAAAGGCTCGCGCAGGATACTGGAGGCCCCCGGACTGCGCAAATTCGCAAGGTCGATTTTCATCGAGATTGCAGGGGGTTATCCCTCTTAGGAGCTCGCAACTCGGCCCGAATTCGTCCTCGGGAGCTAACCGCTTGAAATTTCTCGGCTTCTTCCCGGATGAGCCGCCCGGCCGGGCGCTTCGAGCAGCGCTCGCATTGGGGCAAGCGCGACTGTGCGACAGGGCGACGGCCGTGCGACTCTAGGGGCATGGCGAAGGTTCTCGGCCTCTCTGGAGGCATTGGAACGGGGAAGAGCTCGGTGGCCGAGCTACTGGCCGAAATGGGCGCAACGGTCATCGATGCCGATGCCATCGTCCACGAGCTGCAGGCGGCGGGCGCGCCGATGCTCGATGAAATCGCCCGCGCCTTTGGGCCCGAGGTAATCGACCGAGACGGGGCACTCGACCGGGCAGCCCTTGGCGCGATCGTCTTTCGAGATCCCGAGGCCCGAGTGCAGCTAGGCCGAATCGTCCATCCCGAGGTAGGCGTCACCATGGCTCGGCGCATGGCCGAAGCCACTTCGGATGGCGCCTCGTTGATCGTGCTCGACATTCCACTGCTGTTCGAGGGACGCAAGGCTCGCACGGGCGGTGCATCGGCCCTGCCTTTCGACGCAACCGTCCTGGTCTACGCCCCAGAGGAGACCCAGATCGAGCGCCAGATGCGGCGCGATGGCTGCACTCGAGAAGAAGCTCTGCTGCGGATCCGCGCCCAGCTGCCGATCGAAGACAAGAAGGCGATGGCCGACATCGTGATCGACAACTCCGGAAGCCTCGATGAAACGAAGCGACAGATCCGAGAGCTGTTCGAGCGATTCAGCGAAGCGGACGCTTGAGGTCGGCCACGAATCGAGCCGCCGCCTCCACGGCCGCCTCTGGCGACTTCGCAGCCTCGATTCGGTTCACCAACGCACTACCCACCACCACCCCATCCGCAAAACGCCCGATCTGCTCCGCCTGAGCGGGCGTCGAGATTCCGAAACCGACGCAGACCGGAACGTTGGACAGCCTGCGAATCCGCGCGACCGCTTCCTCGATGCCCAGGGCGAGCTCATCTCGAGCGCCCGTCACGCCGGTGAGTGACACATAATAGAGAAAGCCGCGGGTCTGTTCGGCCAGCTGGGCCATCCGGGATTCGCTGGTGGTGGGCGCAGCCAAGAGGATCGGGTCGATTCCGGATTCGATCAGCGCATCGAAGAGCGCCCCACCCTCTTCCGGCGGCAGATCGATCACGATCACCCCATCGACGCCCACTTCGCTCGCTGCCTCCGCAAAGTGGCGCTCCCCCATGGTCAACACGACGTTCGCGTAGCCCATCAGTACCAACGGTGTGTCGATCTGGGCTCGGAGGTTCTTGACGAGTCCGAGAACCCGTCGCAGCGAAGTACCCGATCGAAGCGCTCGCTCGCTGGAGCGCTGGATCGCGGGGCCATCTCCGATAGGGTCGGAGAAGGGAACACCGAGCTCGATGCAGTCCGCTCCCGCCTCTGCGATCGCCAGGATCAGCGCTTCCGTGGTAGCCAAGTCCGGATCACCGGCGGTCAGGAAGGGAACCAGGGCGCGCTCTCCCCGAGCGCTCAGCTCCGCAAAGCGCCCCCCGATCCGGCTCATCAATGCGCTCCCGAACGCCGCTCGGCCAACAGCTTCCGCACCAGGGGGGCGTCCTTGTCGCCGCGCCCGGACAGGTTGATCAGGACGATCTCGTCACCCGAGAGCGTCGGAGCGAGGTCGCGCGCGTATGCGATGGCGTGCGCGGATTCCAATGCCGGGATGATCCCCTCGGTTCTCGACAGATAGACGAACGCATCGAGCGCCGAGGTGTCGTCTGCAGTGGCGTATTGAGCTCGACCCGAATCCCGCAGCTGTGCGAGCTCAGGCCCGGCTCCGGGATAATCGAGCCCTGCGGAAATCGAGTGCGCGGGAAAGACCTGGCCGTCATCGTCCGAGAGCACCAGGCTGCGCATGCCGTGGAGCACCCCGGGAGTGCCCGCGCACAGCGCGGCACCGTGGCGGCCCGATTCCAAACCCTCGCCGGCCGCTTCCACTCCGACCATGCGCACGTCGTCATCGGCGAGGAAGGGGTGGAACAGCCCGATTGCGTTGGATCCGCCTCCGACACACGCGACGAGCACCGTGGGTAGGCGCCCCTCCACCTCGAGGATCTGCCTGCGGGCCTCGACCCCGATCACGAGCTGAAAGTCACGAACCAACGTGGGGTAAGGATGCGGCCCCATGACCGAGCCGATGCAGTAATAGGTGGTCCGAACGTTGGTCACCCAATCCCGCATCGCCTCGTTGGTGGCGTCCTTGAGGGTCTGGGATCCGCTCGTGACGGGATGGACCGAGGCACCGAGCAGCTCCATCCGGAACACGTTGAGCGCTTGGCGGTCTACGTCCACGCTCCCCATGTAGACCTCGCACTCGAGACCCAGAAGTGCGCAGGCCGTCGCGGTGGCCACCCCGTGCTGACCGGCACCTGTCTCGGCAATGACCCGCCGCTTCCCCATGTAGCGCGCAAGCAAACACTGGCCGAGAACGTTGTTGATCTTGTGGGCTCCCGTATGCGCGAGATCCTCACGCTTCAGGTACACCTTCGCGCCGCCCAGATCCTCCGTCATGCGGCCCGCGAAGCTCAAAGGCGTCGGACGGCCGGCGTAGCTGGCCAGCAACCCATCGAGCTCTGCGCGAAATTCCGCGCTGTTGGAGATGCGCGGGTAGGCGTCTTCGAGCTCGTCCAGCGCAGCGACCAGCACCTCGGGGACATACCGGCCGCCGTACTCGCCGAAGCGGCCCTGCTTGATTCCGGTGCTCACTCCCCGCTTTCCGCCTGGCGCACCGCCGCGATGAAGGCAGCGATGCTAGCGGGATCCTTGCGGTTGCCGTCACTCTCGACGCCCGACGTCACGTCGACCCCCCACGGCAGGAGATCGCCCACGCCGCCGATCGCTTCGGCGACGTTCTCAGGGTTGAGGCCTCCCGCAATGATCACGTCGTAGCCGCGTTCGATCAGCTTTCCGGCATCGCTCCAATCCCAGGCAACGCCGCTGCCACCGCCTTTGCTCGGGTGATCGAGCAACAACACGGTGCCAGGATATTCTTCAGCGGCCTCGAGGTCGGCTCCGCGCAGCGCCTTGATGACGGGAAGGTCGACTTCTTCTACCTGCTCTTCCGTCTCGCTGCCGTGAAATTGGACTCGTTCGAGATCGATTCGGCGCAGCACCCGGCTGATTTCAGTTTCGTCGGCATCCTGGAATATCGCGACTCGCTCCACCTGCCCCGCCGCGAGCTCCGCGATCTCTTCGGCCATCTTCAGGTCGAGCTCTCGCGGAGAGCCCCGAACGAAGTTCAACCCAATCAGATCCGCCCCGGCGTCTATTGCTGCCTGAGCGTCTTCGGGATGGGTAATCCCGCAGATCTTGATCCGAATGCTCCCTGTCACGATGCCCTCCGTAGCTGTCGTAACGCCAGTCCGAGATCGGACTCGCGCATCAGTGACTCCCCGACCAGCATCGCATGAGCGCCAGCCGACTCGAGCCGGGCCACGTCCGCTGGGTTGACAATGCCGCTCTCGGCCACCAACACGACACCGGTCGGTGCCCGGTGGGCGAGGCGTTCGGTAACCCCGAGATCGACCTCGAAGCTCGCGAGATCACGATTGTTGACTCCGATCAGATCCGACCCACATTCGATGGCGTCATCCAATTCCGAATCGTCATGCACCTCGACGAGCACGTCGAGCCCGAGTCCGCCCGCCCGAGCCCGCAGCTGCTCGAGCGCTGCGACCCGATTCTCGCCGGGAAATGCCGCACAGATCAAGAGCACGGCATCCGCACCCGCCAACCGAGCCTCGTCGATCTGGTAGGAATCGACGACGAAGTCCTTGCGCAACAGGGGCAGCGGTACGGCGCGTCGCACCTGCTCCAGATAGCTCAGCTCACCCCCAAAGAAGTGAGAGTCCGTCAGCACCGAGAGGGCCGCCGCGCCGCCCTCCCAGTACCCCTTCGCGCAGTCGACCGGATCGAAATCCGCACGGATTTCCCCGCGGCTCGGCGAGCGGCGCTTGATCTCGGCCACGATTCTAGGCCGCTCGCCCTGGGCCAGAGCGGCGCGAAAGCCCCGCGTGGGCTCTGCGTACTCCTCCGCCTCGGAGGCCAGTTGAGCGGCCGAACAGCAAGATTTGGCCGCCAGGATCTCGTTGCGCTTGCGTTCGAGAATCTCGTCGAGAATGGTCACGATGCTGCCCCGGGAGCGGCATTGGACGCCGCCACCAACAGCTCGAGCCGTTCCGCGGCAGCGCCCGAATCGATGCTCTGGCGCGCCAGCTCCATGCCGGTATCCAGGCCTGTGCAGGCGCCTGCCACCCAGAGTGCGGCGCCGGCGTTGATGAGCACGATGTCGCGCCTCGCGCCCTTCTCGCCCTCGAGCACGCCCCGAAGGATCTCGGCATTCTCCGACGCCGAGCCACCCCGCAATGCGCCCGGCAGCGGCAACGGAATCCCGAGAGACGCCGGGTCGACCGGGAATGCCTTGGTGACTCCGTTCTCCAACAATACGGCGTGCGTCCTGCCACAGGTCGTAATCTCGTCGAGGCCATCCGACCCGTGCACGACCAGCGCTCGTTCCGCCCCCAATTTACCCAGCGCTGCGGCAAGCGGCTCCAGCAGATCCACAGAGTACACGCCGACGAGCTGGAAGCGCACGCCCACGGGATTCAACAGGGGGCCTAGGCAGTTCATCAGGGTTCGAGTACCGAGCTCCTGACGAACTGGAGCCACGAAGCGCATGGCCGGATGCGCGAGGCGCGCGAAGAAGGGGGCAATTCGGATCTCTTGCAAGATCCTGGCTGACTCCTCGATCGGCAGATCCACACGCACTCCGAGCGCTTCGAGCACATCGATACTGCCCGTCCTGCTCGACGCTGCACGGTTTCCGTGCTTGGCAACCGGGACACCGGCGCCCGCCACCACCAGAGCCGCCGCCGTCGAGATGTTGAAGGTGTCGGCGCCATCGCCACCGGTTCCGCAGGTATCGATCGCCTGCCGGTTCGGACTCGGCACGCTGACCGCCCTGGCTCGTAGGGCCGTGGCAGCAGCGACGATCTCTCCAACGGTCTCTCCCTTGCACCGCAATGCGACCAGCAGCGCCGTGATCTGAACCGGTGACGCCTCGCCGTCCATAACCTCGCCGAACGCAGCCTCGAGCACCGGCGCAGGCACCTCGACGCCGCGAATGGCGGTGTCGATCGCATCGGACAAGCTCACGCGGCTGCTCCATTCTCGCAGCGCTGCAAGAAGTTCTTCAGCAGCGGTTTTCCGACCCGCGTGAGGATCGATTCGGGATGAAACTGAACGCCTTCGATTGGCAGCTCCCGGTGTCGAACCGCCATGATCTCCCCATCGCCGGTCCGCGCGGTAATCGCAAGCTCTTCGGGGCAGGACGCGCGGTCGATCACGAGCGAGTGATAGCGGGTCGCCTCGAAGGGGGAATCGAGCCCCTGGAACAGGCCGGCGCCGTCGTGCTCGATCTTCGACACCTTGCCGTGCATGATCGAGCGTGCCCGCACGATCCTCCCACCGAATGCAACACCGATGGACTGATGGCCCAGACAGACCCCGAGGAGCGGGATCCGCGATCGCGCACTCTCTCGCACCAACTCGATCGAAACCCCCGCGGCACTCGGCTCTCCGGGCCCGGGCGAGATGACGATACCGTCGGGCTTTCGCGCCAACAGAGCGCTCGTCTGTTCAACGTCGTTGCGGACGACCTCGGTCTCGGCGCCGAGTTCACCGAGATATTGCACGAGGTTGAAGGTAAACGAATCGTAGTTGTCAATCATCAGTAATCGCATCGCGGCCGTCCACTCATTGGATTGACTCTCAGTCGATCCCCTCACGGGCCATGTCGATTGCTTCGACCAGGGCCCGGACCTTGGTGATGGTCTCCTCGAACTCGTAGTCGGGATCCGAGTCCGCCACGATTCCCGCCCCGGTTCGCATGAAGATTTCACCATCCTTGATCAGCATCGTCCGAATCGCGATGGCGGTATCCATGTTCCCCGAATAGTCGATGTAGCCCACACAGCCGCCATAGTGGCCGCGCCGAAGGTTCTCCAGCTCGTCGATGATTTCCATCGCGCGAACCTTCGGCGCGCCGGACAGCGTGCCCGCCGGAAACGTCGCCCTCAGCAGGTCGAGCCAATCGAGGCCCTCTCTCAGCTCCCCTTGGACGTTGGAGACGATGTGCATGAGGTGGGAATAACGCTCAACGATCGCAAACTCGCTGACGCGAACACTTCCGATCTTCGCAACCCGACCCACGTCGTTGCGGCCGAGATCGACCAGCATCAGGTGCTCGGCCCGCTCTTTCTCGTCGGCGAGGAGATCCGCCTCGATCCTTTCATCCTCCTCTCGATTCGCACTTCGCGGGCGAGTTCCGGCAATCGGCCGAACGTCGATCTTTCCATCGCTCAGACGCACCAGCGCTTCGGGCGACGAGCCGATCAGCACGGGTCCGCCGCAACGAATAAAAAAGAGGTACGGGCTGGGGTTGATCGCTCGCAGATGTCGGTAGATGGTGAACGGGTCCACCTGAAGCGGAACTCGAAATTGCTGCGAGAGCACGACTTGAAAGATGTCGCCCGCCTCGATGTAGTCCTTCGCGCGTTTTACGATCTCGTGGAACTGTTCCCGCGTCGCACTGCGGGCGACATCCATGGGCGAGCGCAGCGGCTCCCGTTCGAGATCGGGAGGCAGCGGCGTA
Organism: uncultured Opitutales bacterium; assembly: GCA_964194865.1. GTDB lineage: Bacteria > Myxococcota_A > UBA9160 > UBA9160 > SMWR01 > CAXMOC01. The sequence continues at coordinate 14,698 of CAXMOC010000273.1, read as the reverse complement.
CGCAGCTCGCGAACCGCCGCGTCCACGGCCGCTAGCCCTTCGTCGTACGCGTCCGAGAGGTCGACACCGTGCCCCACCTCCACGTGGCGGACCACGAATGCGGTATGACGCGCGTTGTCGTGAACCACCACGATCTCCGGAAAGGCGAACCACAGATCGGGCAGCCCGATGGGATCCGGGTTCGCATCGGGAATTCGTTCGACGAAGCGGATCCAGTCGTAGCTGACGAAGCCGACGGCGCCGCCGAGGAAGGGCGGCAATCCGGCACCCTCCAGCCGCGCGGCATCGACGCCGGCGAGCTTCTCCCTCAGAAAGACGAGGGGATCCCCCGCAACTTCGAAGCGCTGGGTCTCAGCGTCTTCGGTCCAGGACACCTCCTGCCCCCTGGCCTCGAAGAGGGCGCGCGCGCCGCGACCGATGAAGCTGAAGCGGGCCCACTTCTCGGCGCCCTCGACGGACTCGAACAGGAAGCTCGTCCGGCCATCGTCCAGGCGTTTGAATAGCGACAAAGCGGTGTCGAGATCGGCACGAATCTCGCGAACGACGGGGATCCAGTTTGCGTGGGTCGCGAGCTCCTCGAACGCTTGTCGGGAGGGGCGGTACAACTCGGCCTCTTGCGCGCGCAGGGCGCGCGGGTGCGGAGAAAGCGGTGCAAAAACGCGTTGTTATCAAACGCGCTAGAAGGCGTCAAGGAAGCCGAACTGATCGAGGCCTCCTTCGGACAGGCCCGTGGGATCGTTTCCGAGCCCGACGATCCGGTAGATGACGTTGAATTCGAACCCAAACTGCCGATTCTGGCGAACCTCGACGCCAAGGCCCCAGCAGACGCACTTGCTCAGGTACTCGACCGAGGCGCGGTTGGAGAGCAGAATGGAGTTCTCGAACGCGTAGGCGATCTGATAGCGGGCCGACCAATTCTTCGTGAATGCGTAGCGCACGCGGGCGTTGACCTGATTGACGCGATTGAAGCTGTTCTGGAAGTCGTCGAACCGGTCGCTGTCGAAGCGGAAATCCTCGAAGAAGCGGGGAATCCGGTCGAGGTAGCGGTAGCTCAGCGCCAAGCCGAGCGATGAGCCGAACATCCAATCGGCCTCGGCCAGCAGTTCGTCGAGCGTGACGTCCTCTGGGTCGAAGCCGATATTGAGACGAACTTGGGAGCGCTCGCTCGGCATCCCGACCCCGTCGATGACGAAGTTGCCGAGTCGGCCGCCACTGGCGAAGTCGTACTGGGCGGAGACCGTGATGTCCGCCAGCAGACGCATATCGCTCCCTGGGCCGCCACGGCGGTAGAGCCGGTTGCTCGCCCCCCAGGTGATCCCATTGAACGAGTCCAGGCGGTCGGCCGTGTCTCGCGTCACGTTGTCGAGATCGAGCTGGCGGATTCGCTGTTGTGGCACGGCGGTGAAAGGAACGAAGAAGGGCTGATCGTCGAGGTCCGGATGTGTGATCAGCCCGTACCCTAGACGCGGCTCCAGGATATGAATCAGATCGCCTCGATAGCTGCGACTCAAGCGAGTCTGGATGTCCGCCCGGGCCGTAAACGTCCCCCAGGCCTCGAACCCCTGGGCCCGCGTCTGATAGAACGACTGGCGCCATCCAATCTCCGGGTAGATCTCGAAATGGTTTCCGAACCTCCACGGCATGGCCAGCCTCGGCGTGATCAACAAGCGATGCCCGCGATCCGCCAGGGGCTCTCCCTCCTGAAAACGGAGATCCCCTTCGGGCCCTCCGAGCGCAACGTTGTCTTCGTGCGGATCCTCGATTCCAGCCCGGAAGCCCGGCTCCTGCTCATCCGGCAGGGCATCGATCCCGGTGTCGTAGAACATGTCGTCGCCAAGCGGCGTTAGGTTGGGGAAGACCTCGCTCGGATTCTGCTCCTGCGCGAAGTAGATGTACTCGCCGTCGAGCGACGGCACGAGCCGTTCGGCCCACGACAACCGGGACGGAAGGACCTTGAACTCGAGATCGGGCAGTCGCTGAAGCAGGTAGGGATCCCTGTCCTGGTTGTCGGGGCTCTGAATGTCATCGGCCCAGTGGGCTGCCCCCACGAAGCCGGAGAGCCCGTTGTCCCCGAAGTGTTTCGTCCCGAAGACGGTCGAGGTCAGATAGCGGTCTCGGCGGAAACGCGACAGTGGCCGAAAATCGGAGGGGTAACGATTGTCCGAAACGACCTTGAATTCCGACTGCACCTGCCAGCCCTGGGGTAGGTGCAGACTCTGGGCACCGTGGACCGCCCAACGGTCAGCGTCGAAGGGATCATCGAGGGAATCTTCATCGATTGCGTCATCGTGGATGTATGAGCCATAGATCGTGCCCTCTGAGTGCTCGCCCAGCAGGTACTCGACCTCCAGGTCGCCCTTGAAGCCACGCTTCTCGAGCCATTGGGGGGTCACAGTGACGTTCAAGTTCTCCGCCGCCGCCCAGAAATAGGGCAGACCGACGGCGATCCCGTTGCGTCCCCGGTAGGCCACCTCGGGGAACAGAAATCCCGACTCGCGCTCGCTCTTCAGCGGATAGGCCATCCACGGCAGCCAGAGGATCGGAACTCCGAGGATGTTGATCGTGGTATTCCGCGCGACCGCGTAGCCTTCTAGCTCGAGGTTCGCGCTCTCGGCCCGGATCTGCCAGGGATCCTCTCCCTCGTCGGGGCAGCGGCAAGTGGTGAACATGCCACGCTCGAACGTGTAGGTCTGGTCGCCGGTCTTGACGATCTCGTCACCCTGCAGGCGAAATCGATTCACAGTGTCATCGAACTCTGCCAGGAACAGCACGCCCTGGAGCGTCGACAGGTTGAACTCGACGAAGTTGCTGTAGACGGTGTCCACGCCATCGGAGAAGACGACGTTTCCGCTGGCCACCCCGCGACTGCCGCCGCGGCTGTAGACGACCCAATCGGCCGTGAGGATCGTCTGTCCCTGCACGAGCCGAACGTCTCCGCGCGCGACATAGATGTCTCGGGTGCGCTCGTAGTCGACGGTATCTGCTGTGATCTCGAGCGGAGTACTGCCCAAGTCGGAACTGAGCTGGGCGAGTGCGGATGGCGCGGCGAACAGCGCCGCGATGAGCAAGAGCGCCGCGGCTTTTTGGTCCACCCACCCCCCCAGAAAGCCTGGAACGCTCACGCTAACAGAGCCCCGGAGGGGTCGGCAATCGGGATCGGCCGGATACTAGACGCTGGGCTCGGACGCGCGGTTGTGAATTCAGGGAGATTTCGGCGGAAATTCTGGACGGTCGGTCCGAAGCCGGGCTGGGTCAGGCTGCCGGTGAGGGCTCCAGGCAGGCCGAGAGCGCATCCAGATCCTTGGCGTAGAGACAATCTTCGACCAGCCCGATCACTTTGCGATCGAAGAGCTGATGCAGGGCCCGGTGGGTCTCCAACATCGATAGGCCGCATTCCTCCGAGAGCTCTCGGAGTGTGCTGGGGATTCGATGACCTCGCTCGGCGTGCGGCTCGGCATTTCGGACCAACCCGCGAATCACGGGTCGCAACAGGTCGTCGACACCGAACGCAGCCAGTCGGCCTTCCGCCAGGATCAGCCGAGACAGGAGGACGCGAATCATACGAATCGCGATCGCGGGTTCGGCCAGGCACATGGCTTCGAGGGTGTCGCGATCGAGCTCCAGAACGCGCGTGTTGTTGACCGCGATGGCTCGGGTGGTGCAGGTTCGGCCGAGCACGACGCCCAGCTCGCCGAAGAAATCCCCGGGGCCCAATCGTGCAACTGCCCGATGGGAGCCCTCCCAGCTGCGCGACAGCTCGACCTCACCGCTCCGGATGACGTAGAACCTGTCGCCCGCTTCACCTTCATCGAAGATGGTCTCACCCGCCTGCAGGTCTCGTTGGTACGAGCCTCTTTCGCGAGCATCCTGGTCGCCGTGCATCGAGCCCCCCGGTAGCGAGAAGACGCACCGCTAGCGATTTCGACGCATCCGGCTCCGAGCTTGAGTGTTTGGAGCTCGGGAGGATCAGCCCGACCCGGCGAAGGGCGCCACCAGGCTCTCGAGCTCATCCAGCTCGATCAGTCCGACGTGCAACGACTCGATGTTGCCCTCAGGGGTGATGATGGCCAGGGTGGGGAAACCCATCGCCCCGAACTCGCGGGCGAGGCGCTCGTCGCCGATCAAGATCTGGTATTCGACACCTTCCTGCTCGATCCAAGGCGCCACCACCTCTGCGCCCTCGACGTCGACCGCGACACCAACCACCGCCACATTCCCCGCCTCCTTGTGGGCGCTCCAGAGCTGATTGAGCTCCGGCACCTGGAAGATGCAGGGCGGGCACCAGGTCGCCCAGAAGTCGATGACCACGACTTTGCCGCGGTAGTCACTGAGAGAGACCTCGTTTCCATGTACGTCGGGCAACGTAAAGTCGGGCGCCGGATTCTGCTTCTGCTCGGGGGGCGGCGCCTCGACGACGGCGTCGGGTCCCGCCTCGTCTTGAGCGCTGCAGCCCAGGGCCGGCAGCAGCAGCGATGCCATCGAGAGCGCCATCGACCGGATCCTGGCAGAACGCGGATTCCACTTCATTGAATCGCCCGCTCGGCAGCCGCCACGAGATCAGCCATGAAGCTGAAGCGGCTGTTCAAAGTCGAGAATTGATCCGTCATCAGCAAGATGCCGACCCCCACTAGCACGACGCCCGAGGTGATCTCGAGCTTTCGAAAATGCAGCTTGATGCGAGAAAAGGCCTGAAAGAAGTGCTCGATACTCCAGCCCGCAATCAGGAAGGGGATCGCGAGGCCCGCCGAGTAGATCACCAGGAGCCCCATCCCTTCGAACACGGTGTCACCGCTGCTGGCGATCGTCAGGATCATCGCCAGTGGCGGCCCGATGCAGGGCGACCAACCCAGCGCGAAGCCGGCACCCACCAGAAAGGCGCTGATCGCGCTGCTCTGACCAGAGCGGAGGTGAAAGCGGGTGTCACGGTAGAGCGCACGGATCGGAATGATGCCGGTCATATGCAGACCGAGCAGGATAATGAACACCCCGGCAATTTGTACGAAGCCAAACTGGACGCCGAAGACCTCGGCTTGCCAGGTGCGCAAAATGTGCCCGGCCGCGAACGCACCCATCCCCATCAGGACGAAGATGCACGAGAATCCCACGACGAAGGCCAAGCAGGCGCCCATCACTCGCCGCCGAACCACCCGGTCACTGGCGCCGTCCTGCATCTCCTCGACCGAGATTCCCGAGACCAGTGAGAGATACGCGGGCATCAGCGGCAATACGCAGGGAGACAGCACGGAGATCAGGCCAGCCGCGAAGGCTAGGTACGCGTGAGAACCCAGTTCGGTCATGTCAGCACGACGTAGGATCGCGATTCGCCCGCCGACCTGCCAGCCGTACACCAGCCCCGAGGGATGCGGTCTGCCCCCCCGGCCATTCTACAGCTGGTATGAATACGGCTACCGGCAAGCCGGGCGCAGCATTCCCGCGATCAGCCCGCAGCGCGCCCGCCACCGCATTGCGCGGGTACAGGCCACCCGAACGTTCAGGAGTTCGAGCCAAGAGGCTCGGCGACGGTCCTCAGTAGACCTCTTCGAGCACGACCGTGTCTTCGCGGTAGTCCGGACTCCGGCCGAAGAATTCGAGACTCCGTTCGCCTCGAATGTGATTGGGTGTCACGACGTAGTCCCCCCGTACCGCCGGAGTGACCACCGCCATCATCACATCCGAGTCGCCTCCGGACAGGCCCCAGGCGAATCCGCCGAAGATGACACCCAATACCGAGTACACCATCTTGACCGGGCCGTAGATCAACGTCGTAACGGCCGAGGCCGCACCGACGCCTGCCTCGCTCGCAGCGCCGTCTGCTCGAACGGGACCGGCCTGAAACACGAGCACCAATGCGCTTACGAGTATCACCGTAGGTACTAGCTTGGATCGAATCACAGTTCCCTCTCCTTCGGCGATTCAAGACCGCCGTCGAGCGGCCAGCCGCACTAGTGCGCGCTGCACCGCTCCCCCGCCCGCATGATGCCGCTGGCATCGCGCACGTCAACCCTGGCGCGCGCTCAGAAGGCTCTTTCTGTGTCGAGCAGGATCGTGACCGGTCCCGAGTTGACGAGCGAAACCTCCATCGCCGCTCGAAACCGCCCAGTCACGACACGAGCGCCCAACGCTCTGGCGCGTTCGGCGACCACGTCGATCAGGGGCTCGGCCTGCTCCGCAGGAGAGGCTTCCACGAAGGACGGACGCCTTCCGTGACGGGCGTCACCGTACAAGGTGAACTGCGACACCAGGCCTAACGTCCCCCCGGTATCGAGCAACGCGCGATTCAGGCGACCACGATCATCATCGAAGATCCGCAGATGCACGATGCGACGCGCCAGTTCGTCGGCGGAATCCTGCGTGTCATTGCGTCCGACACCGACCAACGCGAGGAGTCCGCCGCCCATCTCGCAGACGATCTCCTCATCGACGGAGACCCGGGCCGAGCGAACTCGCTGCACGACGGCGCGCACTAGAGGGTTTCTTGGCCCGCGAAGCGCCCCGCGTAACGAGCCTCTCCCTCCGTCCGCATCAAGACCAGCTGGCACAGGCGCACCCCGGCGTGAATTCGGAGTGGGCGATTGGAGACGTTGCTCATCTCCAGCACCTGACGGTTCGAAACGCCCGGCTGGACGAAGGCCGAGGTCACGTGAATCATCAACCCTAGGCGGGCAAACCGGCTACGGCCCTCGAGAAATCCACACAAGTCGGGTGGCAGGTGGATGCGCTCGCGGGTGATCCCGTGAATCGTGTAGCCCGGCTCGAGTACGTAGGGCTCGTCCAGAGATCGAAGCGCGGTGTGGTCGCGGTAGTCGGCGTCTTCACGCAGGTCGATCGGTCCATCGCCCGGCTGAATCACGCGAATTTCGTCGCCGAGAGTCAAATCGATCGACGCGGCACCGAGCTGATCGGCTGCAAAGGGCTCGATCTTCAGCCGGCCGGCAAGCAGCTCAGCCCCGATCGCTTCCCGGGTCAACACGGACATAGGGCGGCGGATGGTACCCTACCGTCCGTGACCCATCCGTACTTCGATCTTCCCACACCCATCGCAATCGGCCATCGCGGTTGCGCGGGCGAGCTTCCCGAAAACACGATCCCATCCTTCGAACGAGCCCTGAGCCAGGGGGCTGTCGTCCTCGAGAGCGACGTTCACCTGGCCTGCGACGGGGTGCCCGTGCTGATCCACGATCCAAGCGTCGAGCGCGTCACGGCGGAATCGGCCTGCGTGTCGGAGACAACCTTGGCGGAGTTGCAGAGCTTCGACGCCGGCCATTGGTTCAGCTCCGATGGCGGTCGAACCTACCCCTTCCGCGGCCAGGGATTTCGCATCCCGAGCCTCGACGAGGCCTTCTGCGCCCTACCCGAGGCCCGATTCAATCTGGAGCTCAAGTCTCCCGAGCCCCGGCTCGTGGAGGTCTGCGTGGAGCTGGTGGCGAAGCATCAGCGCGAAGCGATCACCCTGTTGACGGCGGGCGACGACGAAATCATGGGCCGGCTGCGAGCGCGCCTCGATCACCAAGCGGTTCCAATCGCTCAGGGCGCCTGCACCGGAGACGTACTGGACTTCGTTCGCACCGCCGTGGCCGGAAAAGCGCCGCGGAGTGGTCCGATGGCGCTGCAGATCCCGCCGACATTCGGGGACCGCCCGCTGGTGACGCGGGAGCTGGTCGAGCACGCGCACGCCCACCGAGTCCAGGTCCACGTCTGGACCGTCAACGATCCAGCGCAGATGTCGCAGCTGCTGGAGCTCGGAGTGGACGGAATCATCACCGACTACCCCGGCCGCCTCAGCAGGCTCCTTTCCGAGCGCCGCGGGGAAGCGTGAGAGGTGGCGGATCTCGCGCCGCCCTCCCCCTTCTTCGTTCTTCAGCTGGATCGCATTCGCGCCGCGGCCCGCCTCGGATGCGTGATCGACTTGGCCTGTGGCCGAGGGCGGCACGCGGTTCCGACCGCCGAGGCGGGAGTCCCGGTCATCGGGATCGATCGCGACGCGGTTAGGCTTCATGAGCTCTTCGAGACCGCGTCCACGCGGGACCTGGAGATCACTCCGCTACGGGCCGATCTGGAGGCGCCCAGTCGGATTCCGATCGCGGACGGCTCTTGTGGAGCGGTGCTGGTCTTTCGCTATCTGCATCGCGCCTTGAGCGGATCCATCGTTCGAGCGCTCGCACCCGGCGGCCTGCTCGTTTACGAGACATTCACGACCCGGCAGCGCGAACTCGGGCATGGACCGCGTAGCCCGGAATTTCTACTGCAACCCGGCGAGCTGCCTCAGATCTTCGCGGAGCTCGAGATTCTCGAACACTGGGAAGGCATCAGCTCGGCACCGCAACCCGAAGCCATCGCCCGGCTAGCCGCCCGGCGGCGTCACTGAGCGGTGGCTGGAGGTCAACTACGAGGCCGAATCCAGCTGCTCCAACGCCCAGCGCGCATGCTCGGCAATCAGCGGATCCTCGCTCGCAACATGGGGCCGCACCGACTCGGCGAGGTCCGAGTCCTGCGAATTTCCAGCTGCAACGAGCGCGTTCCGGATCATGCCGTTGTAGCGCGCACGGCGCATCGCGGTCTTGCGAGTGGCGGCCCGCCAGCCCTCTTCGTCGAGGCCAAGGATCCACTTCAGGGAGGGCCGAATCCATTCAGCGCGCGGTGCGATCTGCGCCCGCAGGCCGAGGGGGTCCGGCGGGATGCTGCGGCGCTCCCGCGAGTTCCACGGGCACACCTCTTGACAGATATCGCAGCCGAACACCCAGCTTCCGTGATCGGCCCGCTGGCCCGCCGGAACCGCACTCCGCGATTCGATGGTCGCGTACGAAATGCAGCGGGTTGCGTCGAGTTCGTAGGGAGCAGCGAAAGCTTGGGTGGGACAGGCATCCAGACACGCCCGACAACTTCCGCAATGATCCGGCTCGCGCTCGTCCGGCTCCAGGGCGAGATCCGTGAGCAACACCCCGAGGAACAGGTAGGAGCCCAGCCGCGGGTGGATCAGACAGGTGTTCTTGCCGATCCAGCCGAGCCCCGCGTAGGCGGCGAAGACGCGCTCTTGGACCGGTCCGGTATCGACATAGGCTCGCGTCGCGATCGGTCCGTCCACGAGGGCAGCCATTCCCGCTTCGAGCGCATGCAGCCGGTCCAGCATGACATCGTGGTAGTCGTTGCCACCGGTGTAGCGGGCGATTCTGGCGAGGCCGGAAGCGGGCGCGCGATCGGCTTCGGTGTCGTAGACCAACCCGACTGCGATGACGCTGCGGGCTCCCTCGAGCACGCGGGTGGGATCTACCCGCTCTTCGACCCGACGTTCGAGGTATCCCATTTCACCGGCGTAGCCCCGGGCCAGCCAGTCGCGCAGGAACTCGGTCTCGGGCCGGGCGACGGCCGCCGTGACCCCCGCCAGATCGAAGCCCAGGCCGAGCGCAATTCCCTTGACCCGCTCCGCCAGACTGCGCGGCTCGTTCAAGTCCGCGCCGAAGACAGCTGTCTCATCAGGGCTCCGAGCCCGATCAAGCCAAGGCACGCCAAGCCGAAGGTGATCAGACCGGCCGATTCGTGAAGCCAGTTTCCGGTGGCTCGCTCCGCGCCGTAGCGCTCCGCATAGGCCACGGTCGTTGCCACCCGAAGCAAGTTTCCCAGCATGGCCACAGGCACGACGGCGATCACCATCGCGACCTGTCGCCGCAAGGTAGGCTCGGTGAAGTACGCGAGCATCACCGCCAGGGGGGTGAGCGTGACCAGCGAGGTAATCCCGCTGCAGGCCTCGGCGACGAAGAGCGAGTCGCCCGCGGGCAGCTCGATCACGTTGCCGTAGCGAACCACGCCAGATCCGAACCAACTCATCAGCTCCACCGCGGCAGAGCTCACCATCAGTTGCAGCCCAACGATCGCCGGCGTCAGCCAATCGGCAGGAAGCGGCACCATGAACACCAGGAACACGAGGGGAAACGCCAGGACCCGCAGGCCCGCGACCCCGCCGAGATACAGCGTGCAGGCCGCCGCCAGCGCGACGAGACTCAGCCCCTGGAGCGACACACTGTCCGACCCTAGACCCACCGCGTAGACGCAGGCGGCGAAAGCAGCCAGCGCGATTCCGCGCCGATCCCGCTCTGCCGCAAGCGCGAAGCGGGAGCGACCCCGTGTCGCCGCCCAGTATGCGACCAGCGGAACCAGAAAGCCGTGCGAGTAGTAGTCCACCGATGACCAGACGCCGACCAGAGCGATTCCAGCCGGCACGAACGCCAGGGCCATGAGCCCGGCCAGCAGCCACTCCGACAGCCTGATCGCGGTCACCGTCTACTCATCGGAATGGATGTCCTCGGTCCTCAATCAATCCTCGGGGCGACGCAAAACCCGCACCTCAGTGTGGCGCTCGCAACCCCAGCCCGCGATGCCCCGCTGGGGAATCCGGAGCGCCGGCTACGGCAGTGTTCACCCCGCGATCTTTCCAACCAGTTTTGATAGCAAAACTAAGGTGTTAAGAGCTAATTCGAATGTAAGAGCTGAGATCTGGCTCCCATTCGAAGGAGGCTCCAAAGCACTCGTGAAGCCGTTATGCTGGCGTCCGATCCTCGGAGTGCGCATTGATTCGATTTCCCGAACAATTCTACTGGGGCACCGCAACCGCCTCCTACCAGATCGAAGGCGGCTGGAAAGAGGACGGCAAGGGCGAGTCGATCTGGGACCGGTTCACCCATCGATCCGGAACCATCAAGAACGGCGACACGGGAGACCTCGCCTGTCGTTCCTACCAACGCTACTCGGAAGACGTCGGGCTGATGACCCGAATGAACCTGAATAGCTACCGGTTCTCGATCGCCTGGCCGCGCATCTTTCCCAGCGGCTCCGGCAGCCTCAACGCGAAGGGGATCGACTACTACGGCCGCCTCGTCGACGAACTCTTGGCTGCTGGCATTCGCCCCTTCCCGACCCTCTACCACTGGGATCTACCGCAAGCGCTCGAGGATCGGGGGGGGTGGTCGAATCGCGACACCGCCGGCCGCTTCGCGGATTACGCGGAGGCGGTGGTTCGCTCACTGGGTGATCGTGTCACGGATTGGATGATCTTCAACGAGCCCAGCATCTTCACACTGATGGGTTACCTGATCGGAATCCACGCACCGGGGCGACGCGACCCGGAGGCCTTCCTGCGGTCCGTGCACACGGTGAATCTGGCTCAGGCCGATGCGTTCAGGGCCATGCGATCGCGGGGTGCAGACCTGCGCATCGGAAGCGCGTTCAACATGTCGCCCTGCGAGCCCCTTGGCGATGCCGAGGCGGATGCGGCCGCGGCAGAGCGTTGGCACGGCCTCATCAATCTCTTGTACCTGGAGCCCGCGCTCAACGGCCGCTACCCCGAGGCCTTCCTTGGCGGCCCGCCCTTGGAGCGGATGGGTGTGCTCGATGGGGATCTCGAGCAGTTGCGCGTGCCACTCGATTTTCTGGGTATCAATCTCTATACGCGCACGCTGGTTGCACACAGCGAAGACGACCCCCTCGGGCTGGGGATTCACGCCAACCCGGTGGGCCCGATGGGTGCCGACGAGGGTCCGAAGACCGATTTCGGTTGGGAAGCGTGGCCGGATGCGCTCTACGACATGGTGATGCGAATTACCCGGGACTACGACCACCCGGTGATCGAGATTACCGAGAACGGGTGCTCTTACGCGGACGGCCCCGATGCGAACGGTGTCATCCACGACCAGCGTCGAATTGACTACTTCCGCGGATACCTCACGGCGCTAGCGCGGGCAATCGAGGACGGCGCGGATGTTCGCGGCTACCACGCCTGGACGCTGCTCGACAACTTCGAATGGTCCGAAGGGTTCGCACAGCGGTTCGGCTTGACCTGGGTCGACTTCGCGTCCGGCGACCGAACCCTCAAAGAGTCCGGGCGCTGGTACGGCCAGGTAGCCGCCGTAAACGGCTTCGACTCCTGACCTCGGGCCCCGGCCCACCGGGCTAGCGGTCGGCGGGCGGACCCCATGGATTTGGCGGTCCGAGGCAGCGCGTACCCCCGGATATTGCTATACCCGAGATATGGATAGCGACCTCACCGCCGCTGGAAATTCTGAAGCCCCTCCGTACGTCCCCCCCAGCTTCGAGGTCATCTCGCTGGATTGCGAGATCACCGCCTACGCACCTGACGGGGACCTCCCGCTCTTCTAGCCCCATCGCCACTGTCAGGGAGCCAACGCGGTAGGCCTGTGCGGTAGCGGAAATCGCTACCGTCGCCCAGCGCCCGCGCCCTTGTGGGGCCCGCGTGTAGTTCGATCGGGGTAACCAGAGTACTTGGGGAGGTCGAATCCGAGCGTGCGGCGACGGGTCGGCAGCATCGTTCGCGAAGCCCTCAGGCGTTACTTCATCGCCGGCGTCCTCTTCTTCGCGCCAATCGGCGTCACCGTCTGGGCCATCGCTTCCATCATCATCTGGCTAGACAACCTCCTGCTGCCGCGTTTCCTCAAGCTCGTCATTCCCGACTTGAAGGAGCCGCCTCCCCTTCCGCTGCTCGGGATGCTGTTTACGTTCTTCGTGATCATCCTGCTCGGTGTGAGCGCTCGGCACCGGCTCGGCGGCGAGTTCCAGCGGGCCTGGGAGAAGCTACTGGCGAGGGTCCCGGTAGCGCGCAGCATTTACGGTGGAGTCAAACAGCTGCTGGAGGCGATCTTCGCCTCCTCGAGCCAGACGTCCCGCTTCAATCGAGTCGTGCTGCTCGAATATCCGCGCAAGGATGTCTACGCGCTTGCGTTCACCACCGGAGCCGCTCGCGGCCCCGTCCAGGACGTGACGAAGCAGCACATGATCAACTGTTTCCTACCGACCACGCCGAACCCGACTTCGGGGTTCTACCTTCTGGTTCCCGAGAGCGACATCACCGAAATCGACCTCACAGTCGAGGAAGCGTTCAAGCTGGTGATGTCGGCTGGCCTGGTCAGCCCGGAGCAGGTATCGGTGGACCGCGCAGCGTCCGTCCCACTGGCGCCCGAAGCGATCAACACCCCCCGCTGAACGAACCCGGGATTCACTCGATCCAGGGGCTCGAGCTGACCCGTGAAACGAGCTGGTGAAACCGGGGATGGCGCATCAGACCCAGGGTGTCGCCGGACTCGACCATCGCCACGACGTCGGGGTCGTCCAGGAGCTTGCGCAGTTCGGGGTCGTTGCGCAGGCCCTGGATTCGGGGGCCCACCTCGCGCAACACCTCGTCGACGGCCGCCCGAAACAGACCCGGATCCGCCGCGGCGTCCTGATCGATCAGTCCGATGGCCGCCATCTGACCGCGAAGCTCGGCATCGGCAGCCAGGTTCGTAAAGCTCGCGGTATTGAGGGCGGCCCCCACGGCGCCGGCTTCGACATTGGCCCAGAAGCGTCGGTCCCCCTGGACGGCTGCGACATGCGGATTCGCAAGCACCGCCTGGAGCTCCGACAAGGTCGCACCCGGCCGGGCGGCCAGCCGCGCGACCACTCGCCCCGCGCGGCCGGAGTCGGCCATCGCCGCTTCGACGCCGGCTTCCACGACGGCTTCGGTCATTGCGGCCCCCACCGACTCTCCAACTTCGGGCATTGCATCGAGGTTGCCCGTCAGGCGTCCCGCCTCGACCCACAGCGCCAGGTAGCCCAGCAACAACGCGATCACTGAGCCGCGAACCACCCCGAAGGCGCCGCCGAGGAAGCGGTCTCGCACACTGCGACCCTCGTCGTCATCCTCCGCGAGCGTGCGGCGCATGGCGCCGGACAGCGCGCTGACCGCGACGAACGCCCCAATGAACCCGATCGAACCCGCGATGGGTACACCGAACAGCTCCGGCAAGTCGAACCGAGCTGCCACCACGGGGCCCAAACGCGGCGCCACTACGATGGCCCCGGCATAGCCGGCTGCCAGAGCGAGCAAGCCCATGCCAGCGGCCAGCCCACCCCGGCGCGCCCCACGCCAGCCGCACCAGCCGAGCACCGCCAAGAGAACCAGATCCAGCCACATGGCCACTCGAATCGGCGTGACGGAGCGACGGCTGAACCGGCCTGGCGGACGACGAGGAACCATTCGACCCCCTGGGGGATTGGCATCAAGGCGCCCCTCCAGGCATCCGATACCGATGTCGCATGCGGCTCACTTGCGCAGAAATGGCGGTGCGGCAGTGATCGGCAAGATCGTCGGCAACTACAAGTTCGAAGAGAAGATCGGCGAAGGCGGCGTGGGCCAGGTCTACCGGGCCACCGACATGCTGCTCAAACGAACCGTCGCGATCAAAGCCCTGCGTTCCGACCTGGCCGCCCAGCCCAAGGTCATGGCCCGCTTCCGCTCGGAAGCGGAGGTGCTGGCCCAGCTCAACCACACGAACATCGCCACCCTTTACACCCTTGTTCGCGAAGCGCAGGACCTCTGGATGGTCATGGAATACGTCGAGGGCAAGACGTTTTCGGCGATCGTCCGAGAATCGGGCCGGATGCCGCTGGATCGGTTGATTCCCCGGTTCTGTCAGGCCCTCGATGGCATCGGCTACGCGCACGAACGTGGAATCGTCCACCGCGACGTCAAGGGCTCGAACATCATGCTCGGACCCAACGACGTGGTGAAGGTGATGGACTTCGGCATCGCGCGCGCGCTGGGCTCGTCGCGGATCACCCGCCAGGGGCACATGGTGGGGACGCTGCAATACATGTCGCCCGAGCAGGTTCGGGGCGACGAAGCCGATGCGCGCTCGGACATCTACTCGCTCGG
>CAXMOC010000272.1:0-7040 GCA_964194865.1 uncultured Opitutales bacterium | reverse complement strand
TGGGCTGGTGGAGAAGACGTAGATGACGATCGGGAACAGCAGCAGAGCCGACGGAAGCTGAACCACCGCCATCAAGAGGACCAGCAGCGCCCAGAGGCCGGCAGCTGGCACGCCCACGACGAGCAAGCCGATCCCAGCCAGAACGGCTTGGATCAACGCAACCCCCAGGATGCCGCGCGTGACGCTCTGCACGGTGGCGCGGGCGAGGTCGACGAACTCGTCACCGCGTTCCAGCAGCAGTCGTCTCGCTACACCTCGGGCCGCCTCCGAGGCCCGGTCGCCGGAGGAGAGCAGCACGCCGGCGATCGCAATGGAGATCGCGAACACCACGAGCCCGAATCCCGCGGTGGCGCCCGTGGAGAGAATCCACTGCCCAACGACTCTGAGCTGGGGAGTCAGCGGACCGAGGGCGGCTTCGAGGCTCCGAGAGGCCGTGCTCCAGATTCCGTAGATCTCGTCACCAACGATCGGCCAGGTGGCCACGGACGCGGGCGGCGGCGGAATCTGGATTTCTTGCTCGTACAGCTTGCTTGCCAGCTCGGTGGCTGAGGAGATCAGGCTGGTGGAGAGCAGGACGGAGGGGACGATCAGAAGGAGCAACGCGCCGACCACGAGCATCCCGGCGGCGAGCCGCTCGCGGCCTCCCAGTGCGCGGCCGAGGCGCACGTACGCAGGATGGCTGGCGATGGCGATGATGACGCCCCAGACGATGGGTTGAACGAACGGCCGTGCGATCTGGAAGCACCAGATGAGGAGGAGAGCCAGCACCGCAATGCGAACACTCGCCTCGAGGGCGCGATTGAGGAATTGGTGATCTTCGGCGGAGAGCGGGGCGGGCATGGTGGGCGGCTCCTTGTGAAAGAGTCGGAGACGCGGGCGGATGCGCCCGCGGAGCGCGTGCCCGGGGGTCTCAGCGGGTCGCTAGCCAGCCTGAGGTCCGGGTGTGAAGCGGCACGGCATCCGCTTGATGCCGTGAACAAAATTCGAAGCGAGCCGCTCGGGCTCACCAGTGATCTCGAGATCGGGAAGGCGCTCGAAGATCTGACGGAACATCACCTTGATCTCCCGTCGCGCCAGATTGGCACCCAGGCAGAAGTGGGGGCCCGGTCCACCGAAGCCCACATGCTCGTTCGGAGATCGCGTGACGTCGAAGCGGAAGGGGTCTTCGAACACCTCCTCGTCGCGGTTCGCCGAGGCATACCAGAGCGCCACCTTGTCACCCTTCGCAAGCTTCACACCGTCGAGCACGGTGTCTTGGGTGACCGTGCGCCGCATGTAGATCACCGGGCTGGCCCAGCGAATGATCTCTTCGACTGCGGAAGGGGCCACGCCTTCGAAGTTGGCGGCCCATTTGTGTCGCTCTTCGGGATTGTCGCAGAGCGCTTTCATGCCGTGGCTGATGGCATTCCGGGTGGTCTCGTTGCCTGCGACCACAAGCAGGACGAAAAACGATGCCAGCTCGGCGTCCGTCAGGACCTCCTCGTCGCCTACGGCGTGGATCAAGGCGCTGGTAAGGTCGTCGGTGGGGTGCTCGCGGCGCGATTTGGCCATCTCGCCCATCAGCGCTGCGAGCTCCGCGCCCGCTGTCATCGCGGCAGTGATCGGATTCTCGCTCTCGGGGTTGTAGTCCGGGTCTCCCAGACCCAGGATTCGGTTGCTGCGTTCGAAGACGAATTGACTCTGGCTCTCGGGAATGCCCATCATGTCGCAGATGATTTGGAGCGGGAGCGGCGCCGCGATCTCGGTGACGAAGTCGCACTCTCCCTGCTCGATCACCTGGTCGACGACGCGCTGGGCCAGGCGGTCGACTGTGGCCTCGATGCCGCCGAGTGCGCGGGGCGTGAAGCCCCGCGAGATGATCTGTCGCTGTTTGCCGTGACGGGGATCGTCCATGTTGATCATGCCGCCAAAGAATTCGTTCATCTGGGGCGGCAGGTCGATCACCGAAGTCGCGCCCCGGCCAGAGCAGAAGATCTGGGGCTGGCGGCTGGCTTCGAGGATGTGCCGGTGCTTGGTGAACGCCCAGTAACCGGGGCCCCTGGGCAGCGGGATTTCGGGCGGCATCTCGAACTCGGCGAAGAAACGGATTGGATCCTGCTCGCGCAGCGTGGCGAAGGCGCCCTCGCGCTCTTCGATCGGGGCGGTCCAGAATTCGGGATCCGAGAGCTCGATCTCTTCGAGTTTCTGGGTTCTGCGCGGCTTCATGCGGGGTCCTCCTGGGAGCGAATTCCGAGCGCGGCCTGAGGATACCTGCGGAAGCCGCTGGGGCACCCTGTTTAACCCGAGAAGCGCCCGGGCTGGGTTAAGCTAGCGGGAATCAGCGCCCCAAGGAGTTCTCATGGCCAGCCCCGCCGTCAACCAGCTGAACCACCTCGATCGAGAGCTCGAGACCATCCTGGCTTCCTTCGACACCAACTATGCCTGGAACTACGGTTCGGTGAAGGAGGGGCTGCGCGATCTCTACGAGAAGGCCAAGCGGGAGCAGTGGAACTCGACCACGCTGCTGGCCTGGGACACCCCGGTGGACCCCGAGAGCGAGATCGTTCCCCGCAGCATCAATCCGCTGCAGGATTATGGGCCCTTCAAGAAGCTCGACGAGAAGGGTCGCAACCGCTTCTACCACGCGCAGATCTCGCTTCAGCTGTCGCAATTCCTGCACGGTGAGCAGGGAGCCTTGATCGTCGCCTCTCAGCTGGTGGGTGGGGTGCCGTGGATCGAAGCGAAGTACTCCGCGGGCAGCCAGACCATGGACGAGGCGCGCCACGTCGAGGTCTTCAGCAGGTATCTTCGCGAGAAGCTCGAGTGGGAGTGGCCGATCACCGACAGCCTGAAGGAGCTGCTCGACGCCACCATCCAGGACAGCCGCTGGGACTTCAAGTATCTCGGCATGCAGATCCTGATCGAAGGCCTGGCCATGGCGGCATTCGGCAGCCTCTTCCAGATGACCAACGAGCCGCTCTTGAAGCAGCTGCTTCGCTACGTCATGCGCGATGAGTCACGCCACGTGGCGTTCGGCGTGCTGTCGCTCAAGGACTACTACACGGACATGCCCGCCAACGAGATCGCCGAGCGCGAGGATTTCATCATCTACGCCAGCGAGCTGATGCGGGACCGTCTGGTCGGGGATCAAATCGCGCGGGCGTTTGGCTGGGACGCCACCGAGGTTCGCAATCTGGTGTTGGAATCCGAGCCAGGGCGCATCTTTCGCAGCATGCTCTTCTCGCGGGTAGTCCCGAACCTCAAGCGGCTGGGCCTGTTGACCCCGAGAGTCCGCGAAGCCTACACCCGCCTCGGAGTGATTCAATTCGAAGATTTCGACCCGGACGCAGCGGATCGCGAGCTGGGTTTCAGCACGGACGACTAGCGCGGCGCGGGTTCCGAGCCTTCCAACGCGATTCGCAGCTCCGGATCGGCGGCCTTGGCTTCCTGCAAGCGCCGCGTACCGTAGGTGATGGTGGGGTGGGTATGGCCCCCGATTGCTTCGCCGTAGCTGGGGCGTTGTTGGAGCCGTTTCCAATAAGCCAAGCATTCGGGCCGGCGATCCTCCGACAGAAATACGTGAAGGCTGTCCGTCTGTACGAGGCGTTCGAAAACAACCAGCCAGCTCACGTCTGCCAGACTGAACACCTCGCCGAGAATCCAGGGTCCGCCAGTCTTGTGCAGCCGCTCCTCCAACGCGTCGAGGTGCACGCCCATCTGGCGGCGACTGCGCGCGAGAACCTTCATCGCGGGCGCGAACCCGCCGAGCCTGCGCAACCCCCGGAGCTTGAGTAGAAGGAAGATCAGGGGGCGCCGTCGGTCGAGATGAAAGAGCAAGCCCTCGACGATCTTCCAGGCGGCGATCTGGTCGATCATCGCAGCGAAGACTGGGAGCGTGAGGCCCGGAACCGCGTTGCCGGCGCTCTCGTCCCCGTGATTGACCGGGTCGTCGGTCAGAGACGATCGGTCGATCCAGCGCTGCATCTCAGCGCGCAGCGCTGGATCCACCGGAACCAGGGAGGGGCTTGCGGCCGGTGCGTGATCCGACGCGTAGCGGATCTGTTCGTGCGACTCGTAGATGGGGTGGCCATGGTGGACCAGGACCGGCACCGTGGCTCCCGGATTGACCGAGAGAAACGAGCGCCGAATGTTCTGGTAGCAGCCGGTCTCGATCAGATCGATGTGGTGGCTCTGGTAGGGGATGCGTAGCTCGGACAGACATACTCGAGTCTTCATCGAACACAACGAGAGAGCGTTGTGATAGAGCTCAAACTCCTGTCGGTAGGGGATCTCGACATCGGACTGAAGGCCCGCGGGTACGCGATGCGTCTGGCGCCGATGGTTCTCCCACGCCCAGGCTGCGAGGCCTCCGACGATCAGGACGAATACGATGGTCATTCCCACGCTCTCAGGGTGCGAACTTTCCCCACTGGGTGCCGAGCGCAGCAGCGGGATCGTGGAGCGCGGTCTCGTGTTGGACGTTCAGCAGGTCGCCATCGGTGAAGTGCTCGAGAACCCGGCCCCAGGGGTCGCGCCAGTAGTCGAAGACCTGGCTGCCCAGGACGTGTCGTCCGATACCCGCGTGGTGCTCGTAGCCGGCCTGCTCGAGATGATCGTGGCCGGCCATCACGGCGTCGATGTCCTCCACCTCGAAGGCTGCATGATCGAAGCCCACCTCGCCGACACCTACGCATAGGAATGTGTGATGATCGGTGAAGTCGTCTCCGCGGTCGCAGCGCATGAAGGCGGTGATCACGTTCTCGGGCTTGCCGAGGTAGACCTCGTCTGACGACAGGAAGCCGAAGCGCGACTTGTACCAGGCCTCGCTGCGACGGAAGTCGCTGACCCGCAGTACCACGTGTCCCAATCGCTTGACGCACGATGGGCCGGCGTCGACGCGTTGCAGCGCACCTCGGCGCGGGCGATCGCTGCCCCGATTGAGCGGGGCGGCGCTGCGCACGGGCAGCGCAGCGAGTGGCTCGCGGCCGTGGACGACCTCGACCGCGAAGCCGTCGGGGTCCTGGAAGCGGACACGCCGACCACCGCCGGGCGCCTCGATCTTCTCGACCGCGGACGCTCCTTCCAGCCTGGCAGCCGCGTCGAGATCGTCGGCACTGGCCGCCTCGAAGGCGACCCCCCGAAAGCTGGCCGGGCCACGCTCGCAGACGTGCACATAGGGCGAGGGATCGGTTCCGCGGGCGTAGAGTGCGTCGCCCTCCCGCGCGCTCACGACCAGCCCGAAATCGCATAAGAAGCGTTCCATGGCGTCGAGATCCGGCGCAGCGAACCGCACGTAGGCGGTGTCCTTGACCTTGATCATGTGGGTCTCCCTTCGAGAAGCTAGCGGGGTTCGTCGATCACGGGGTTTTCGATCTGGCCGATGCCCTCGATCTCGATGCGCACGACGTCGCCAGCCTTCAGCAGCTGGGGTGGCTTGCGCGTGATGCCAACGCCAGCGGGCGTGCCCGTTGCGACGATGTCGCCGGGCTCGAGCGTGAACGCAGTCGAGAAGTGTTCCACCAGCCCAAAGCAGTCGAAGATCAGCTCCTTGGTGTTCGATTCCTGGCGCAGCTCGCCGTTGACCCAGGTGCGAAGGCGAAGCTGATGGGGATCCGTGAGCTCGTCGGGGGTGACGATCCAGGGGCCGATCGGGCCGTGGGTGTCGAAGGATTTGCCCATGGTCCAGGTGGGGGTCCGCAGCTGCCAGTCGCGAACCGTCACATCGTTCACGACGAGGTAGCCGGCGATCACATCGGCTGCATCGTCGCGCGAGACGTGGCGGCAGCGCTGCCCAATGACGAAGCCGAGCTCGCCCTCGTAGTCCACGACGTGGGATGCCCGCGGTACGTGGATCGAATCCGTCGGGCCCACGACACAGGTCGACTGCTTGTTGAAGATGGTGGGATGTTCAGGTGCGTCGCGACCCGACTCCGCGACGTGGTCCGCGTAGTTGAGACCCACCGCGAGGAACTTGGGCGGCCTGGCGATCGGAGCCTCGAGGCGAACCTCGGCGAGCGGGATGCGAGGTGCTCCGTGAAGGGCCTCGTTGGCCGCGCGCAGGGCAGTGGGCCCGGCCTCCAGGAAGGCGAGCATCTCGCGCGGAACACCGGGGGTGGTAGAGAGGTCGACGACCGTTTCCTCGTCGACCAGGCCGACGCGCGTGGCGCCCGCGTGGGTGAAGGTGGCCAGTTTCATCTCGAGATCTCCTCAAAATTCGTAACGGTTATCCAGCGGGAGGGCCCAGGAACAGCTGCTCGACGGCATCGGCGTGCGCCCGGACAAAACTTTCATCGAACGGATCGACTCCGGTGAGCCGCTTGCATTCCTCGGCCTGATGGAAGACCACCACCGCACCAGCCAGCAGGTAGTGCAGGTGAATCGGGGCGATCTGCGCCGGGAGAACGCCGCGCTGCTGGCCGCGCTGCATTAATCCAGTCACCGTCTCGTAGAGCGGTTTGACGTGACGGTCAACCAGCCAGCGCATGCGCGGCCCGCGCCGCTTGCCCTCTTCGTGCATCAGGCGAACGAATTCCGGGTTGCGAGCCACGAAGTGCACGAAGTTGCGGATCAGCAGCCCGATTCGCTCGCGGTCGTCCACGAGCATGGGGTCGTGCAGCACGGCCTCGGCTCCAGCCTCGAGCTCGGCGAAGGCGCGGTCGACCGCAGCACGCCACAGCTTGGGCTTGCTGCCGAAGTAGTAGGGAATCAGTCCGTGGTTCACTCCGGCGCGGGTGGCGATATCTCGGGTGGTGGCACCGTCGAAGCCCTTCTCGGCGAAGGCGGCGAGGGCTGCTCGTAGGATCAGCTCCCGCGAATCCCCGCCTGTGTCGACCGCTGCTGCTCGTGCCATTTTCTGCTCGCACTCCACTTCTCTTGCGTTTCCGAGCGCCTTTCCGGTCTTGACTTGCCGGTGCCGGATTTTAGTCGGCTGGACAAAATGATTATACAGTTGCATAATCAGGATCGCAAACCCGGGCAGCAGTTGCCGCCGCTGGCCGACCCAGCTACTGACCTCTCACAACGGCGGACCAGCGTCTGGTGAGCCCCGCGCCGAGGAGAAT
>CAXMOC010000271.1:0-2540 GCA_964194865.1 uncultured Opitutales bacterium | reverse complement strand
GAGGTTGAGCACATTCTGGGAGAGCATGCCGCCGATGATCGGAAGAGCCAGACCCAGAATGCGTCTCCGCCGCTCCACGGGCACGGCCAACAGGTGTGCCTTCGCGTGCGCCGGCTCATCCACGGGCCGACTGTAGGACGCGCCGCGATGCTGGCAAGCTAGCGGGGAGCCATGCGCAGCGCTCCGTCGAGGCGAATGACCTCGCCGTTCAGATAGCTGTTCTCGACGATATGACAGGCGAGCGCGCCAAACTCGTCCGGACGTCCGAGACGGCTCGGGTGCGGGATCGATGCAGCCAAGGCTGCGCGAATCTCATCGGAGAGCATACCGAGGAGGGGCGTGTCGAACGTGCCAGGGGCGATGGTGACGACGCGAATCCCCGCTTTCGAAAGATCACGCGCGGCCGGCAGCGTCATCCCAACGATGCCTCCCTTCGACGCGGAGTACGCGATTTGACCGATCTGACCATCGTAGGCCGCTACCGAAGCGGTATTGACGATGACGCCACGCTCCCCCTCCTCCGGTTCGTTCTCGTGCATCGCAGACGCGGCGAGTCTCAGTACATTGAAGGTGCCGATGAGATTGACCGATATCACTTTTTGAAAGGTGCCAAGGTCATGCGGCGTGCCGTCTTTGCCGATCGTCCGGGCGCCGATGCCGATGCCCGCACAGTTGATAGCCGCACGAAGCGAGCCAAGTGAGGTTCCAAGGGCGATCGCATCTTCGATCTGCTGAGCGTCGCTCACGTCCGCGGGTACGAACGAAGCCGCGTCTCCGAGCTCGGCCGCCAGCTTCTCGCCGCGTTCCGTATTCAAATCCACGATGACCGCACGCCCACCTTTGCTCACCCACTGACGAACGGTCGCCTCGCCCAGACCCGAAGCTCCACCCGTCACAATCGCTACCGAACCGTCAATTTTCATCGAACCCTCCGGGCCGGGATGCTTCGCCCTACCCAGGCCCCCGTCAAGCAATTGCCGAAAACATAGTGTGCGCGAAAAGATCCGCACACTAGCGTGCGGGCCCGGCTGCGGCTACAGACCCGGCGCGTTCATGCTGGCTAGGGGAACCAGTGCTCTTCAGCAGCCTCGACTACATCGTTTTTCTTGGACTAGCCGTCGCAGGCTTCTGGCTGCTTGGGGGACGCGCCCAGCTCCGGATGGTGTTCCTCTTCTTCGCCTCGTGCCTGTTCTACATGGCGTGGCACCCGGCGTACATCGTCCTGATCCTGACCTCGACGGTGATCGACTACATCGTCGGCTTCCGGATCCACGCGAGTAACGACGGAAAGGTTCGCAAACGGTGGCTCATCGTGAGCCTCGTCTCGAATCTGGGCCTCCTCGGCGTCTTCAAGTATTTCAACTTCGCGTCTCGAGCCACGGCCGACATCTTCCATCTGCTGCTCGGCATCACGATCGAGCACCCACCCTTCCTCGACGTGCTCCTTCCGGTCGGCATCTCGTTCTACACGTTCCAGACCCTCAGCTACACGATCGACATCTATCGGCGGAAGCTCGAGCCCACGCGCAGCTTCTTCCAGTTCGCCGTCTTCGTCACCTATTTCCCCCAACTGGTCGCCGGTCCGATCGTTCGGGCATCACAGCTTCTGCCGCAACTCGCAAGCAAGATCACGCTCCGCCAGAACCAAGTCACTCGAGGCCTCTTTCTCATCGCCACGGGGCTCGTAAAGAAGGTCGCGATCGCGGACTACCTCTCGGTCAATCTCGTCGACCGTATCTTCGATCAGCCCGGGCTCTACACCGGCGCCGAAGTCGTCATCGCCTTGTACGGCTTCACGATGCAGATCTACTGCGACTTCTCCGGCTACACGGATTGCGCTCGCGGCTCGGCAATGCTGATGGGGCTAGAGCTTCCCGAAAACTTCGATCGTCCGTATCAGTCCGCAAGCCCAGCAGAGTTCTGGCGACGATGGCACATTACGCTCTCGACCTGGCTTCGCGACTATCTCTATTTTCCCCTCGGCGGCTCGCGTGTCGGCCCGGTTCGCGCGTATTGGAATCTCTGGCTCACCATGTTCCTCATCGGGATTTGGCACGGCGCATCGTGGACGTTCGTCTGCTACGCGATCCTCCAATCCATGGCGATGGTCATCCATCGGTTCGCCTATCGTTGGTCGGGGCGCACTCGTGACACCGTGGATCGATGGCAGGTTCACGCGTTCAAGGTGTTCTGGGCCCTACAGTTCGTGGTGTTTTCACGGATCCTGTTCCGCGCGACCGATCTTCAGAACGCGATCGATGTCACGGCGCGCCTCGGGAGCGGCACGTACACCGTCGCCCAAGTCTCCGCAGGGGTGTGGGCGATGCTGGTCCTCACCTTCCTCGCCCACTACACACCAAGGCGGTGGTTCGATTCGATCGAAACACGGTTCATGGCCATGCCGGCGCCCGCCCAGGGGGTGGCGCTCGCGTGTCTCGGTTTCGCGCTCAGTTTCATCGCAACCAGTGAAGTCGTCCCTTACATCTATTTCCAATTCTGATGATCAAACGAACGCTCACACAGCCAAGCCCCCTCCAGCA
>CAXMOC010000270.1:0-5460 GCA_964194865.1 uncultured Opitutales bacterium | reverse complement strand
GCCGACGAGAGTACGGCGACGCTGGCCTCGGCGAGGGGCTTTTCGAAGGGCGCCCACACCGGCCCCTCGACCTCGATCTGGATGTTCTCGAACATGGGACGGAAGCTCTTGGGCAGGAACTTGAAGCTGTCTACGGGCATCGGGTCCTCTCTCTCAGCTTGCGGCTCGGTGATTCAGAGCTCGCGCTCATAGGGACTGTGGCACTCCGGACGCTCGAGAGAGCTCGACGAGCTCGAGAAGCAGGGGAAAGTCATCGACCTCTCGATGGGGTGGGCGGGGGCGATCGAGCGCGCCGAGAACCGAATCAACAGAGTATATGCCCGTGCGACGCGCGGGAAGATTATTCCGCGCGCCAGGCACAGCCTCGTCGTCTGATCTCAGCGATAGCCGGCGTATGACTCCTTGAGCGTTGCGTGGTTCAGAAGCATGTCCGCGACGCTCTCCTGGGTCTTGGCATCGAGGATGCGCGTGCGCACCCAGTACGACTCGGTGCGGCGGCTCTCGGAGAGCGCGACGATCTCGCGCTCGAGCAGGTACGGATGACCCACGAAGAGCGGGCCCTTGTGCATCTTGATCTCCTGGTCCGCGAACAGGCCGACGGCCGGACCCTTCACTGGGAAACGCGCCTTCTGGTTCGCGTGCTCGGCGAGTACGCTGACCATTTCCCACGGAATGATCGGGCGTTTCCAGGGTGAGCCGTTGCCTTCCGCCTCGGTGTACCACGGCGAGGACTCGGTGATGACCTGAAGCTTC
Organism: uncultured Opitutales bacterium; assembly: GCA_964194865.1. Lineage (GTDB taxonomy): Bacteria > Myxococcota_A > UBA9160 > UBA9160 > SMWR01 > CAXMOC01. The sequence goes on along the minus strand of CAXMOC010000270.1, from coordinate 4,707 downwards.
TGGTTCAGCGTGAACGGGTACAGCGGGCCCATGTGCTGGTCGAAGCCCATGGAGACTTCTTCGAGACCCTGCCCACTCATTCCGACGCGCAGATCTTCGAGAATGAGAAGCCTCTCGGGCGGCCGAAGTCGGGCCAGCCGCTCGTCCAACTCGGATGGCGCGTACTCGGGCCCGATGGTCGCGGTGCCGGTGAGCACAGGTGTGCCGTCGGCCTTCTCGGCCCAGAGCCGGAGACACGCGTTCGCGTCAGCATCCGGTCGCGCCACGAACGCCCTCACGCGATCGCCTTCCGTGCACGCGTTCTGGTAATGGAACGAGATGCATCCCTGCTCCAGGAAGCGTTCGCCCCACCGGTCTACGAGCAGGGGCACGAACTGGCTGAAGTGCGTCGGGCCCTCGATCGGTCCGGCGACGAAACCGAGCTTCTCGGCGGTCTCATCGTCGTGAATCGACAGATGGCCCCCGTACTCCTGCTCCGCCAGCATCTGTTTCGGCTCGCGCAGCGGCCCGGCGGTGGCGAGCTCGGTCGAGAACGCTGAGTTGGGAATCATGCGAAGCTCCATGAGTTGAGGGCGATGAAGACGCATCGCGATTGCTTCGTGGTGACGCCGCTCGTCTGATTCGAGATCATGCCACGCTCATTCGGAACGTCGCGAAAAGGGTCAGTGCTAGCTCTCGAGTGCCACACCGTAGTAATCCGTGTACGGCCGCATCTTCTCTCTAAGCTTCGCGGGATCGAAGCCCCACTCTTCGGGCGAATACCTGTGCTTGCCGAATTTGCCCTTTGGCTTCGCTTCGATGTAGCCACGGATCGCGTCGGCGTGCTCAGCGAGAAACGGCCGATTCATCTGACCGTAGAGTTTCTCTACCGCCGCAACAGGGTCCGCCATCAGCTCCTTGAAGTGCGAGTCGACGATGCGATCCGGCAACTCTCCAGCTGCCCGCCGCTTCGCCAGGAGGATCATCACGTCTCCCAGACCGGCACCACCCGCTTCCGGCAGCTCGACTTCGTCGCTGCGCTCCCAGCGTACCGTGGCGAGCGTGCTCAAGCTCGAGGGCTCCGTCTTCAGCGGATCCCGATGCGTGTGCACCACCCAGGCGCCCGGATAGGTCGCGAAGAGCAGGTCGATGAACACGAGATACAGCGGCGTCTTCAACACCCAGTTGCGCGGCGGGCCTCCGTGCTGGAGCGTCTGGAGCAGCGCGCGGTGGTAGTCCATGCTGGCCGGATAATCGGGCACCCAGTTGGGCATGTTGGCGATCATCCCCCAGTGGCCGCCGGTGAGGCTCGGCAGTGTAAGCGTCACGCACTCCACCGGTAGGTCCGAACGCAGCTCGTGGATCGTGGCGAACTCGGGCTGCACATCGGCCCAAAACTCCTGTTCGCATTCACTCATGTCGCGGCGCGCCTCCTCGGTCGCGCCGCCGAAGGGCAGCGGGTGCAACACCTCCCAAGCCAGGGGGGCGCGCGCGTTTGGGTCGAGGGCAAGCAGCTCGAACAGAATGGACGTGCCCGAACGGGGCGGGCCCGTGATGACGAGGGGTGCCTCGATCCGCTCGTCCGCGATGCTCGGGTTCTCCTTTCGTGCCTGGGTGAGGAGCAGGCGGGTACGCAGGCCGCGCAACAATTCCTGCCGAGTCATCAGGCGACCCAGCGCGTTCAGCTTGGCCGTTGCCTCGAGCTCGGTGATGAGCGAGGTGAAGCGCGCCTGCCAGTCTCCATCGAAATCACCGAAATCGTCGAGTCCGCCGGTCGAGTCGATCGCCGCGCGCAGGAGCGCATCGGGATCGAACGGGATCAACTTCGCAGCGCCCCCCACGGAATCGCCCATGGCGTTGATGCGACGCGCCCAGTCCGGCCGGGTGTAGCGCTCCGACAGACTCTTGATCGGCGACATCAATTCTCAGCTCCCGTTTCTCTCGGTGCTGTCCGAAAGATGCACACGCTCCCAGCGCTCGTTGATTCGCGATTGCCCGAGAGGCACCGGCCCTCCCTCGCGCGCCGCCCGACAGCGCCGAAGATATCGTAGCCGAGCACACGCTAGGCCCGTCGAGAGCCGCCACCAACCCTCCTGGACTCCCTCCCGGATCTAATTGGGGGATCGATCCAATGCGATGTAGTCTCGACCACCATGGAATCCAAGAAGACCGCCGAAGCGTGGAAGCTGTTTCGCAAGATGCTCGATGACATGACCGAAGTCATCGAGACCGATTCCGAGAACGATCTCGAGAAGCTCGAGGGGCTGCGGGTGATCGGCCGAACGGCGACGCTCGCCCTGGAACTCAATCTCGACGTCGACCCCAACGCACCGCGCCTCTACTCCATGGACACGCCCGCTCGATTCGTGGGCGGCCCGAACCCGCACGGTGAGTACTACCTCACGATGCTCGACGGTCGCCGCGGATATCGCGTTCGCGGCGAGCTGGGAACGACCACCTATCTCGGGTTCCAGGTACTCGCTGGCAGCGGGCTCTCGCCTCGCCGGATGGCCACCTACCTTTCGGATCGCGATCTGGTCACGACTTCCGAAGGGTCTTTCTCGTTCGTGTTGGCCGCAACGAAGCCCACCGAGGAACAGCTCGACGGGAATCCCTGGGTCGAGATGCCCGAGGACGCCTCCGCGCTGGTGATCCGCGAGTACATTTCCAATCCAAAGACCCAGCGGCCTGCGCGGCTGCAGATCGAACCGCTGGATGCGCCAGGCCCGCCGACCACGACCGACGATGTCCTCGCGCAACAGCTGACCAGCGCCGCCTTCACGATGGCGAAGCTGATGACGCTGCACCGCACCGTCATGCCGGAGCTCCTGGAGAAGCCGAACCAGTTCTTCTCGGCGGAAGCCGAGCAGCTCGGCTCCGAGAACACGACGCCGGACAACCTCTACATGCTCGGCTCGTTCCGGCTGACCGACGACGAAGCGCTGGTGATCGAACTCGTGCCTCCCCAGACCCGCTATTGGAGCGTCACCCTGGAGAACGTGTGGCACGAGTGCATCGAGCCGCGCCGCCGAAGCAGCTCGATCACCAACGCGGGCGCAGTCGCGCAACGGGACGGAGCCGTCCGGCTCGTAATTGCTCACCGCGACCCCGGCGCGACGAACTGGCTCGACACCGGCGGCCGCAGCCGTGGGTTCATTACCGTCCGCTGGCTCGACAACCCCTCGCCACCTCCGGTGGACACGAAGGTGGTTCCACTCTCGGAAGCGAGTGACTGAAAGACGACGAGCCGGACAACGCGCGCCTCTCGGAGAAGCAGACTGGAGCATGACGAGCCATCGAATCGAGACGTCCGACGGCGCAGTGCTACACGTCGAGGAGGATGGAGCGGGGCCGCCGGTCTTTCTGGTGAACGGCGCCTTCTGCAGCGTGCGGCAATGGGATCGCGCCGTACCCGAGCTAGCGCGCTCCTTTCGCGTGATTCGCCACGACGTGCGGGGCAGCGGGCGAAGCGGTGCAGGACCCGACGACCACAACCGCTTCGAGCAGTACGCGGACGACATCGTTGCGATCGGGGATCACTTCGGCGCGGGTCAGAGCGCTCTGTGGGGGATGGCCTGGGGAGCGCGAGTGGCAATCGTGGCGGCCGCTCGCCATGCCGAGCGCTTCAGCCGGCTGGTGCTCTCCGATCTCGGGATCGACCCCGCAGACGTCGAGGCACAGAAGGCCGGTGCCAAGGCGGCGGCCGCCGCCCGGGCGCGGGCGGAGATTGCGGAGATCCCGCGGCCCGAAGGCTGGCGGGATCACGAAGACTTCGATGCGGCGCGCAAGGCCATGGCCGCAACCTTCCAGCATCCCGACCTGATGCCCTTCGTCACCCAGGTGACGATTCCCGTGCTCGTGGTCACCGGCGAGCACGACCCCAACCTCGTCTCCAGCCGGCGCGCCCTGTCGGGTTTGAGTAACGGCCAGCTCGAGGTGTTGCCGCATACTGGGCACGGCTCGGTGCTCCAGCGTCCCGATCTGGTGACGCAGAAAGTCGGACCATTCCTCGCGGAATAATCAACCGAAGCTTCAGCGCCCCAGCTCGAGTGCGAGGTTCGACATCCTCGCACCGCGCACGAACTGCGTGATCTGGTTCGTGTCTCCCATCTGCAGGAAGGCGAAAGAGATGCCGGTCGCCGGCTCCGCAAAGCCGATCTGGCCGCCGAAACCGGGCCAGCCGAAGGCCGTCGGCGACTTGGCCCAGGTGGCGCCGAAGCCCGCACCCACCACGACGCCGAGAGTCCGGTTCGCGGGAGTATTCGTGAGCGGATCGGGCAAGGTGCAGCGCACGTTCCCGACACCATCGGCAAGCACTTCGGGGCTCCAGAGTTCGCTCGGGTTGTGGATCAGGCCCTGGTAGAAGAGCGCGAGCGTGGCAGCTGTCATGATGCCGCCGCCACCCGGCTCTCCCGCTTCAATCTTCGCCGCGTAGTCTACGAGCGCCTTCGTTTCGGAACTGGCTGCGGCGGAGAGCTGCGCGATGTCGGTCTGCGCGTCGCGCGGGATGCCGAGTACCCGGGGCAAGCCCAGCGGGCGCGTGACGCGTTCCTCGACGAAGCTGCAGAAATCTCGTCCGCTGATGCGTTCGATCAGCTCGGCCAACACCCAGTGGGCGGACATTCCGTGATAGACGTAGCGCGTGCCCGGCGCGTACTCGAGGGTCCATGCTGCGAGCTGGGCAATCCGGCGTCTGGGATCTGCGCCCTCAGCCGAAGCCATGGGAGC
>CAXMOC010000269.1:0-2261 GCA_964194865.1 uncultured Opitutales bacterium | reverse complement strand
GTGTGAGATCAACGACGATCAAGGCAGCCACTACCAGTCCAGCCAACAGGCCATGCAGACAGCGATTCATTGCCATCCCTCCTAATTTGCGAAGTGTCTACCAGGAGTTATCGGCCAGCCACCCGCGTGGGTGAAGCATCCGCGCGGTGTTTCGAACCCCCCCCGGGGGGGATCACTCTCGAGCTGCTGATCGCCAACCTCGCGGCCCGCCCTAGAATGACCCCGCGCCCAACTCGGAGAGCGTTGGTGGACCCGGAGCAACGCCCAAAGCTCGGCGATCGCAGCCTGGAAGGGCTCGCCGTGCGGTTTCGGCACTTCGGGCGGGTCGAGGCGCCCCAGCTCGACTCGCCCCTCTATGCCGAGCTCTGCGAGGGGATCGCCACTGACCCCGAACTCCTCCAGCTGGCGGCTCAGACCCCAACCCACCAGCCGCCACCGAACATGATCTTCGCGGCGGTCCATTATCTACTGCTGGGCGGAGCGCGACATGAGCTCGCGGCGTTCTATCCGGGCGTGTCCGAAGCACCGCGCCCGGCGGAGCCCGCATTCACCGCCTTCCGCGATTTCTGTCTCGAGCATCGCCCAGCCATCGAACAACTGCTGGCGACGCGCCGAACCCAAACCAACGTCGTGCGGCGCTGCGCGTGTCTGCTACCCGCATTTTCCCAACTCGAGAGTCCCCTCGCATTGGTAGAGATCGGCAGCAGCGCCGGCCTCAACCTGCACTGGGATGAGTATCACTATGACTATGGTGATACGCACTGGGGCAATCCAGAGTCGCCCGTCCCACTACGCTGCGAGCTTCGGGGTTCGATCCCCCTGCCAAAGCTGCCGCTGGAGATTCCGGTGGTGTGGCGCCAAGGAATCGACATCAATCCAATCGATCCAGACGACTCCGACGCAGTCACCTGGCTGCGCGCCCTGATCTGGCCAGAACACCTCGATCGCCATGCCCGGCTCGACGGAGCAATCCGAATCGCGCGAGAGCGGCCAGTTCCCGTGGTGGCGGGAGATGCAACCGTCGTGCTGGACCAGGTCCTCGACGCCGTCCCCGAAGAGGCCGCGCTCTGTGTCTTCGTCACCCACGCGCTCTATCAATTCAGCCGCGACGCGCGCCGCGCCGTTTACGCGACACTCCAACGCCGGGCCCGCGACCGCACTGTCGATTTCATCTCGATGGAAGGTTCGGGTACCGATCACTCGGAGGTCTACTGGAATCGTTACCGCGGGCGCACGCGCGAAACGTTCAAGCTGGCCAACGCCCACCCGCACGGCTGGTGGATCGAATGGCTCGTCGACGAAACCTGAGAGGGGTCTAGTTGGACTTGGGCTTCGAAGCCAGGTCGACGAGGGCCTGCACCCGGCGAAGCTCCTTCGCCTTGGGATTCAGCTCGAGCCCGCGATCGATGTCCAGCTGGGCCTGGTCGAGTTCACCCAAACCGAGGTGCGCGAGAGCGCGATTGTTGTACGCCTGCCAGTTGTCGTCGTCGATCTCGAGCGCCGCGTTGCAGTGCGCCAGCGCCTGCTCGTAGTCCTGCTGCCCGTCGAAGCCAGCGCATAGATTGCTGAGGGCCGCCGCGCGATCTCGGCGTTTTGCCGGCCTGTCCAGTCCGCGCTGGGTGTGCCGAATGCCCTCGTCGAAATTGCGCAGGGTGAGCGCGGTGGCACCATTCGCCAGGTGGGGGTTCGCGCCGCGATGCATCAGCGGCTCTTCGGAGGAGACCAGACCAGCCACCCACAACGAAGCCGCGGCAAGCGCGAGAAGAACGGGTTTGTAGAACCGACGCACCATGACCACACCTCGGCGGCACGCCCGTCGGAATGTACCAGAATCGCCGCCAAAGCCCGACTCACGACGGAAACCGCCCGCCCTGCGGGTTCGATGCGTGTCGTCTGCCAGGTTCTTGCCGGCACCTGGGCCCCGCCTCGTGCGGTGTTCGCGTGACCTGGGTGGCATGCCCCGGCAGCTGGGCCCCGGCTAGCGCGATGTCCGCGTGACCTGGGTGCCGTGCCCGGGCAGGGCCCCGGCTAGCGCGGAGTCTGCGTGACCTGGGAGGCATGCCCGGGCTGGGCCCCGGCTAGAGCAGTGTTGGCGTGACCCGGACGGAATGCCCGGGCTGGGGAGATGGTCGGGCCGGCGAGATTCGAACTCGCGACTTCTTGACCCCCAGTCAAGCGCGCTACCAGGCTGCGCTACGGCCCGACTCCGGTGCAGGGGTAGCGAGTGCTGGAGCCACTGTCGACGGTTCACTCAAAGCCGA
>CAXMOC010000268.1:0-91151 GCA_964194865.1 uncultured Opitutales bacterium | reverse complement strand
AGCTGGCGGACGTTCGAAGCCGCCACCTCTACCTGGTCGAGGCCGCCGGTCCACTGGCCGAGTCGGCTCGGCAGGACGACCGTCGCCACGGCGATCAGCCGCCGCTCTTCGCGGCCCGGTCCAGCTCTCGCAGCACGCGCGGCGGCGACATCGGAAGCTGCCGCACCCGCACACCGGTGGCGTCGTGTATGGCGTTGGCGATGGCGGGAATCGGCGGAACGATGGGAACCTCTCCGACGCCGCGCACCCCATAGGGATGACGGGGGTTCGGGACCTCGACGATGACCGTGTCGATCATCGGCAGGTCGAGGGCGACCGGCATGCGGTAGTCGAGAAAGCCCGGGTTCTGCAGCACACCCGCGTCGTCGTAGACGAACTCCTCGTTGAGCGCCCAACCCACTCCCTGGGCTGCACCGCCCTGCATCTGCCCCTCGACGTAGCTGGGGTGAATGGCGCGGCCGGCGTCTTGCACGGCGGTGTAGCGCACGATGTCGACCTTTCCGGTCTCCTGATCGACTTCGACGTCTACCAGGTGAACGCTGAACGCGGGGCCGGCACCCCGGGCGTTGAGGGAAGCCTTGCCGCTGATCGGGCCGCCCGTCTGGGCCGCGCCCCGGGCGAGCTCGGCGATCGAAAGCGGTGCACGCGTACTCGATTCGCCGTTGACGGCAACCGCCGCACCGTCCTGCCACGCGACGTCGTCCGGCGAGATCTCCCAGATGCTGGCCGCTCGTTCCCGGCACTGCCTCACGACATCGCGCGCTGCCTCGATCACGGCCATTCCCGTAGCGAACGTCACCCGGCTACCGCCGGTGAGATCGTTGAAGCCGACGGATTCTGTATCGGCCACCACCGGGCGCACCTTCAGGACGTCGATCCCCAGCTCCTCGGCGCACATCATCGCCAGCGAGGTTCTCGAGCCACCGATGTCGGGACACCCCTCGACGACCACGGCGGTGCCATCCTCGTTGAGCTTGACCTCCGCGGACGACTGCATGCCGCCGTTGAACCAGAAGCCCACCGCGCAACCCCGGCCCTGATTCTCGCCAAGCGGCGCGCGATAGTGGGGGTGGTCGCGCGTCGCCTCCAGTGTGGCGACGAGGCCAATGTCGTTGAACTTGGGCCCGTAGGTGGCCTGAGTGCCCTTGCGCGCCGCGTTGGCGAGGCGCAGCTCGACGGGGTCGACCTCGAGCTCGCGCGCGAGCTCGTCGATCATCGTCTCGACCGCGAAGGCCGCGGGCGGTGCCCCGGGCGCGCGGTAGGCGGCAGTCTTTGGCTTGTTGACGAGCACGTCGTACCCCTCGATCAGGAAGTGATCGAGATCGAAGGGCGCCAGGATCGTCATGGCGCCAGCAGCCACCGGTGAGCCGGGGAACGCTCCGGCCTCGTACAGCAGTTCGCATTTTCCAGCGCGGATCTCGCCGTTGCGCCCGGCGCCGAGCGTGACGCGGATGAGCGTGGCCGGCGCGGGGCCGGTGGCGCGGAAGACCTCTTCGCGGGTCATCACCAGCTTCACCGGCCGACCCGTCTTGCGCGACAACAAGATTGCGACCGGCTCGATGTAGACCGTGGTCTTGCCGCCGAAGCCACCGCCGATCTCCATCGGCACGACCTTGATCTGTGAGATGTCCATTCGCAGCAGCCGGGCCGAGTAGGAGCGGATCATGAAGTGGCCCTGGCTGCTGGCCCAGACGGTCACCTGGCCGTCCTCGCCCGCTCGGGCCACGCAGGCGTGAGGCTCGATGTAGCCCTGGTGGACCGTTGCCGTCTCGAACTCGCGCTCGAGTACGATCTCTGAATCTGCGAGCGCGGCGTCCACATCACCGCGACGCAGCTCCATCTTCGACGCCACGTTCGAGGGCTCCTGGGGAGCGGGCTCGACGCCGCGCGTGCGGATGTGGTCGTGGAGGATCGGCGCATCCGGCGCCATGGCGGCGCGTATGTCGAGCACGTGGGGCAGTGGCTCGTAATCGACCTCGATCAGGGCGAGCGCCTCTTCGGCGATGCGCGGGCTGGTCGCTGCGACGGCAGCGACCGCGTGGCCGTGGTAGAGCACCTTGTCGCGCGCCATCACGTTGCGCGAGAGGTCGGAAAAGTTCGTCGGGCCCGAGTGATCGTCGAGCGCCAGCTCGGGAAAATCATCCGCTGTGACGATTGCCTTGACGCCTTCGAGCGCCAACGCTTTCGAGATGTCGATGCCCGCGATCCGAGCATGCGCGTGGCAGCTGCGCAGGGTCTTGCCGAATAGCATTCCCGGCAGACTCAAGTCCGCACCGTAGTTGGCGCGGCCCGTGACCTTGTCGACGCCATCGTGTCGCACCGGCCGCGTCCCCACCCACTTGAACTTTCGCGGTTCGCTCATCGGGCTTCGCCTCCCATGGCTTGTGCGGCGTCGAGTACGGCTGCCACGATCTTGTCGTAGCCGGTGCAGCGGCATAGGTTGCCGGACAACCAGTAGCGGACTTCCTGTTCACTGGGGTCCGGGTTGTGATCGAGCAGGCCCTTGGCGGCGACCAGAAACCCCGGTGTGCAGACGCCGCACTGGAGAGCGGCGTGCTCGAGAAACTTTTCCTGCAGGGGGTGAAGCGCTTCGCCCTGCGCCAGGCCTTCGATCGTCTCGAGACGGGCGCCTTCGACTTCGACCGCCAGGACCAGGCAGGCGCACACCAACCGCCCGTCCATCAGCACCGTGCAAGCGCCACAGTCTCCTGTCGTGCAGCCCTCCTTGGTCCCCATCATGAGGAGCTCGTCGCGCAGCACTTCGGAAAGACTCTGATGGGCGCGACATAGAAACTCGGTCGGCTCGCCGTTGATATGGGTCTGTACGTGTCGCTTGGGGGCCACCTAGCGTCTCCTCTCTCGCGCACGCCTGGCCGCGATGTCGGCGGCGCGGCGCGTCAGCACTCCCGCCACATGGCGTCGGTAGTCGGCCGTTCCGCGCTTGTCGTCGATGGGATTGGCGGCCTGGGAGGCGGCAGCCGCCGCTCGTTCGAGTGCCGCGTCGTCGATCTGGGTACCGACCAAGGCGGCCGCCGCCGAGTCGACGCGCAAGGGTGTCGGTGCCACCGCACCCAATGCGACGCGCGCTTCGGTGCAGCTCCCGTCCGCGTCGAGGGTCAGTGCCACTCCCGCCCCGACGACCGCGATGTCCATCTCTCCGCGCGGGATGAAGCGCAGGTAGGCATCCGCAGACCGCTCCGGCGGAGGCGGAATCCGGAATTCCACCAGGAGCTCGGCGGAGGCCAGGATCGTCTGGCCGGGGCCAGTCACGAAGTCCTCGACCGAGGCGCTGCGGCTGCCGTCGGGCCCTGCGATGGTGCACTCCGCCCCGAGGGCGATCAGTGCTGGAATCGTGTCAGCGGCCGGGGACGCGTTGCACAGGTTGCCGCCGGGGGTGGCCCGGCCCTGGATCTGAATGGAGCCGATCAGCTCGGCTGCCTCGACCAGGCCCGGATAGCTCTCCCGCAGGCCTTTGTGCTGGGAAATTTCCCAACAGCTGACCGCCGACCCCAGGCGTAGACCGCTGGAATCGAGGGAGATCTGCACGAGCTCGGGAATCCGCTTGACGTCCACCAGCCGCTGGTGCCGAGGCGGGACCGCGCGCATCTGCACCAGCAGGTCGGTGCCGCCGGCCAGCACCTGGGAGTCGCTCCTGGCGAGCAGGGCTACGGCGTCGTTGATAGAGACTGGGGCGTCGTACTCGACTTCCTGCATTCGTCCTCCACGAGTCGCCCGAGGGCAGACGCATTGTATCCGGCATCGGAGCCGCAACCAGCGATCGCGGCTGCCGCCCGGGCGGGGGGCGGATGGAACGCCCCCGCACCCCCATCTCGGCGAGGGCATGGCATATTACGCTCGGAGATGGGCCAGCTACGTCTGCTCGCGGATGGTTGTGGACGAGATCTCTGAGCACTCGATCCGGACGAGATCGCTCGTGGCCGTAGCATTGATGCTGGGCGGCGTCCTCGCGGTTTACTGTCCGCCATCCGTATTGCTGGGCGATACGGCTCTGTACGGAATGGACTTCTGGGCGCACCATTTTCGCCGCCTCAGCTTTGCTCACGAACACCTGTCGGGGCACTCCTGGTCGCTGCCGGCGTGGTATCCCCGCGAGCTGCTCGGAACGCCTTTCTGGTCGAACTTGCAGAGCTTTCCCTGGATTCCCACGCGGCTGGTGTTGCTGCTGGTCGATCCGATCGCGGCGTTCGCGCTCGGCGTGAACCTGGCTGCGGGACTGGCGGCGCTGTTCACCTACCTCTACGCGCGATCGATCGGCTGGCGCCCCGTGGGCGCTGCGCTCGCCGGCTGGACGTTCGCCTGCTCGGGCTTCTTCGCGGCGCGGGTCATGGTCGGACATCTGCCGCTACTCGAAGCCTACCCAGCCTTGCCGCTGCTCCTCTGGCTGGTCGAGCGGGCGCGGAGGGACCGGGCAGGCCCGAGTGGGCTCGCGGCGCTGGCCCTCGCTACGGCCTGCATCGTGGCCGCCGGCCACCCGCAGCTACCCGCGTACGCGATCGCCAGCGCACTGCTCTATCTGCTGTGGACGACGCGCGGGCAGATTCTGCTGCGAAGTGCCTTGGCGATCGGGCTGGGCGCCGGCGTCACGCTCGCGGTCTGGTGGCCGATGCTGGAGCTGCTCCAGCGCAGCACCCGCGTGCTGGCACTCGCGAATCCCGACAACGACGTGGCCTTCCCCTATTCGAGACTGGGCGCGCTCCTGCTCCCATGGAGGGACGGCTGGCCCGCCGCGGTTGTTCGCTCGCCGTCGGTGCCCTTCGACGATTTCCCCGGCAGCGCCTACTTCTGGGACACCGTCGTCTACGTGGGAATCACCCCTTGGCTCGCCGCGCTCGGTTTGGGTCTCGCATTTCTCCGCCAACGGCAGCGTCCGGGAAGCCGCGGGGTCTTCTTCGCGCTGTTGGGGACGGGCGCGCTCGCGCTTTCCTTGCCCTTCGCGCAATGGCTGGATTCCTTGGTGCCCGGTACGATCCTCCGAAGCCCCGCGCGCCTGTTGTACCTGACCACGTTCTCGCTGGCTCTGGGCATGGGCGCCGCGCTCGACGCCTATCTGCGGCGGAGTTCCAACCCGGGCCGACGCCTCTGGTTCGCTGGAGTGATCGTCGCACTCCATGTGGTCGATCTGTCCGCACACGCGCGTCCCTTCATTCGCACTCGCTCCCCAGCGCTCAGCGTCATGCCGTCCGCTGAATCGTTGATCTCCGAGCGCCTCGGCGAGGCACGGGTCGCCATCGACTACAACCTCGCCCTCGACTTCAACCGTCGCTTCGATGACATCGGATTCATGGACTCGATCATGCTCGCTCGACCCTACCGGGCGCTGCTCCGGCTGAGCGGTGCCCCCGAAGACGCCAATCTGCAAGCGCTGCAAGGCTCCGCGCTCCCCGCGAGAGCGCTGTCGAATCTCGGTGTCCAATACGTGGTTACGCGCCGCGCGCGCCGCGACCTTCCGCTCGCTCTCTCGGATCCATACCACGTCTACCTCGTACCCTTCTCGACGCGCCGGGCCTCGTTCTTCCCGCAGCACCGAATCCAGTTCTTGGACGAAGTCGACATGATCGAACGCCTGGGAGCAGACGACTTCCACCTCGCGAAGGAGCTGATGCTCCCCGTCGAAGCCCGGACGGAGATCGACGCTTCCGACAAGCCAATGGAGCCCGCAGGCGATCTGGAGCTGGAGTACGCGCGCCCGGGTCCCGACCGGATCGAGCTGCGAGTCGACGCGCCCCGCCCGGGCATCATCCGGGTGCTCGAAAGCTGGGATCCCGGCTGGAGCGCCAGTGTGGACGGGGTGAGGTCTCCAGTGCTGCGAGCCGATAGCTTCGCGCTCGCCGTCGCGGTGGACGCCGGCGAACACCGGGTCGTACTCGATTTCGAAACGCCCGGCGCGCAAACGGGGGTGATCCTCTCGCTGTCGAGCCTCTCGCTGTTGCTGGGGTTGCTGTGGAGCAGCCGACGCCATGGCCGCCCCTGACCCCATGAGCTTGCGGCCGCGCGCTTCGGGGGGCTGGGGAGGGATGCAACGAAACCTCGGCGTGGCAGCGGTCATCGTCGCGGCCGTTCTCTCGATCTATGCCCAGTCGATCCACTTCGAGACGGTTCGCTTCGACGATCCGCAGTACGTCGGGGGCCACCTGCACCTCCGGGAGGGCCTGAGTGTCGAGGGCGTGGCGTGGGCCTTCTCCGGCCCCTTCGCAAGCAACTACTTCCCGCTGACGCTGCTTTCTCACATGCTCGACCGGGAGCTCTTCGGTTCGGACTTCGGGCGCCATCACCTCACCAGCGTGGCGTTGCACGCCATCAACGCGTTGTTGCTCTTCGCCGCTCTCCAGCGGATGACACGCGCCCGGGGGCCGAGCGCGCTGGTGGCGATTCTGTTTGCCATTCACCCATTGAACGTCGAGTCCGTGGCATGGATCGCGGAGCGCAAGAGCGTGTTGAGCACCACGTTCTGGATGCTCTCGATGCTCGCCTATGCGTCGTACGCGGCGCGCGGCGGCATCGGGCGCTACCTGCTGGTTGCGACATTCCTGGCACTGGGGCTGCTTTCGAAGCCCATGTTGGTGACGCTGCCTTGCGTCCTGTTGCTGCTCGACTACTGGCCACTCCAGAGGCTCGGCTCCGGGGCTCGAGCAACCAACACCGGCGAGGCGATCCCGCGCTCGCTCGGATTCCTCATCCTGGAGAAGCTTCCGCTGCTCGCTCTGTCAGCAGGGGCCAGTGCATTGACCCTGTTCTCACAGCGCGGAACGATTCGTTCACTGGAGCTGCTTCCGCTGGGAGAGCGCGTCGCGAATGCACTCGTCTCCTACGTGCGTTATCTCGGCAAGCTGTTCTGGCCGATCGATCTCGCCATGTACTATCCCCACCCCTTCGTCGAACAGGCCGGCGGAGTGCCCCTGACGCCGTTACAGGTGGGTACCGCTGCGGGGCTGTTGATCGCATTGTCCGTGCTCGTGGCTGTGGCCCGCCGCCAGCGCTTCTGGACCGTGGGTTGGCTCTGGTTTCTCGGTTCGCTCGTCCCCACCATTGGGTTGGTACAGGTCGGGCGCCAGGCGATGGCGGATCGCTACGTCTACGTAGCTGCGATCGGCTTGTTCATCGCGATCGTCTGGACGGGTGCCGGGGTTCTGGCGCGCCTCCGGTCGCGCCTTCCGGTTGCGGCGCGGGTGCTCCAGATCGCGACGTTGCTGGTCCTGGTCGCGCTGACGCTGGGCGCGCGCAATCAGACGCGTCATTGGAGCAATAGCGTCGCGTTGTTCGAACACACGCTGACGATCCTGCCGAGGAATCCAACGATCCGTTACAACCTCGCCAATGAGTTCAAGGCGCGCGGTGAGCTCGATGCTGCGGTGCACCACTACCGGCTGACGCTGCAGAGCGACCCCGAGTCGCTCAACGCGCGAATCAATCTGGCCAATAGCCTGCGCGCCCAGGGCAAGCGGTCGGCCGCCATCGACGAATATCAACGCGTCCTCGAGCGGCAGCCAGCCAACCCGACGGTTCACAGCAATCTCGCGTCGGTGTTGCGTCAAGAGAAGCGATTCGAGGAGGCGCTGGTTCACTATCGCTACGCGATCGAGGCGAAACCCACCTCCGCCAGCGCCCACTACAACCTGGCGAACATCCTGGGCTCGCTCGGTGAAGTCGAGCAGGCGGTCGTTCACTACCAACTCGCCTTGGCTTCGAACGAGGAAGAGCCGCGAATCCACAACAACCTGGGAGCGGCCCTCACCCGTCTCGAGCGCTACGACGAGGCCGCGGTGGCCTACCGCAGGGCCATCGAGTTGGCGCCCGACCATTCGCGAGCTCAGAACAACCTCGGCAGCCTGCTCGCCCGCCGCGGAGAGCTGGCCGACGCGATCGTCCACTATCGGGCCGCGATCGCCGCCAACCCCCGCTACGCGCAAGCGCACAACAACCTCGGAGACGCGCTCTATTCCCAGGGGAACCGACGGGAGGCGATCGCGGAGTACCGGGAGGCGCTCCGCGCGGACCCGACCTACGAGCCCGCTAGACACAGCCTCGCCGGCGCGCTGGGGGAAGCCGCTACCCCCTCGGAGTGAGTCGGGGAGCGCGCGAATCGCGGCGGCGGCAAGTATGCCAAAGCCGGGGTAAGCTGCGGCCCTTATGTGGGAGAGGACGTGCTCCAAGGGCTGACCAAGCTGCTTGAACTCCAGCGGCTGGACGATCAGCTCGTCGCCTCCCAGACCGAACACGAAGGACTCCCCGCCCGGCGCGACGGAATCGCCCAGGGGCGCACGGCGTGTGACGATCGGGTCGCCGCCGCCAAGCTGGCTCTCCGCGATGCGGAGCTGGCCATGCGCCAGGCCGAGGGGGCTCTTCAAGAGCAGGAGGCTCTGCTCGAGCGCTTCGAGGGTCAGCAGTTCCAGGTGAAGTCCAACGATGCCTACACGGCCCTGCTCGCGGAGATGGAGCACGCGCGTGAGGGAATCTCGGAGCAGGAGACCAAGATTCTCGAGAACATGGAGGCCATCGAGAGCGCCACCAGCGAGCTCGCCGAGGCGGAGCGGGCGTCTGGCTCGGCGCACTCTGCATTCGACGCAGAGGATCGTGAGATTCAGACCCGAGAGGCCGATCTGACGGCGTCGATCGAGCGGCTGAGCGGTCTTCGCGCCAAGCTGGGTCCCGAGATCGAGCGAGGGATGCTGAATCAGTACGAGCGGATCGCAAAGCGGCGGCGCCCCGCGGTGGTGTTGGTCAAGGAGGAGCTGTGTGGCGGCTGCCGCGTCGGCATCCCCCCGCAGACCTTCATCGAGATCCAACGCTGCGAACAGATCGTCACGTGTGCGAACTGCGCCCGCATCCTGCTTCACGAGGAACGGGTGGGATCGCAGTTGGTGTGAAGCCTGGCTCCAGAAAAATCCTCTGCAAAACGGCGGTTTAGCTTTGGAGCTGCGAGGCCTCTGCAGAATTCCGAAATCGAACGGATCTTTTACTGAATTCCATTACTAATCAGATAGTTACGGGCCTGCTCCGACGGAGCTAGCCGCCGCAAGCGAAAGCCCCCTTTTGCTATGCTGGAGTCGAAATCGCGGGTGTGGGTTCGCCCACCCCTCCTCCAGCGACGGATCATGAAAAACATAGATCGGTACTGGGACTGTCTGGACCAGGCGATGGAAGCATCGCATGGTGGTCGAACGGAAGAAGCGCTGGCCTGGCTCGACGAGGCGCTGCTCGCCCATCCCGACGGGGCGGAAGCCCACAACGGACGAGGCGAGATTCTGTGGGACGAGGGCAAGGTCGACGAGGCGCTTCACGAATTCGGCCGCTCCCTGGATGCCGACCCCAAGTTCATCGCCGCCCACCTCAATCGGATCGAGCTGCTGGTCGAGGACATGGGTGAGTTCGAGCAGGCGTCGCTGCTCGCAGATGAGCTGCTTGCCGGAAATCCCGACTTTCCACGCCTCGATCGCGCGACCCAGCCCGAAATCCACTACCTGAAGGCAAAATCGGTCTTTTATCTCGACGATCTGGAGGGCGCGCTCTTTCTGGTCCGCCGGGGGCTGAAGACCGCCGGCGACGTCGCCATCTACCGGGCCTTCGAAGGACAGCTGCTTTTCGAGCTGGGACGCTTCGGTGACGCGCGCCGCGCGCTTCAATCCGCCGTGGCGCTCGACCCCGAATCCGGTCACGCGATCTACCACCTGGCACTCGTGGAAGAACGGCTGGGAAACGACGAGCTGGCGGAGGGGGCCTTCGCCAAGGCCAACGCGCTGGATCCCGACCACTACCCCCTGCCCGTCGCGGTGCACGAGGATTTCTTCCGCCGAGCCGCCGCCGAGGCCCTCGACAATCTGCCGCGCTCGATCCGCGAATACATCGCCGACGTTCCCCTGCTGATCGAGGACTACCCCGCCGAGGAGCTGCTCGGCGGACAAAACGTCTCGCCCCAGATTCTCGGCCTCTACGTCGGTGTGCCCCGCACGGAAGGCGACACTTCGTCTCAGCCAGACGATCTCACGCGAGTGATTCTCTTCAAGAAGAACCTCGAGAAGGTCTGCCGCGATCACGACGATCTGATCGAGCAGATCCAGATCACGGTTCGCCACGAGGTGGGCCACCACCTCGGATTGAGCGAAGAGGATCTGGAGCGGCTGGGGCTCGCCTAGATCGACAGCAGCCCGCCTGGCGATCGGCGACCGCCCGCCTGCCACCATCCCCCGGAGCCCGGCGGCCTTCTCCCCGAGCCGACCAGGTCATAGAATGGCGGGGTGCCGTCCCTGATCGAAGAGCTCGAATCCGTGGTTGGGCGGGCGGGTTGCCTTCACCGCCCCGAGGAGCTGCTCGTCTACGAGTGCGACGGGCTGACCCTCCACTCGGGTACGCCGGCCGTAGTGGTGCTTCCCGGATCTCGGGAGGAGGTTCGCGCCGTCGTCGCGATCTGCCGGACGCACGGCGTTCCCTTCGTCCCCCGCGGTGCCGGTACCGGCCTGTCCGGTGGAGCGCGCCCCTCCGACGGCGCCGTCGTGATCGAGTGTTCCAGAATGGATCGCATCGTGGCGGTCTCCGTCGAGGACCGCTATGCGGTGATCGAGCCCGGTGTGGTCAACGCAGACCTGTCGAAGGCGGTGGCTCCGCACGGGTTGTTCTACGCGCCGGATCCGTCCAGCCAGCTGGCCTGCACGATCGGCGGCAACGTCGCCGAGAATTCCGGCGGCCCACACACACTCAAATACGGCACCACGACCAATCACGTGCTCGCGTTGGAGCTCGTCCTACCCGACGCGACTGTCCTTCGACTTGGATCGCCGACGGGCTTCGCAGCTGGCCTCGATCTGGTGGGCGCCGTCGTCGGCAGCGAGGGCACCCTCGGCATCGTGACGCAGGTGACGGTGCGTCTCGAGCCGACCCCGGAGTGCGTGGAGACGCTGCTGGCGAGTTTCCCCGACGTGGTGTCGGCGTGCCGCGCGGTGGGCGAAATCATTGCGACGGGGCTGATGCCGGCGGCGCTCGAAATCATCGACCGCCGCACGATCGCGGCGGTGGAGGCCAGCGTCTACGCGGCGGGCCTGCCAGCAGATGCGGGCGCGGTGTTGATCATCGAGCTCGACGGTGCCGTCGTGTCGCTGCCCGCGCAAGTGGAGCGGGTCCGGAACATCAGCCGGGAGGCGGGGGCGGCGGAGGTAGAGGTCGCGTCCGATGAAGCGGAACGACAACGCTTCTGGCGGGCGAGAAAAGGCGCTTTCGGAGCGATGGGGCGGCTGGCTCCCGACCTCTATGTCCACGATGCCGTCGTGCCCCGCTCGCGCCTGCCGGAGGTTCTGGAGCAGATCTGCGCCATTGGCGATCGCTACGAGCTGACGCTCTCGAACGTGTTTCACGCGGGCGACGGGAATCTCCACCCGAACATCTCCTTCGATCGACGCGACCCCGACGAGCTCGAGCGCGTGATCGCCGCCGGGGCCGAGATTCTCGAGTGTTGCGTGGCTGCCGGAGGGGTGATCACGGGCGAGCACGGCGTGGGGAGCGAGAAGCGGGAGTATTTGCACCTGGTGTTCAGCGAAGCGGACATGGATGCCATGAAACACCTGCGCCACGCCTTCGATCCGGATCTGGTGTGCAACCCCGGGAAGATCTTTCCGACCACGCGTTTCTGCGCCGAGTCGAACCCCAAGGCGCGCGGCTACGATCGCGTTCCCTTCGATTGATGCTTGCCCCCCAGCAGCTGGAGACCTTGCGCGAAGCGGTCGGCGGGGACGGGCTGATCGAAGACGAGCGGCTGGAGGTCGACGGAGTCGCTCCCACGCTCCGCTTGTGCCCGGCGAACGGAGAGGCCCTGTCGAAGCTGCTCGCCGCCCTCGAACGCGGCGGCCTCGCGGTGTTGGTGCGTGGAGGCGGAAACCGGCTGGCCGTCGGCAATCCTCCCTCCCCAGTAGCCGCGGTCCTTTCCACGGAGCGTCTGGTCGGTATCGACGAGTTCGACTCGAGCGAGGGCGTGTGTCACGTGCGGTCGGGGACGCGGCTTTCCGAGCTGCGGGAGCACGTGGCCGCGAGCGGTTGGGAGCTACCCCTCGACCCGCCGGGCGCGAACACAACAGTGGGTGGGTGCATCGCGGCCGCCGCGCTGGGGCCGCGCGCGCTCGGGTTCGGAACTCCTCGAGACATCGTGCTGGGTCTGGAGGTCGTGCTGGCGTCGGGGCAGCGCACTCGCTGCGGCGGCCGAGTGGTGAAGAATGTTACGGGGTACGACCTCAACAAGCTCTACACCGGTTCGTTTGGATCTCTTGGCGTCATCGAGGCGGCTTGGCTGAGATTGCGGCCGAAGCCCGATCGGGTCGTCTGCTGTCGGAAGGGTCAGCTCGACGCGGCATCGGCGAGTCGACTGGGAATCGAGGCCGCCCGTCGCATCTCGTCGCGCGCCTCCGCGATCCGATCGCACGGCGCCGGTGGTTGGAGTCTGGTTGCGGAGCTCGCCGGAGATTCGCTCGGAGTAGGACGAGACCTCGATGAGCTTCAGGCCATGGGTATCGAAGAGGCCCCCGAAGCTGAGATCGAGCGGATCCGAGACCGCCAGGACGAGGCGTCCGCGATGCCGAGCCTGCGCTTCCGAATCGGAGCGCTTCCTTCGAAACTCGAGAACGCGCTCCTCGAGCTTCGCGGTCTGGGCGCGTCACTACTTGCCTATCCGGGTCTTCGATTGCTCTACGCGAGCCTTCCTCTCCCGGAGCAGCCGTCGACGCAAGCCTTCGACGATGCTTTCTTCACAGTGGCGAAGATCGCCAGGGCTGCGGGTGGTTCCTACGTCTGCGAGGCGGCCCCGATCGGGGCGAAGGCCGGACGCGACATGTTCGGTGATTGCGCGACGGTGGTTCCGATCATTCGCGCCCTCAAAGAGGGCTTCGATCCGGCCGGCGTGCTGAATCCGGGCCGGCTGGCGGGCGGGGTTTGATGGACGAGCGCTGGTCGCAGATCTACGAGCGTTCGCTCGACTGCGTGCACTGTGGCCTGTGCCTACCCGCCTGTCCCACCTACCTCGAGACGGGCCGCGAAAGCTCCTCGCCCCGTGGGCGCATCTATCTACTGCGGGCCGTTGCCGAGGGCAGAATCCCCTTGAGTGAGGCAGTCGCCGAAGAGGCCTACCTCTGTCTGGGTTGCCGAGCCTGCGAGACGGCGTGCCCGTCCGGTGTGAAGTTCGGCTCGCTGATCGAGTTGGCCCGCGCGGAGGTCGATTCCGCTGGGCTCCGATCCAGCTGGGCCACGAAGCTCGAGCGTTTCTCGCTGCGCAATATTGTCGCCCGTCCCGAGCGGCTGTCGCTGCTCGTCTCGCTGCTGGCGCTGTTTCAGCGGTTCCGCCTGGACCGGCTCGCTCTGCCTCTACTGCCGCGGTCGCTGCGCGAGCTCTACCCACTGCTGCCAGCGATTCCCCCGGCGGGCGAGCGACGGCGACTCCCCGAGTCGATACCCGCCGTCGGCGAGCGGCGCGGCCGCGTGGCGCTCTTTGTCGGCTGCGTAATGCCCGAACTCTTCGGTGCAATCAACGCCGCCACCGTGCGGGTGCTGACACAAAACGGCTTCGACGTGGTCGTGCCCCCTTCCCAGGGCTGTTGTGGCGCGCTCCACGCTCACTCGGGTGACCTCGACTTCGCGCGGAACCTCGCCCGTCGCAACCTCGAGGCCTTCGGCTCCGGCGCCGATGTGGTCATCGTCAACTCTGCCGGCTGCGGAGCGGCTCTTCGTGAGCTCGGTGAATGGCTACCCGGCGAGGGTGAGAGGCTGGCGGCTCGGACCCGGGACATTTCCGAGTTCTTGGACGACGCGGGACTGCGGTCCCCTTCGGGCCGCATCGAGGCGCTCGTGTGTTACGACGATCCGTGTCACCTGGTCCACGGCCAGGGCGTCGAGTCCGCGCCTCGCAGATTGCTCGAGCAGATCCCGGGCCTCGAGCTCCATCCTCACGACGACCCAGCCAGTTGTTGTGGCGCGGCTGGAATCTACAACCTGACGCACCGCGAGATGTCGCAGGCCGTGCTCGAGCGAAAGCTCCGCTCGTTGGCTGCGGCCGACCCCGATTACGTGGCGACGGGCAATCCGGGTTGCCTGATGCAGCTGCGAAACGGGGCCGCTGCGGCCTCACTGCGCGCCGAGGTGGTTCACCCCGTCGAACTCTTGGATCGCGCCTATACGCGCTCGCTCTAGCGGTAGAGAAAGGCGTCCGGGGTCTCTCGAGGCCGACGGATTCGGGGGAAGGCGCCCAAGCTCAGATCGGCCAGCGATCCCTGGATCACCAGGTCGAAGGGAAGGATGGACTCGCGCGACCGCACCATGCCGTAGCGCTCGCGCACGCCGCGGTAGAGGTAGCTGGAGCTCGCCAGCGGACGGGGATCGATCTCGTCGGCCAATCCCACCCGGACGCGTTCGAAGAAGACATCACGGTTGGCGTCCGCGCCAAGGATGTCGTCGGTATCGGTCAGTGCGTTGCGAAACGAGGTCTCCTCGAGCCGAGCCACCATCAGCGCGAAGCGTTCTTCGGAAATCTGTTGGAAGACGATCGTGGGCGGATCGTCTTCGTCTCCCGTTGGACCGACGAATTTCAACTCCACCGATCGGCCCCCGATCAGGGCGAGGCCGTCTTCGTGGAGTTCGCCATTGGCCGCGTCGCCGTCGAGCAGGTAGGGCTCGAGTGCCAACCCCCGAGGTCCAGCAAATTCGGGGTTCTCGAGCAGGAACCCGCGCGAGATTCGGATCCGCTGCGGCGTCGCCTTCAGAAGCTCTTCGCGGGCTGCCTGGCCCGCCTGATTCCCCGCTTCGGTATTCGGATATTCCTGAGCGACGCGGCGGTACATCGCGTTGCGCAGATCGCTGCGTTGCTCCCTCGCCGCGATCTCGGTGGCCTGTTCGGCGGCCCTCTCGCGCAAGTCGGCGAGCTCGTCGGGGTCAACTTCCGGATCTTGCAGTGCGATGCGATAAACCGCGATCCAGTTGTCCCGCTTCTTCTCGTGGGACGACAGCCAGCCGCGAATCTCGCGGGCGTGGCGGCCATCGGGACGCAGATCGAGATACCGTCGGCCGTAGACCGCAGCAAGACGGGCGGCCGGTAGGACGTCCATCCACGGCAGCTGGATCAAGCGGATCGGCGAGGACACCATGGTCTGAGCGATGGCCGGAAGTCCAATCGCCCACTCGACGGGCCGCGGCAGACCGCGCTCCGGAAAGCCCCGCGCCCAGTGTCCGAACAGCACCCACTTTGCCCTCGTCTTGCGGTCGTGGCTTCGAGCCGCGCGAAACGCCGCGTTGGGATTGGTTTCGGGGTCCTGGATCAGCGCCTTGGCGTGACGCGCCATGTTCGAGCTGCTGAAATCACGCTCGGCCAGTTCTTCCAAGGTGTCCCACATGGCCTGCTCCGAACCGGCCTCGCCGAATGCGAGTGCTTCTGCGAACAGCGCCTCGTCGGCCAGAGGACCATCCGGCTCGGCCTGACGGAGATCGCGGCTCGCCTCGGCGATGGGTCCAGCGGGAGCGAGAAGCGCGACCGCCAGCTGCCTCGCCTCCGGAGCAGCGACGCGGAGCTCTTGGGCGCCTTCGATGCTGCGACTTCGATTGGTGCGTTGCTCCTGCAATCTCCGGTCCGCCTCGTCGCGTACCGCTGAGGCGGCAGCGTCCTCCGGGAGCAGACGCAGTGCCTGATCGGCGTAGACCAGGGCGAGCCGAGTCTGGTCAATCTCCAAGGCGCGCTTCGCCGCGGTCAGCATTCGGTCATAGCGGGTCTCGTTGAGGGCGATGTCGGCGTGTTCGATGCGGGGCTGCAGCCTGTCGACCTCCGGGGCATCTGGGTAACGGGCAACGAAGTCCTTCCAATGGGCCAGCGCCTGCCTGCGTTGCAGCGAAAGTGGCTCCTGTACGTACAGCTGCAGCGCGTAGCTCAGCAGGGACCTGGCGAGACGATACGGCGCGAGCGTGGTCGTGAGCACGGATTTACCGATGGGCTCGGCGAGCGCATTGAAGGCGCGCCCGAAGCTGATCATCCGAGCGTCGTGAATCCGGTCGTTGGCGAGGGACAAGGGATCGTCTTGCTCGATCTGCGAGAGTCGCGCGCGGAGCGCCGCATCCAGCTGATCGTCGTCGAGCAAGTTCCGGGTGGCCTCGCGGTAGGCCCGATCCGAGTCGCTCGTAGCGTTCACGAGGTCGGTGGCGACGGGGACCAGGCCGGTCGGTCGCTCACCGCTAGTGACGAGCACGGTGTCGATGGCGCGCAGGCGCCTCAACAGGCGCTCTGCCTTCTCGACGTCCGAAACCAGCGCAGCGCTGGCGAGTTCGGCGGCCGCGTAATCCGCCACGTCCGGGATCCGGGTTGAGAATCGCACATGCGAGTCGATGGCGGGCCCAAGCGGCCTCGCGCCGGGAGTGCGACAGCCGGCGAAGACCAGGCAGGCTGCGGTCGAGAACAGTGCGGCTGCGACTTTGCGCCTACGGGGTGAAGCGATCACGATCGATCCGAATGGAGAAGGCCAGGAACGCCTCGAGCCGGCGCGAGGCCTCGAGCTTCTCGGGGGTGCCGTCTCGACTGGCGACCATCTCGTATAGGCGGGAGGCGCCCTCGATCAGCTCCTGGAAGCGAACCGGGTCGAACAAGAGACTCTCCGGGGGGTACTCGTTCGCGTACTCGACGGCTAGCTCGGCGTAGAGATCCGCCAGCGTGAGCAGGTGGCGATTGAAGTTCTTGCTGTTGGGATGACGCGCTATCACCCGCTGCAGCTCCGCCACGGCGCGAACGTCGCCCTCGGGATGGGTCTTGCGGATACCCGTGAAGTAGCTGGCGCGCTCTTCGTCCAGGCGTTCGATCTCTTCGCGGACGATCGCGTGGTAGTGGGTTCCCTCCCTGGCCTCGGCGAATCCATCCAGCAGCGCCACGCGTTCATCGAAATCCAGCAGGATGGCTTCCGAATCGAGATTCGGAAGCCATGGGCTCGCGTCCTCGTTGACATCCTCCAGGCCGGAAACTTCCCCAGGCCCTCGAGCGGCTTGCTGGATCACGTCGCAGACGTCTGCACTGCGCAGCGCCTCGACCTTCAATTCCCGATCCAGATCCGCCGCCAGGCGATAGCTCCCCGCAGCGAGGTCGAAGGCCTGCAGGCGTTCGAGCGATCTCCCCTTCGCGAAGGCGATCACGCCGTCCATGTGTCCGGCCCGGAGAGAATCCAAGTGCAGCTTCTCGAGGTTCTCCAACCGAAGTAGGGAACTGCGGTAGACGTTTCGGCCGGTGAAGTCCCGGGCCGGCTCGAATCGATAGGTGTCGTCCCCGATGTGGGCGCGCAGAACCGAAACCACCTCCAAGACGTTCTCAGCGGGCCGGTACAGGGGGTCGACGTCCGGGCTCGATGCGCACGCCATGCCGAGCGCGAGCGCGGCGCACGCGATGATGCGGGGACAGAGCCGACGGCACGAACGCATTTCGATAGCAGAGCATACCAATGCGCCGGCTCTCGAGGGTAGTTTCTGAGGTTGGCTCTAGCGTCGACCGGCGCGGGGCTTCGCGCGCAGGGCAACGGCGTTGAGCATCTTTTCGGTGGCGATGACCGCCGCGGCCAGCTGATCGGAATCGACGCCGAGGGTTGCGAGCGTTTCCGAGTCACCATCTTCGAGCTTCCAGGTGATGAGGGTCTCCACGAGCGCAGTCGTGCGGCCCCCCGGAGGGATCCGGACCCGAAAGTCCACCAGCCGCGGAACATCGATCCGCAGCTTCTTCGCGGCCTTGCGCAGCGCGTTCATGAAGGCGTCGTAGCCGCCGCTCCCCTCGGCCGCAGCCGATGCTGTCTTGCGCTGGTGCGCCAGGGTCACCTCCGCCCGGGGCGCTTCCTCGGTGGCGACCATCACGCGGTAGGAATCGACCCGGATCCGATGGTCGGCAGGAGACTTGAGGACGTCGGCGATGATGTAGGGAAGGTCCTCGACGGTAATCCTGTTCTTTCGGTCGCCCAGCTCGATGATTCGCGCAAGGACGAGGCTCTTCTCATCCGCTCGAAGTTCGATCCCGAGCCTCTTGAGGTTGTGCTCGAGCGAAGCCTTCCCGGACAGCTTTCCGAGCGCGTAGCGCCGCTGCTCGCCGAAACGCGAGGGAAGTAGTTTGCTGGCGTAGAGTTCGCCTTTGGCGTCGCCGTCAGCGTGAATGCCCGCCGTCTGGGTGTACACGTCCCGACCCACGATCGGCGTGTTGTCGGCGACGTCCTTGCCGCTGAAGGTCTCGACGAGCCGCGACAGCGCCGACAGCCGCGACTCCTCGACGCCGGTGCGGAACTGTGAATGGTCGTGGAGCGTCGCCACCACCTCGGCCAGTCGGGCGTTACCCGTGCGCTCACCGAGGCCGTTGACAGAGGTGTGGACGCCCTGGGCCCCTGCGAGCACGCTGGCCAGCGCATTCGCAGCGGCCAGCCCGTAGTCGTTGTGGGCGTGGAACTCGAAATGGATGTCGGGCCATGTCGATACCATCAGTCCCACGTAGCGGCCGACGTCCACCGGCGAGAGGACGCCCAGCGTGTCGGCCAGATAGATTCGCTCGACGCCGAGTTCTCGGAGCAGCTGGACCATCGAGAATACGTAGTCGTAGGAGTCGCGAACCCCGTTCGACCAGTCTTCCAGCCAGGCGTTGACCTTGAGGCGCTTGCGCTTGGCGGCGCGAAACGTCTTGGCGACTTCCCTGCGGTGTTCGTCTGGTCTGAGTCCCAGCTGAACACGGCAGTGCCGCTCGGACCCCTTGACGAGCAGGTTCAGCACGCGCCCACCAGTGCCAGCGATCCAGTTGACCGACGCGCTGCCGTCGCAATAACCGAGCATTTCGATTCGAGCCAGCATCCGCTTCTTGCGCGCCCAATCGACCACGAGCCTCGCCGCTTCTCGCTCGCCCTCGGAGACCCGAGTGGAGGCGATCTCGATGCGATCGATCCCGACCTCGGTCAGCATCAGCCGCGCCAACTGCAGCTTCTCGGCGGGGAAGTAGGCGACGTCCGGAGTCTGCTCTCCATCGCGAAGAGTGGTGTCCATGACGGCGATGCGGCGTCGATCCAGCTGTTTCAAGGTTCCAATCCGCCCGGCGAGGAAAGTGAGAATTTCGCCCGCTGTGACTCGCTGTCAATGGATCCCATGGGCTAGAGCCCACCTCACAAACCCCTCGGTCGCCAGTCATTCGCCTTCGGCCCGATCTCTGCGTTGCGAAATCTCGCCGTAGCTGGGCTATGCCTGCGATTTCGTGCCTTGACCTCGGGCCGAACTCGAACGCCTGGCTCGGTCGGGGTTTGTGAGATGGGCTCTAGTAGACTCGCTGGGTGACCCGGCCGTCGCAGGCGCTGCCCGTTGGACCCGAGGACCTGGGCCGGCGCCTGGATCGCTTTCTCGCCGAGCACCTGCAGCTGTCGCGCTCCCAGGTGCGTCGGCTGCTCGAACGCGGTGCCGTCAGCATCGAAGGCCGCAAGCTGCCCCCCGCCGCGAAGGGTTGGAACGTCCGGGAGGGATCCGTCGTCGAGGTTGCCCCCTTCGAGCGACCCGGCCACGAGCAGGCGATTCCCGACGCGAACCTGTCTCTCTCCGTGCTCTCCTCGGGAAGCGGCTGGCTCGCGATCGACAAGCCGGCTGGGGTTCCGGTGCACCCGCTTCGGGCGGACGAGACCGGTACGTTGCTCAATCGTCTGGTCGCGCAGTTCCCCGAGATTCAGGGCGTCGGCGAAGGAGGTTTGCGCAGCGGAGTCGTTCACCGGCTCGACGTCGACACTTCCGGAGCGCTGCTCTTCGCCACCCACGAAGAGGTGTGGCAACGCCTGCGCTCGGCCTTTGCGAAACACCGTGTAGACAAGCGTTACCGAGCGCTCGTCCGGGGTAGACTCCAGGGCCAGGACAGTCTCGAGGTGGGTCTCGTCACCGCTCGCCATCGGCCCGCGCGCGTTCGGGTGGTGGACGGCGAGGAACTTCGACGTGCTCGAGGAGTTCGCATGAGTTCGCTTCGTTGGCGTTCGTTGCAGCTGTTCGACGACGCGACCCTGCTCGAGGTGCGGCCGAGGACCGGCTTCCTGCACCAGATTCGCGTCAGCCTGGCGCACCTCGGGTTTCCGGTTCTCGGCGATCGCACCTATGGGTCGGCGAGCGATCGTGCTGCTGAGACGCGTCAGATGCTTCACGCGCAGCGCATCCAGCTCGACGAGATCGAAGCGGTCAGTCCCATTCCGGCGGACTTTCGCAAGACGTTGGAGCGGCTCGACGGGCAAGTGGCGTGATAGGCTGGATCGGATGAGGGTTCTGATCGTGGTTGCGTCCCAGACGGGCCGGACGCGCCGGATGGCAGAGGCGGCGGCGGAGGGTGCGCGCTCGGCCGGCGCAGAGGTGCTGGTTCGTTCGTCGGACGAAGCATCCGAGGCCGACGTAGTTGCCGCCGACGCGTTGATGTTGGGTTCCGGTGTTCACATGGGGGGCATCGAATCCTCGATGCGAAGCTTCTTCGAACGCTTCTCGTACCTGTGGTTACAGGGAGCTCTCATCGGGAAAGTGGGTGCGGTTTTCGTGAGCGCGGGGGAAGGTGGCAGCGGAGGCGGCGAGCTCGCCTTGCTGTCGCTGCTCGCCAATCTCGCAGAACACGGCATGATCCTGATTCCGATGCACAACCGCCTGGACGGATTCCGCAGCGGCGGCAGCCATTGGGGCCCCCTGGCCCGCACCAATCCGCTTGACGGAGACCCGGGCCCGACGGCAGCGCAGCTCGATGCGGTCCGCGCTCACGGACGCTACGTCGCGGAGTGTACGGCGCGCTGGCTCGGGTCTGGAGCCTGATTCAGCGTTTTCGCAGCAGGGTCAGCCCGTCGGCGACGGGAAGCATCACACAGTCGACTCGGTCGTCGGCCGTCACCTGGTCGTTGAAGCGGCGGATCGCCACGGTCTGTTCGTCATCGATCGCCGGGTCCGCTACCCGGCCGCTCCACAGCACGTTATCGACGAGGATGACCCCGCCCGCGCGCATACGCGGAATCAGGCCCTCGAAGTAGGCCGGATAGGCCGGCTTGTCCGCGTCGATGAACGCGAGGTCGAAGGTCTCCCGCTCGGGTAGGCTCGCAATCGTCTCCACGGCAGGCGCGATCTCGAGCCGGATCTTGTGGGAGACGCCGGCCTTCTCCCAATACGGCCTTCCGATCGCGGGCCACTCCTCGTTCACATCGCAGCAGATCAACTCGCCGTCATCGGGAAGTCCCCGTGACAGACAGAGCGCGGAGTAACCAGTGAAGGTTCCGATCTCGATCGCGCGCCTGGCTCCGATCGCGCGAGCGAACAAGGTCATGAAGGCGCCCTGCTCCGGAGCGACCTGCATCATGGAGATCCCTCCCAGCTGCCGGGTCTCGTCGATCAATCCCTGGGCGATCTCGTCGGGCGGAGTGCCGTGGGAAACCAGGTACTCGTGCACGGCGGGAGAGAGGTGAAAGGACTTCGGCTGATCCGCCATCGAATACTGCCTCCGCTGTGAAGGGTCCGCTGAGTGGGGACTAGGTTTTGGTGGCCTTGCTCTCGACCTTCAACTGCAGCTGCATCGCCAGTGCCTTCTCGTCTTCCGCCTCTTGGATCAGACCCTTCGCCTGATAGAGGATGGACAGATTGGTCCGTCCGAGCGGATCGTCGGGCTCCAACTCCGTGACCTTGAGACCCGCCTCGATCGCGCCGTCGAGATCTCCTTTCCGCTTCAAGGTCATGGACAACCCACTCCAGGCAATGGCGAGACCCGGCTCGGCGGCCACTGCACGCCGGTAGCATTCGATCGCAAGATCGAGGCGATCATTCGCGAAATGTTGGAAACCTTCCCGATGGAGGGCGCGAGCGTCGGACACCCCCTCATTATAGTGCAGTCGTATCGGCCATCAGGTCGGGCCAATGGCCCCCCCTACCCATCAGGATTGGCTCAGGTACTTCTCCGCCCGTCGGAGGAAGTGGTGGATCTTGCGTCCGGTCTGGTGATCCTGATTCTTCTCCGCCAACCCGATTGCGCGCGCGAAGACTTCGGCCGCTTCCATCGGATTTCCGGACTCGAGCAGTGCGAGGCCGAGATCTCGGTGTGAATCGATGTGGTCGGGCTTGAGCTCGACGGCCCTTCGCAGCACGTCGACGGCTTCGTCTGCCTGCTCGAGATCGATCAGGTTCTGCCCGAGGGCGAGCCAACCCAACGCGTCCTCGGGATCTTTGTCGAGTAGCTCGCGTAGGCGAGCGATCTGCTCTTGAAGCAAGTCGCGGTCACGTCGAGCCAATTGGGAGAAGCTACCGAAGCCGTTCTCCGCGCGCCCGTCGGCGCAAGTCCACTTTGCGCTGCTTTTCCGTCAGAGATGCTTCTGCATGACATCGATCAGCCGGGTGCGCCGGAAGCCGACCTTCTCGTAGGCTCGAAGGGCGGTACGGTTGGCAGGAGAGAGCATCAACATGGCGGTTTCGGCACCGATTTCGAACTGTGAGCCGAGCGCCCAGGCCACCAACCTCGACCCCAGGCCGCGGTCGCGCAGCTCTGGTGTTACTCCGACATACGCGACCCAGACGCGCTTCGGCCAATGCGTCTCGATTTCTGTGAAAGCGACCACTCTCCCTCGGTGACGCGCCACGCAATGAACGTGCCGGCCGTCGCTCAACACCGCTCGCATGGCGTGCGCGTCGCGCGTCTCGAAGCCGCAGGCCGAATAGACCTCGAGGATTTCCTCGGCGTCATCGAGCTTCGCGTGCCCGAGCTCCGGGTCGTCGTCGGTTGTGTCAAAAGACGAAGGGGCGGCGTCGCAGCGCATCAGGAAGTGTTGACGAACCGGACGAAAACCGTGGCTCGAGAGCAGCGAGTAACCGGCGCGATTACGTGTACCGATACCCGCGGTCACCAAGTCGATGCCGAGTTCTTCTGCGCCCAGCCGTTGCGCGGCTCGCAACAGCTCGCCTCCGACACCGCGCCCGCGACTTCCACGTTGTACGATCGGGCAGAACATGCCGGCCGCGCTCGCTCCGGGATGGCGGAGGAATCCCGCCAGACCCAGCACGCCCTCCCTGGCGACTTCGGCCACGAGCAGGTGCTCCACAGGGTCGATGCCGAAGCGCTCGAACTCGGCGAAGAGCTCTGCCTCGGTCTGCCAGAGCGGGTTGAGGACGAAGTCACCCTCGCCGCGCGAACAGGCGGTCGAAAGCTCAGCCAGGGCCGGTGCATCGCTCTCCCGAAACGATCGGATCTCCATCGGACACACCTCCGGGGTCCTCGCAGCGGTGCTGCGGAAGAGGGCCGTGGGTCAAAGGTCGCGCTGGGCGGCCGCTTGGCCATCCGACGTGAATGATATTAGGCTTACCCGAAGTCAGCCGCCGCGAGACGGGAACTCTCCCGTCCGTTACCACAGCGAGAGAGCGTGATGCGAAAGTTGCGAGGGTTGATGATCGGCGTCGTTGTGGGACTGCTGCTGCTGTGGCTGTTGATGCCGAGCGGTGGGCCCTCCATTCGAGCCGGCAGCATCCTGGTCGTTCCCCTCTCGGGTAGCTACGTCGAGGCGATCGATCCTCCGCTGCTGACCCGGCTTTTGACTGACGCCGAGATTCCGTTCGTAGCGTTGTTGTCGGAGCTGAAGAAGGCCGAACGGGACGACCGGCTGTCCAGCGTGATCCTGCGGATCCGTGCCCTGGAGATCGGATGGGGGCAAGCGCACGAGTTGCGCCAGGCGCTGCGGCGACTCAGCGCGGCCGGCCGTCGCCCCATCGCCTATCTGGAGCTGGCCGATTTCAGCGCCAACCTCGAGTACTACGTCGCTAGTGCGGCGGATGAGATCCACATTTCCCCGGCCGCCGTGGCGGGCGTGGTGGGCCTGGCTGGGGAGTACCTCTTTCTCGGGCGCATGTGGGAGAACCTCGGCGTCGATTTCGACATCGCCCAGGCAGGGCGTTACAAGAGTGCGGTCGAGACGATCGCCGGTGATGAGATGTCCGACCCGCATCGCGAAGAGGCCAACGCGATCCTCGATTCCATCGATCACCAGTTCGTTTCGGGGATAGCCGAGGGTCGCGGCGTGACGCCGCAATTCGTTCGTCAGGCGATCGACCATGGCCCGCTGGCGCCCGGCGATCTGGAGGAGCTCGGGCTGGTCGACGAGATCGGCTTCTTCGACGAGCTGACCGATTCACTCGGCGGGCCAATCGTCGAGGCGAAAGACTATGCGCAGGTCGACCTGGCGAGCCTGGGATTTGACCCGGTCGCTCGCTTCGCCCTGATCTACGGAAGCGGCCAGGTCGTGGTGGGCCGTGGCCGGCTCAATTCGACGGGCAGCGCCGTGCTTGCATCGGACACCGTGGCGGGCGCCCTCGAGGATGCTGCGCGCGACTCCAGCATCCAGGCGATCATCTTCAGGATCGACAGCCCCGGCGGCTCACCGCTCGCTTCGGACATCGTATGGCGGGCGGCGAAGCTCGCGAAGGAAAGTGGCAAACCGATCATCGCTTCGCTCTCGAACGTCGCTGCATCGGGCGGCTATTACGTCGCTTGCGGCGCCGACGCGATCCTGGCGACGCCCGGCACCATCACTGGCTCGATCGGCGCCTACGCGCTGCGACCCGTCGTGAGCGGTTTGCTCGACAAGCTTGGCGTGAAGGTGGAGACGCTGACTCGCGGCGCCCACGCGGGGCTCGCACTCGTCACGGCGCCTCTCGCCGGCGACTCCGCCAAGCGGCTACGCGATGAGACCGATGCGATCTATCGATTGTTCGTGGAGCGGGTGGCGGAGGGACGACAACTCGAGCTCGCAGAGGTGGAGGCAATCGCCCAGGGTCGGGTATGGACCGGCGAGCAGGCCTTCGAGCGCGGCTTGATCGACGGAGTGGGCGGACTCACAGAGGCGGTGGAGCGCGCCAAACAGGCGATCGGCCTCGCCGTAGAGGCCGACGTCGCACTGGTTCCGTACCCGGAGCCGGGCTCTCTCACCGATCAGATCAGCGAGACCCTGAGTCGTGTCGCTATGGACGCGATTCCAAAAACGTCCCTGCCGGGGATCGCCGGGCGCGTACAGGATTGGCTGGAAACTGCGCCGGTAGGCGCACCGGCTCTGGTTCCTCCGTTCGTGCTCGACATTCGATAGACGCCGAGCCAGCCAGCGAGACCAACCATGCGACTCCAGAAACAGTTCGATGTAGGCCAGCCCCCGGATGTCGCCGCCCGCATCGCCGGGAGCGATGACACGCTGCAGCAGCTCTTCAGCGATTCCAAGACAGAGATCGTGGAGCGCTCCGACAACCGTCGCACCACGCAGACGCGATACCGGGCGCTCGGGAGGGAGGGGATCGCCACGTTCCACTTCGTCTCGCTGCCCGAAGGATCAATCGCCTTCGAGAAGGTCTGTGACGGAAACGTGTGGCGGGAGCTCTCGGGCAAGGTGACGTTCGCCAAACGGGGCAACAGTACCCGGGTGACCCTGCAGATGATGGGACGCACCAAGACGCTCGTTCCCGAACTCGCGATCCGAGGGCCCATGCAAGAGCAGATCGATCAGATGGCTTCTGCGCTGCGGGCGTGCATCGAAGCCGGGGAGGATGGCAGTGAGCCGTAGGATCGCGGTCGCGAGCTGCGGGGAGGAGAGCTGATGGCGACGGTCGCGGCGGGCGACGGAGTTGCGCTGTATGCCGAAACACACGGCGAGGGGCTGCCCGTCGTGCTCTCCTGTGCGCTGTGCACCACGTGCGAGAACTATCGCGCTCAGGTCGAGCCGCTGGTGGAAGCCGGCGCGCAGCTGATCCTGTGGGACTACCGCGGGCACGGCCGGTCGGAGTCGCCGGACGACCCCGCAGCCTACAGCCTAGACCGGGTCGTCGACGATCTCGGTCGCGTCTTGGATTGGGCGGCGCCAGGGCGAGCAGCCGTTCTAGGCGGGCTCTCCTTTGGGGGGCTGGCGTCGCTGCACTTCACCCACCGCTTTCCGAAGCGGGTCTCGGGCCTGTTGCTGATCGATAGCGGCCCCGGCTTCAAGAATCCTCAGGCCCAGGCGAGCTGGGAGGCATCGGTCGAGCGGACCGCAGCCTACGTCGAAACCAAGGGCTCGGCGGCCTTCGTGGAAAGTCGCGCCGCGGCAACGCTGATCGGCCTGCGGCCGGAGCTGGCCGAAGCGCGTGCCGCCGCGAAGGCGATCGCCGCTCAGAATCCGGTGGGTCTGGCGCACTTCGCCCGTCGAGTTGCCGCTCCGGCGCCACCCGTGATCGACGTCCTGAGAGAGATCGACGTTCCCGCGCTGGTGGTGGTCGGAGAGAAGGATGACGCCTACCTCCGCGCTGCCGACGTCATGGCCGCTCGACTCCCCCAAGCCGAACGCCAGACCATTTCTGGAGCCGGCCATATCGTCAACATCGAGGCCAGCGCGGCGTTCAATGAAGCGGCGACCCGCTTCATTCGCCAAATCGCCTCCCATCGGTCCGATTAAGCTCCCCTAGCGCGAAACTCGCGCAACCTTCGGCCGAGGGCCGGGTTTGAGCATCCAGATGGAGGCCGCCTTACTCGTGCTCGAAGAGGACGTACGGCTGATGCTGGCGTTCAAGGCTGGGGACCAAGGGGCCTTCGACGCCCTCTTTCACCGCTGGGCCGCGCCTCTGCTTCGTTATCTGCAGCGGATGGTGAAGGACGCCGCAGCGGCCGAGGAGCTGCTGCAGGAGGTCTTCCTGCGGGTTCACCGGAGCCGGGAGCGCTACACCCCGCAGGCGCGCTTCTCTACCTGGCTCTACCGGATCGCGACCAACGTGGCCCTCAACGAACTCCGACGCCCACGCTACCAGCTGGTTCACCACAGCATCGACACAGAAGGGCAGGATCTCACGCGCTCGAACGAGGCGTCACCGGAAGCCGCCGCTCACGCTCGACAATTCGTCGGCCAGGTGGAGATCGAGCTTCGGCGGCTGCCCGAGAGGCAGCGCGCAGCCCTCTGCCTCGTCGCGGTCGAGGGGCTCTCCTACGCGGAGGTCGCCGAAACCCTCGAGGTGAGCGAGCAGGCGGTCAAAGCATTGGTCCATCGGGCGCGGTCGGCGCTGGCCGCGCGATTGCCGGAAAGGGGGTTCTGAGATGTCCGATACGCCTCTCGTATGCCTTCCCTACGAGACCGAACTGTCCGCGCTTCTCGACGGCGAGTTGGAGTCGCCGCGGGAAGCCGAGGTTCGCCGGCACGTCGATTCCTGTGCGCGTTGCCGGCTGAGTCTCGAGCAGCTGCGGGCGGTCGACGTCGCGCTGGTCGGAGCCGCGCTACCGAGCGTACCGCAGGAGCTGGGGGATCGGATCCGGAGTCGCATCGATCGCGGCGTCCCAGACGAGATCGCCGTGGTCAGTCCGGCACAGCTGCGTCGACGGCAGCTCCGGCGCCGAGTGGTCGGCTCAGCCCTGGCAGTTGCGGCTTCGGTCTCGGTCTATCTCGGCGTCTTTCAGCCTGCCTTTCAGAACCAAGGCTCCGAGACGCCAACTCTCGGCGCGGGAGGCTCGGCGCGCATCGACGCCGACCTCGAGGCGACAACCGACGAAGAGCTGGCCATCGTGCTCCAGCTGGAGACCATCGAGGATCTCGATGTCATCGCCAATCTGGAGGTCCTGGAGCGGCTGCTCGCGCTCGAGTTCGTTGCAACCGACGGAGGATCGAGTTGATGGGTCGGCGTTGGATCGTCACAGCAGCCGTGCTGCTCTCCTTGGCGGCCAGCAGCCTCGCCGCGGCTCAGCCTGAACGGCCTGCTCTCCGGAGAAGCGAGCGCTTGCGCGACATGACAGAGGAGGGCCGCGAGCAGATCGCACAGCGCCGCGCTCGGTTCGAGCGGATTACAGACGAAGAGCGTCAGGACTTTCGCGAGCGTCGCATGGGGCGCATGCGCAGATTTGCTCGCGGTCACGCCCTCGGCCCCGCAGCACTGCACCAGCTGAGCCGAGCGGATCGTGTGGCGCTGCGAGAGCAAGTCCGGTCACTTCCGGAGGGAGAGCGTCGGGATCTGCGGAAGAAGCTCCGCCGTTTTCATTCGCTTCCCGAGGCCGAGCGCGACGAGCTGCAGAGTCGTTTCGCTGTGCTCCAATCGCTCGATTCGGAAGAGCGCCAGCAGGTTCACCAGAATGCGCGCCGCTTTCGGGAGATGGAGCCCTCCCAGAGGCAACGCCTGAGGAGTGCGATGACCCGGTTCCGGGGGCTGCCGACCGACGAGCAGCAGGAGTGGTTGGACCGCGCCTTCGCAGAAACGCCGGAACAAACGCGCTAGCGTGCTTCTCTCGCGCCCGGAGGAGGAGCGGCCGTGGGCAAGGTCTTTCCGGACATCGATGAGCGCAACGCGGCGTTCATCCGCCGCCAGCATCTCTTCTTCGTTGCATCGGCGCCTCTTGGCGGTGACGGCCGGGTGAATCTGTCGCCGAAGGGGCTCGACTGCTTCGCAATTCTGGACCCGAACACGGTTGCGTATCTCGACCTGACCGGCAGCGGTATCGAGACCGTCTCCCATCTGCGCGAGAACGGCCGCATCACGTTTCTATTTTGTTCCTTCGAGGGTCCACCGAGGCTCCTCCGCCTCTACGGCCGGGGAGAGGTGATCGAGCCGGGTGATGCCGACTGGCCCGAGCTGATCGGCCGGTTCCCGGCGTATCGGAATGCCCGCACAATCATTCGCACGCGCCTCGATCGGATCGCCGATTCCTGCGGTTATGGCGTCCCCCAGCTGCACTATGCCGGTGAAAGGCGCCAACTCCTGGATTGGGCCGACCGCAAGGGAGAGGAAGGAATTCGCTCCTATCAAGAGGACAACAACGCGTTGAGCATCGACGGTCTAGCGGGCCTCAGGCGGCCGTAAGGGCGCGCGGTCCTCGGAGGAGTGGATGGGAAGCATCCTCACGATCAAGACACTCGACCCGGAGCAATGCATCGACATCACGGCCCAGGTCGAGCAGGTAGTTCAGGCCGCCGGCCCCGAGGCCGCGTTCTGTCACGTCATGGTCCTACACTCGACGGCCGCGGTGATCGTGAACGAGAACGACGATCCGAACATCGGCGTCGACGTGATCACGGCACTGGATCGAACCGTCCAGCGACGTGGAAAGTGGCTCCACGATCGCATCGACGACAATGCCCACTCTCACATCAAGGCGTCGATCCTAGGGCCTTCGGAGCTGATCGCGATGAGCGACGGCCAGCTCTTGCTGGGCAAGTGGCAGGGGATCATGCTGCTGGAGTTCGACGGCCCCCGGGAACGCCGCGTATCCGTACAGTTCCTCAGGGGGGCGTGAGCGGCCCATCAGCCGATTCGGCGAGCTTTCGGACCGCCCTCAGGCCACCGGGAACGTGGAACGCCTCGAAGCCTTCCTTGCGCATGAATTCGGCGAGGTGGGCGCTCTTGAGCCCGATTTCGCAATACAAGACATAAGTGTGGCCGCGATCGAAGCCCGGGTACGAACGCAGCGCCTTGTCGAAGTCGAGCCTCCAGGCGTCGGGCCAGTGCCAGGCCTGGTATTCCCGCTCCGAGCGCAGATCGATGACGGTGGCGTCGTCGGAAATTTGATTCACTTCGAGGTCGGCAATCCCCAGGGCTTCCACGTCGAGACCGCGCAGCTCGAAAACCGTCCGAGCGGAGACGGCCGCCTCGACGAGAGACAGGTCGAGCTTGGCCTCTTCGGCCTCGATCACCTCGAGGCGGGCCGCGGTTGCCGGCCGGCTTGGGACGAGGGCGCAGTATTCGCCCACGACCTTGGAGAGGTCGAAGGTCCCAATCATGCGGGCGGCGTCGATGATCTCATCCTTGTTGGAGCCGACGAGGGGCCGGAGAATGGTGGCGGACGTCGCCGGAGAGATGACGGACAGGTTCTGGAGTGTCTGAGAGGACACTTGACCCACGGCCTCCCCCGTGATGATGGCCGCCGCGCGGCGCTCTCGCATGACGATCTCCCCCGCTCGCAACATCAGACGCTTGAGCAGGATCTGCCAATAGCGCGGCTGGCAGCGAGACTGCAGGTGCAGGCTCAAGGTCTCGAAGTCGATGGCGTGCAGGCGTGGCCGATCGCCGTAGGACCACTGCTCGGCCAGCACCTGGGCAACCCGAACGGCGCCCTGGAGGTGCGTGGACCCACCCAGGTTGCAAAACGCGTAGTCGATTCGAACGCCGCGCCGCAGCAGCTGCCAGGCCGCGACCGCGGAGTCGAAGCCGCCGGAGATCAATGCGACGGCCCGCCCGCCGGACCCGACCGGAATGCCTCCTTGGCAGCGGATTCGCTCTGGAAAGAAGTACGCGTCGGATTCGATCAGCTCGACGTAGACCGTCTCTTCCGGGTGGTCCAGATCCACGCCTGCCGCGTGTGGAAGCAGGCGAGTTCCGAGCTCACGCTCGATGTCGGCTGGACGTAGCGGGATGAGGTTGCGCTCGCCCACCCGCCTCGCGCGCACCGCGAAGCGTTTGCCGGCGATGCGGTCCCGGAACAGCGCCTCCCCCGCGTCGGTAACCTCCTCGATGCTATTTGCGGGCCGACGCGTGACCAACGAGATCGACTGGATCCCGAAGACTCGAGTCAAGGCAGCTACGCAGGCCGCATCGGGGAGCTCGACGAAGAGTCGGTTGTGCGTGTTGTGAATACGCGGCTGGATGCCGAGTGACTGCAGGGCGTCTCGCAGGTTGGCGACGAGCCGCCGGGAGAATTGCGAGCGGGTCGCCCGCGCCTTGGTGCCGAAGTCCCCCGAAAGGCGCAGCAGGGCGAGCTCCCGGTTCTCGGATGCGCCCACGGCAGGTCAGCCACAGAATCGGTAGAGCGAGCCGCCAATCAGGAGCAGGATCCACATGGCCGTCGCCGGCGATGCCGCCCCGAATTTCCGGGCCGGCGAGTCGAGCGCCACTTCTTCCTCGAGTGTGATGGGGCGCGTGAGCTGCTTCTGATCTTTCCGGCCCATGAGGCGGCCGCCGCAGTGAAGGCACTTCCGTTGCCCTACCGGCGCCGACACCTTGCAGGTGTGGCAGTACACCTCGTGGTCGTTTTGCGGGCCTTCCTGCTGCATCCAGCCATAGTATCGAATTCACTGTGCCATTTCGGGCGGGCGCTGCTCCGGCATCCCGCAAAGGGGCCCGTCAAGCGCTGCTTCCGATCTGCCGATCCAAGACGCCGCGATGCGAGATACGTCGCTGTTACAGCTCGCCTCGGGTGGGCATCGGAAGCGCTATCGGGTGGAGCGATTGCCCGATGCCAAGCCTTGCGCGCAGGGCATCCTCTTCGGAGGCGGGGACCTGCTCGGCTGGGAGGTGATCCAGTCGGCTGTCGTCGCGGAGGTCGGTGAGCCCGAGGGAGTCTGCGCCGTCATTTTCGACCTGGTGGTGGATCGACTCGCCAGCCCCGAGGGAGTGGTGTTCGAGGTTCGCCGCCTCGACACGGAGCCGGGCGAGCTGGCGATGGAGATGGCACGGGCAATCGAGCGCGGGCTCGTTTCGGAGGCGGCGTCGCCGTCGATCAAGAGCCTGGCTGCCGAGGGAATCTCCAGCCAACGCTATCATGATCTCGAAGAATTCGAGGCCGCTGCGCTGGAGTCGCTCGCCCCGTAGCCGACCCGCTCGAGGCTGCGTGTTCCGCGAAGCGCCGTGAGACGGCCGCCCACCCTCTGGAGGCCCTGCGGCCCGGGTGCTGAGGCTGGGGAGATTCGCTAATCAGGACTGGGGCGATTGCTCGCCCCAGTCGAGCCATCTGGAGCCATCTGCAAGCGCTCCGCTCGAGGGAACGAAGCGCCCTAGGAGACGAGTACCGTGAGTGAGAATCCGCGCCGCCGCGTCGCTGTCGTCGGCGCTACTGGCGTCGCCGGGCAACAGTTTCTGGTGACTCTCGACCAACACCCGTGGTTCGAGGTGACGACGCTCGCCGCCAGCTCGCGGAGCGCCGGAAAGTCATACCGGGAAGCGATCACGGACCCGGGCGGTCAGCTCCGCTGGGGCTGCGAAGAAGCGTTGCCCCGCAGGTTCGCTGACGCCCCGGTGATCGATGCCGCCCAGCTCGATCTCGAAGCGGTGGACCTGGTGTTTTCCGCGGTGGAGGGCGCTGCGGCCCGCGGACTGGAGGAGTGCTTCGCCCCCCACGTCCCCGTGGTGTCGACCGCGTCGGCGTTCCGCTACGAAGCAGACGTTCCGATCATCGTGCCCGGCGTCAACTGTGAGCACGCCGCGATCGTCAAGCGTCAGCAGCACGAAAGAGGGTGGAAGGGCTTCGTCGTTCCGATTCCGAACTGCACCACAACGGGGCTGGTCGTGGCGCTGGCGCCCCTGGCGCGGGCCTTCGGGCTGAACGGCGCAATCATGACCTCCCTGCAGGCGCTCTCGGGCGCGGGTCGCAGCCCCGGCGTCGCGGCGCTGGACATCGTCGACAACATCATCCCCTTCATTCCCGGCGAGGAGGACAAGGTCCAGAAGGAGACCTCCAAGATTCTGGGGACCCTCGAAGGCGACCGGATTGCTCCGCTCGACATCCCGGTGTCGGCGACCTGCACCCGGGTCAATGTCCGCGATGGCCACACCCTGAGCGTCACGGCGTCTCTGGGGGCAGAGATCCAGCCCGCTGAGGTGGCTGCCGCGATGCGAGATTTCGGGCGGGAGTTCGTGGCACTCGGGCTCCCTTCGACGCCGCCGGAGCTGATTCGGGTGATCGACGCTCCGGATCGACCCCAGCCGCGGGTCGATCGCTATTGCAACGATGGCATGACCGTCGTAGTCGGTCGGATCCGGCCGGATCCGGTCCTGACGAACGGTGTGAAGCTGGTGCTCCTGTCGCACAACACGAAGCTCGGTGCCGCCAAGGGGGCGGTGTCGGTGGCGGAGTACCTGATGCATACCGGCCTGATCTAGGGGCGTTGATCCGAGCCGGGGGGAAGGCGTCCCCTCGGGCGGCCTCCGCCCTGGCCGCCCCCCGCCGCTGATTCACTTGCGGGAGTGGGATTTACTCCCCAAACTCTGCGCTGGGGGAAATAAGAGGTTGGGCCTCCGGGTTCGTCGGCGAGTCGTCCGCTCTCTCCGGGTTGGACGGCCGGCGGGCTTGCGCCCAAGTCCGCGATTCTACGCCAGCACCCTGGGCTCGAATTCTGGAAGCGCGGGAGATTTCACATTCCGAAGGAGGAACGCGATGAAGCGGCGAGTTTTCGCGATCGTGACTGTGATCGGGGCGCTGGCGTTCAGTGTGTCGGGTTGCGCGACGACCGACAGCGCCACCAGCGACTCGGCGAGTGATCAAGCTGGAGGAACCGGGACCGATTTCGACGACGGCTCCATGGGAGCGGGTTCGTCGGTATCGAGCAACGCGATTGGCGATCTCGAGGTGGTGTACTTCGACTTCGACCAGAGCAACATTCGCAGCGAAGCCGCTGGGACGTTGCGAGGCAACGCCGAAGCCATCAAGCAGAACACCACCTGGGGGCAGATCACCATCCAGGGCAACACCGACGAGCGCGGCAGCGAGGAGTACAATCTGGCGTTGGGCGAGCGCCGCGCGACGGCGGTGCAGCGCTATCTGGTAGACCTCGGTGTCCCCTCCTCGCGACTGCGCACGGTGAGCTTCGGCGAGGCGAAGCCGGCCGTGCCCGGCCACGATGAGTCGGCCTGGCGCTACAACCGGCGCGCCGAGTTCGCCGACTAGCAGAGGGGCTGGAGGGCCGGCGGCGCGGAGACGCGCCGCCGCTCCGGTCACCGCGGCTCCCGCTCGAGCTGGTTGGCCGGCGGCCCAGACGTTGATACCGTCGGCAGACATCTGCCGATCGAGGTGCCCCCCATGTCTGCCGTCCACGGCGGTAAGCTCGCCGCCCGTGCCCTCAAGCAAGCCCGCGTCGAGTGCATATTCACGCTCTCTGGTGGGCATATCATGCCCCTCTACGATGGCTGCATCGACGAGGGGATCCGTATCGTCGACGTGCGCCACGAGCAGGCGGCGGTCCACGCTGCAGACGCCTGGGCGCGCTGCAACCCCGGCAAGGTCGGGGTCGCCGCGGTCACGGCGGGTCCGGGCGTCACCGATGGGGTCACCGGCATCGCGAACGCCTGGCGGGCGAACTCGCCGATCCTCGTGATTGGTGGCCAGGGCCCCTTCGACAACCTGCGCCGAGGCTCGCTCCAGGAGATGGATCATCTCGGGGTCGTCAAGCCCATCACCAAGTATGCGGATGCGATCTATCAGACCCATCGGATCCCCGAGTACATCGAGCTCGCCATTCGCCACGCGGTGTCGGGCATTCCCGGGCCCGCGTATCTCGAGATCCCGATGGACATCTTCATGGGATCGGCCGAGGAGTCCGAGGCGCCGATCCCGAGGATTCGGACGGAGTCTCCGCGCATTTCGCCCGACCGTGCAGCGGTGCGCGAGGCGATCGAGGTGCTGGAGAATTCCCAGCGCCCGATGTTGATGGCGGGGACGAGTGTCAAGTGGTCGCAGGCGGCCTCGGAGATGAACCGCTTCATCTCCGAAACCCATATGCCGGCGTATACGAACGGGATGGCTCGCGGAACGGTTCCGCCCGACTCGCCGGAGTTTCTGAACCGTTCGAGGCGCGACGCCCTGAAAGGAATCGACTGCATCATCCTGGCCGGAACCTTGCTGGACTTTCGGATGCGCTTCGGACAGACGATTCCGGCCGATGCCAAGATCATCCAGCTCGATATGGATGCCACCCTGATCGGTCAGAATCGATCGACGGACGTTCCCTTGGTGGGGAACCTCGCCAACTCCTTCGCGCTGATCCTCGAAGAGCTCAAGAACCAGGGCGTGTCGCTCGACTTCTCGACCTGGCGAAACGAGCTGCGCGGGATCGAGGAAGCGGCAGAGGCCAAGGTCCAGGCCGCTCTCGACAGCGACGAATCGCCCGTCGACCCGCAGCGGATGTGCCGCGAAGTTCGCGATTGGCTCGACACCCTCGACAGCCCCATCGTGATTGGCGACGGTGGCGACATCGTCGCGACGGCCGCCAAGATCATTCCGGTCAAGAGCGAGGGAGCCTGGATGGACCCAGGTCCGCTGGGAACCCTGGGCGTCGGGATGCCTTTCGGGCTGGCGGCCCAGATCTCCCATCCCGACAAGCGCGTGGTGATCATCTACGGCGACGGCTCCTTCGGTCTCAACGGCTTCGAATTCGACACGGCGGTGCGCCACGGCCTGCCCATCATCGGAGTGCTGGGAAACGACGCGGCGTGGGGGCAGATGATGCGCCCCCAGGGAGCGATATACGGCTGGGATCGTCTCGCGGGGACGCTGCTCGAGCGCACGCGCTACGACAAGGTGGTCGAGGCGCTCGGCGGGCACGGCGAGTTCGTGGAGCGCCCGGAAGATCTCAGGCCGGCTCTCGAACGCGCGGCGGCGTCAGGCAAGCCCGCCCTGGTCAACGTGGTGATTCGTCAGGATCGAGAGTACAAGGGCGGAATCTACGTCTGAGCCCGCCCGATCGCGGGGGATGGTGTCGAAGCTTCGACGACGTCCGCTGCAGCTGACTGCTCCCATCTGATCGCGGCGGCATGCGGTGGCTGGCTGGCCGGCGGGGTATCGTCGGCAATGATGGGGCGAATCGGTCAGTTCGTTGAGGGAGCATTGGGCCCGTTGTCCGTCGCCCACCGGCCGGCGGACGCTCTGGCGATCGATCTCGAGGCCTTGGCGGGCTTCCTCGATGCCACCGGGCCCCTGGCCGTCGTCGATCTCGAGACTACGGGGCTCTCAGACGATCCCGGCGCCGAGATTCTCGAGTTCGGGGCGGTCCTGATTGAGCCGGGCAGCCCGACCGCCACCACGGTCGAGAGCCTCGTGAAGCCGAGAGGCTCGGTTCCGCTGCTGGTCTCGCGTCTGACCGGGATCACGGAGGCCGACCTGGTCGGCGCTCCAGCGATCGATGAGCTCGCGAAGGCCATTGCGCTCGCACTTGCTGACCGCACGCTGCTGGCTCACAACGCGGTGTTCGAACAGGCGTTCCTGACGCGGTGGGTGTCGCCCGAGCTGGGAGCGTCGCGCTATCTGGACACCCAGGATTTTCTGGCCCTGACCCATCCGGATGCAGCCGACCTGCGGCTCGAGACCTTTACACTCGAGCTGCTCGAACGCGACGAGCGCCACCGCGCGCTCGACGATGCGCTGGATGCCGTGAGGGTGTTGTCGGTCGCCGCGGCAAGCGCGAGGCGGGGCACGCGACGCTATGCCGTCGCGCGCAACGCACTCGAGCGCTACGCGCCCGAATCGCCCTGGCTTCCGTTGCTGCGGAGCGACACCCTCGATGGCTCCGCTGATTCCCCCAGCCAGTTCGCCGAGATCCCACGCACCATGGAGCCGCCGGTCGCGTTCGACGAGAAAGCGATCGCGGCAACCCTCGCGGACGAGGAGCGCGGGCGACGCCATTTCCCCAACTATCGGGTGCGAGGGCAGCAGATCGAGCTGGCGTGTCAGTTCGTCCGAAATTTCGATCAGCGCGGGAGGCTGTTGCTCGAAGGGGGAACGGGCGTGGGCAAGTCGCTCGCCTACCTCGCGGCGGCGATTCCCTTCGCGATGGAGCGCGCGGCGGGCGGGATACAAGAGCCCATTCTCGTCTCGACGCGGACCAAGCTGCTCCAGGATCAGCTGCTGACCAAGGACATTCCAGCAGCCGCAGCCATGTTCGGCTATCCGGAGCTGCGTGCGCTTTCGATCAAGGGCCGCGCCAACTACGTGTGCGCGCGGCGGATCGAGCAGGTGCTGGCAGAAGGGCTGGAAC
This sequence comes from uncultured Opitutales bacterium, assembly GCA_964194865.1. Taxonomy (GTDB): domain Bacteria; phylum Myxococcota_A; class UBA9160; order UBA9160; family SMWR01; genus CAXMOC01. The sequence goes on along the minus strand of CAXMOC010000268.1, from coordinate 54,480 downwards.
CGCAGATATTCGCGGCAGATCGGCTCTCCTACGCTTCACTGGCCGTCTGTGCACGGGTCCGTCGGCACGGTGAGGTGGGCAAGCTGCCCGCCGCCTTGCTTTACCGGTTCCGCCCACTGCGCGACCTGGTGCGCCGATCGGTGGCGGCGCGAGCCGAGCAGTGCACGCGGGAGCAATGCGCGACGGAGCGCGATTGCCCCTTCGGTCGGCGCCGAGCCGCTCTGGCGAAGGCGCATCTGGCGGTCGCCAACCACGATCTGCTGCTTCGCTGGCCGCCCGATTATCCGACTTTCACCCACGCGATCATCGACGAGGCCCACGAGCTCGCCGGCGTTGTCGACGAGGTATACGCCCAGGAGGTTCGGCCATCCGAGGTTCTCGAGCGGATCGATGATCTTTTCGGCCGCGCATCCGAAGGCCGACGCGGCGCGGGCCTGCTAGGCGGAGCGCGCCTGGGAGAAACCGAGGCCGACGCGCGCACCTGGCGGCGCGGCATCTCCCAGGACCTCGCCGCCCTCGGGGGCAGCCTGGTCGACAGGGCGAGTGAGTTCGGCGAGGTGCAGCTGCCGATCCACGCCGATCAGATGTTCCCCGAGGCAGCCAGACTCGCCCAGCTGGCGGCCGATCGGTTGATTGCTGCGGCTGACACCGCCGATCAGCTGGCTGCTTCGCGGGGCAAGGAGGAAGAGGAGCTGTTGGAAGTCCAGCGGGCCGTTGCGGACCTGCGCGCTGCAGCGGACGCCCTGCGCGGTGCATTCTCCGGCTGCCATGACGATGCGGTGGCGGCTTTCGAGGATCTGGATCCGCCGTTCGACCGCTGGCGGCTCGCGGTACGTGCCGTCTCGCCCGCGGACAATTTTCACCAGAGGTTCGCGGAACGGCTCGAGACGCTCGCTTGTGTGTCCGCGAGTCTCTTCGTCGGCAACGATCCATTCGCGGCGCTCGGCGAGCTGGAGCTCGAGCGACATGGAGAGCCGCCCGTGACGCGCTTCTCGATCGAGAGCCCTTTTGATTACGCCAAGCATCTGCGTGTTGCCGCGCTCGACAGCAGCGGCGACCTGGTCGAGGAGACCGTCGCCGTGCTCGCGGATCTGACACGTTTGTTGGGGGGGCGCACGCTCGGTTTGTTCACCAGCTTGCGACGGATGCGTGAGGTCTGCGATCGGCTTTCAGAGCAGCTGCGGGGGGAGGGCTATGAGATTCTCATGCCTCGGCGGGCTTCGGACGACCCCTCAGCTCTGGTTGCGCGCTTCGCCCGCGCCGGCGGCGGGGCGGTGCTGCTCGGCGCTCGAACCTTCTGGCAGGGCGTCGACATCCAGGGTCCCGCACTACAAGCGGTCGTCATCGAGAAGCTTCCCTTCGAAGTGCCCACAGAGCTGCGCAAGCGCCGCGAGACGCGCATCCGCGCTGGAGGAGAGGACGCCTTCGAGCTGTACACGATGGGCAAGATGCTGCTGAACCTGAAGCAGATGGCGGGCCGGCTGATCCGCTCCGAGGAAGACCGTGGCGTGGTTGCGATCGTTGAAGGGCGCACGAACCGTCGCTACTTCCCGCGCCTGGTGGAAGCGTTCCCACCTACGGTCGATGTCGAGGTCGCGCAGCGGTCGGGGCTTGCGAGTCTCGTCGCAAGGGTTGGCCTCGGTCGGGAAGTCGGGACTGACGAAGAATTGATCTCGGAGGTGTCGCAGTGATGGTGAAAGGAGTCGAAGAGCAGGGCACGGAAGTCCAGGTTGCCGTCGTTACCGGCGGCGGAACCGGGATCGGCGCCGCCTGCTGCCGCGCCATGGCGGCCGAGGGCTTTCGGGTGGGTGTTCACTATCGCTCGAGTCAAGAGGTTGCCCTCAAGCTCGTCGCCGAGCTGCCGGATTCGTTTCCCCTGCGCGCGGATCTCAACTCCGAGCAGGAGATCGATGCCCTGATCGTCGACCTCAAGCAGAAAGCGGGGAGAGTCGACGTTCTGGTCAACAACGCGGGGTTTAACATCAACGCGCCCATGCTCTCGATGAAGCTGCAGGATTACGATGCGGTGGCTGGAATGGCTCGCGGTACCTGGTATCTCACCAAGCTGGTCCTGCGCCGCTTCATGCTTCGAAAAGGACGCGGGCGCATCGTCAATCTGAGCAGCGTCGTGGGTCATACGGGCAATCCTGGCCAGATTCCCTACACGATGGTGAAGGCCGGCCTAGACGCTTTCAGCAAGTCCCTGGCCCAGGAGCTCGCCGGACGAGACATCCTGGTCAATGCCGTCGCACCCGGCTTCATCGACACCGACATGACACAGGAGCTGCCCGACGAGATTCGCGAGGGCATCCTCGCCCGCATCCCCCAGGGCCGCATGGGCCGACCGGACGAAGTTGCGGAGGTGGTGGCATTTCTCGCGACCCGCGCCAGCTACGTGAACGGCAGCGTGATCCACGTCAATGGTGGGATGTTTGGCGGTTAGGTCGGCGCTGGGGCTCGCGGCGGCGGTGCTCGGGCTCGGGTGCGCGTTCGCTTCGGAGCGCCCGGCGACTGATCTTCCGGCTGAGGCCCCTTTTCTGGTCGTGCTCGGCGTGGCTCAGGACGGGGGCGTTCCCCAAGCCGGAACCCGAGAGCACCCCGGCTGGGAGGACCCGACCGCTCGGCGTCGGGTTGCCTGCCTCGGCCTGGTCGACCCCCTCACCTCGCAACGCTGGCTCTTCGATGCCACTCCGGATTTCCCGGAGCAGCTGCACGCGCTGGACGGGATGGCGCCCCGCGCGGCGCGCCCGGGTCTCGACGGCATCTTCCTGACCCACGCACACATCGGGCACTACGCGGGGCTGATGTGGCTGGGCCTCGAGTCGATGGGGGCGAGGGAAGTCCCGGTGTATGCCATGCCACGAATGCGCGAGTACCTGAGCACCAACGGACCCTGGAGCCAGCTGGTCCGCCTTCGAAACATCGTCCTCCAGCCGCTGAAGGCCAACCAGCCGGTGACGCTGAACCAGCGATTGCGCGTGGTGCCCTTGCCCGTGCCGCATCGCCAGGAGTACTCCGAAGTGGTCGGCTATCGGATCGACGGCCCCCAGCGTTCGGTTCTATTCATTCCAGACATCGACAGCTGGGAGCAGCTCGATGCAGCGGGCGTTCGGATCGAGCAGCTTCTTTCCGATGTCGACTTCGCCTATCTGGACGCAACCTTCTACGACGGCGACGAGATTCCAGGCGTCGACATGTCGGCCTTCCCGCATCCGTTCATCACGCACACGATGGCGCGCTTGGCCGACCTTCCAGCACCCGAGCGAGCGAAGGTTCGCTTCCTTCATCTCAATCACACCAATCCCGCACTCTGGCCGGACCGCGAGGCCCACCGCTCGATCCTCTCGCGCGGCTTCCGCCTCGCGGCCCCGATGGAACGCGTCGATCTCTGAAGGCCCGCTCTCAGCCTTCGATCACCAGCTCCAACACAGCTTCGACGGCGGGCCAGAGATCGGCCTCGGGAATATTGAGTGCAGGAAAGAAGCGGACCACGGATCCGGCCGTGACGTTGACCAGGATGCCCCTCTCCAGGGCGCGCCCTGGCAACTGGGCGGCCCGCTCGGCATCGCGGAGCACCAACCCTGCGAGAAGGCCGCGGCCGCGCACCGTCTCCACCCGTTCCGGTTGTTCGCGCGCGAAGTCGCGCAGCTTGTCGAGGAGCCGATCTCCGAGCTCCGCCGAGCGTTCGACGAGCTTGTCGGCCACGACGACTTCCAACACGGCGTTGGCGGCCGCGCAGGCGAGGGGATTGCCGCCGAACGTGGTGCCGTGCTCTCCGAGTCCGACCGTGTCGGCGACGGCATCGGTGACCAAGACGGCGGCGATCGGGAACCCTCCACCGAGTCCCTTGCCGAGGGTCACGATGTCGGCTGCCACAGCGTCGTGCTCCAGCGCCAGCATTCGACCCGTGCGGCCGATGCCCGTCTGCACCTCGTCGGCGATTAGCAGCGCGCCGCGGTCGTCGCAGATGCTTCGCAGGCCGTTGAGGTAACCGGACGGCGGCACGTGGATGCCACCTTCGCCCTGGATCGGCTCGACGATGAAGGCCGCGCATTCGCGGTCGATCGCTGCGCGTGCGGCTTCGAGATCGCCGTAGGGGACGATGGACGCGGGCGGCAAGAGCCCTTCGTAGGGTTTGCGGTGTTTGTCCTGGCCGATCACCCGCAGCGCGCCGATCGAGCGCCCGTGGAAGGAGTTCTCCGTCGAGACGAACTTCGAGCGGCCCGTCGCGCGGTGGGCGAGCTTGAGCGCTCCGTCGACCGCCTCGGTACCCGAGTTCACCAGGAAGCTGCGTGTGAGCTCCGACGGCGTGACCTCGGCGATGCGTTCGATCAGGTCGAGTTGGGGGAGCGTGTAGAAGATGTTGGTCGTCTGCATCAACCGATCGGCCTGTTCCGAAATCGCCCGGACCAGCGCCGGGTGACAATGTCCGATACAGGTCACGCCCCAGCCGGACATCAGATCGACGAATTCGCGCCCTTCGACGTCGCGCACGCGTGAGCCCCGTCCTTCGACCAGGGCGACGGGGTGGCGATTGACCACCGGTAGGAAATGCCTCGCTTCGCGTTCGCGGGCCGCCTCGATCTTCATGATTCGTTCCTCGCCAGAACTGGGATACCTTCGATGTACCACCGGCGGCCTCGCGTCAAGCGTTCCCGCCCAGCGCTGGCTCCGAGGTACCCGACGTGCACGATGTCATCCTACTGGAAGGGATCCAGATCCCGGCGGCCCTCGGCGTCACCGTGGCCGAGCGCCGGGTTCGGCGCCCGGTCTCGTTGGATCTCGAGGTGGGTCTCGACCTTCGCGCGGCCGGGCGAACCGATCGCATCCGACAGACCATCCACTACAAGCGGATCTTCGAGGTGGTCGAGGATGTAGCGGCCAACCAGGAGCACCAGCTGGTAGAGGCGCTGGGAGCCCGGATCGCGGAGGCGGTGCTGGCGAAGTTCGACGTCGAATTCGTCACGGTCTCGGTCCGCAAGCCCACGCCGATTGCCGGGGTGCTCCAATACGCTGGGGTGCGGATCACGCGCACCCGAGACGACGTCAGCTGACCCCCTCGAGGCCGATTCTACGGTCTCGAAGCGGGGAATTAGAACCCAAAACTGCGTTTCGGTAGTCTGGTATTCGTCCGCACTGAATCCAGGGCAACACGCCACAAAACGAATTGGAGTCACCATGGCTTCCGAGAAGCCGGTCGTGAACCTCGAGAGCGCGGACTTGGCCGGAATGTCCAACAACGAACGGATCAAGTCTGCGAGCGAGGGTCTGTTCTACGTCCAGCCCGGCCAGGGCGAACGGCACACCTTCGCAGACGAGGTCGACGCCCTCGACCGGGGCGAGAATCAGACCATTTCGAGCCCCGCCAAGGAGCTGTCCAAGTTCTTCGGCATTTACAAGCAGCAGACTCGCGGCGAGCGTGGGCGCAAGACCGACGATTACTTCTTCATGGTCCGACTCAAGGCGCCGGCTGGAGGTGGCTTCAGCCGGGATCAGTGGCTTGCATTGGATCGCGCCGCAGACGAATTCGCAGACGGGACCCTGCGGGTGACGTCGCGCCAGGGGATCCAATACCACCACGTCTACGGCCCCCAGCTCGCTCCACTGATTCGCCACCTCAACCGCAGCTACCGCGAGGGTGCAACTCTCGGTGCCTGCGGCGACGTCAACCGCAACGTGATGGCTTCGCCGGTCGAGGGTCTCGACCCGGCGCATGAGACGGGCGCCTTCCAACTTGCCCACGAGATTGCTGACGAGCTCGCGCCGAGGAGCTCGGCCTACTTCCAGATCTTCCTGTCCGACGAAGAGGGTCGAAACGTCCGACCGCTGAACTCGACCGAGCCGCTCTACGGCGAACACTACCTTCCGAGGAAGTTCAAGATCGGAATCGCCCATCCCACGGACAACTCCGTCGACGTGCTGACCCAGGACGTCGGGCTGGTACCCGTGACAGCCAACGGAGTCGCCGACGGCAGCGTGTGGGATCTCTACTCGGGAGGTGGCCTGGGCCTCACCCACAACAACCCGAAGACGGCTGCGCTCCTGGGGCTCTACCTCGGGCGCGTGCGTCGGGAGCAGGTTGTCGAGGCCGTCAAGGCGATCGTCATCCTCCAGCGCGAGCAGGGAGAACGCAAGGATCGCCGCCAGGCCCGCTGGAAGTACACGATCCGCCGGCTGGGGGTCGAAACGGTCAAGCAGACCCTCGCCGATCGCTTCCAGCTCGAGCTCCAGGCCGAAGAACCGACGCCGCTGCCGCCCATGCAGTTGCACCTCGGCTGGCACGAGCAGCGCGGCGGTGGCGGCTACTACGGGCTTTCGATCGAGAACGGCCGGATCAAGCCCGACCTGCGCGCAGCCATTCGAACTGCCGTGGAGGAGCTGAACCTCTCGGTTCGCGCAACGGCGCAACAGGATCTGCTGCTGTGCGGGGTCGAAGATCGCTCGGCGCTGGAAGCCATCCTTCAAGGAGCGGGGGTCGTCGCGCCGGGGGAGATTTCGATGCTTCGCAGGAACGCGATGGCGTGTCCTGCCAAGCCCACCTGCGGTCTCGCCATGACCGACGCCGAGGGAATCCTGCCCAGCTACATCGACGCACTGGAACAGGCTGGCCTGGCGGATATCGACGTCGTGGTTCGCATGACGGGGTGCCCCAACAACTGCGCGCGCCCTCCGACCGCGGAGATCGGAATCTACGGCTACGGCAAGAACGACCACGTGATTCTGGTGGGTGGCTCGCGCGAGGGTTCCCGTCTGGGACACACGCTGTACGCGCGGCTTCCCGAGGAGCGGATGGTCGAGACTCTGGTCGGGCTGCTGGCTGCGATTCGCGAACACGGATCGGGCCAGAGCGCCGGAGACTTCCTACACCAGGCAGATCCGGCGGAGCTGCGAGCCTGGGTGGGCGTTGCCGACGAGAAATGATCGGATCTCGGAACCCCGTGGTATGATTCGGGTTTGCCTCGGCCGGCGCGCCCCCAGAGCCGAGCAGAGAGTGCACGCGTTGAGTTCAGCTTCCCAGCAGGTTTCCCTGACCCGCGCCGACGCCGAGCGCATCGTCGCGCGGGCGGTCGACGAGGGACAGCTCGAGCGCCGATCCGCCGAGCGGCTAGCGGCCAACCTGATGGATCCGCTGATTCACGAGGCCTTGCTCGAGGGAGCCGCCGAGAGCAAGCGCCGCGGCAAGGGCGACATCGTCAGCGTCTCCAAGAACGTCTTCATCCCGCTCACCAACTTGTGCCGGGACCGCTGCGCGTACTGCACCTTCGCCAAGCCGCCCGACTCGCCCGACGCCAAGACGTACAGCCTCTCGGAGGTTGCCGAAGTCGTGCGGCGAGGCGTCGAAACAGGCTGTCGCGAGGCGTTGTTCTGTCTCGGCGACAAACCCGAGCTTGCCTACCGCTCGTATCGCGAGTGGCTAGCGGCCAACGGGCTGCGCAACACCACCGACTATCTGGTCCAGGCCTGCCGCATCGGTTTCGAGGGCGGAATTCTTCCACACACGAACGCCGGCATCCTGAGCGCCACGGAGATGGCCGAGCTGCGTCCTTGGAACGCCTCGCTAGGACTGATGCTCGAGTCGACGAGCACCCGTCTGCGCGAGAAGGGGATGGCCCACTACTACTGCCCCGACAAAGAGCCCTCGGTGCGCATTCGCATGCACGAGGAAGCCGGCGAGCTCCGGATCCCGTTCACCAGTGGGCTGCTTCTCGGTATCGGCGAAGACGCTGTCGAACGAGTCGACACCCTGTTGACGATTCGTGAGCTGGATGCTCGCTTCGGTCACATCCAGGAGGTGATCGTCCAACCCTTCCACGCCAAGGACCAGACGCCCATGGCGGACTTCCCGTCACTGTCCGACAACGAGGTGGCGGGCTGGGTCGCGATGGCTCGCCTGATCCTGGGCCCGGAGATGAACGTCCAGGCGCCCCCCAATCTCGCGCCCAACGTGCTCGAGCTGCTGTTGCGGTCGGGACTCAACGACTGGGGTGGAGTATCGCCCCTGACCGTCGATTTCATCAATCCCGAGGCGCCCTGGCCGGCCCTGCGAGAACTCCGGCGCCGAACCGAAGCCGCGGGCCAACGCCTGGTGGAGCGCCTCCCCGTCTATCCCGGACACCTGCTGCATCGGCCGGATTTCTTCGCTCCCCAGGTGCGGGCCGCCGCCCTGAATCAAGCCAACGCGGCGGGGTTCGCCAAACCGAGCCCGGCCGTAGCCGGTGTGGAGGCCGCATGATGTTGGAACGATTACTTTCCGACGTGAGCCCCGAAGTCGCACGCATTCTCGACGCCGCGCTCGACAAACGCGAACTCGATGTGCGAGACGCCGTGGCTTTGCTCTCCGCCGAGGGCGCCGACCTCTTCGCCCTGATCCGCGCAGCCGACCTGGCGCGGCGCGAGGACAACGGCGACGACGTCTCGTTCGTGGTCACTCGCAACGTCAACTTCACCAACGTCTGCTATGTCGGCTGCACGTTCTGTGGCTTCTCGCGTCACAAGGACGAGGCCGACGCCTACGACCATCCGCTCGAGACGATGCTGGAGAAGGCGAGGGACGCTGTGGCGCGCGGCGCCACGGAGGTCTGCATCCAGGCCGGAATACACCCCAACAAGGATCACACCCACTACCGCGACATCCTGCTGGCGCTGAAGGGGGAGTTTCCGGACCTCCACATCCACGCCTTCTCCCCCGAGGAGATCGATTTCGGTCATCGCAAGAGCGGGATGGATCTACACGACTACCTGAAGTGGCTCACCGATGCGGGGCTGGGAACGATTCCGGGCACTGCGGCGGAGATTCTCGACGATTCGGTGCGCAAGATCATCTCGCCCCGCAAGCTCCGAAGCGCTCGCTGGGTGGAGATCGTCAAGGCCGCTCACTCTGTCGGTCTGCGATCTTCCTCGACATTGATGTACGGGCACATCGAGAGCGTCGAACAGGTTGCCGCGCACCTGGGGCTGTTGCGCGAGATCCAGAAGGAGACCGGTGGCTTCACCGAGTTCGTCCCCCTCGGATTCATTCACGAACGCAACATCCTGTTCAACCACATGGAAGCTCGTCCCGGAGCCTCGATGCCCGAAGACCTTCGCCTGATCGCCGTGGGTCGGCTGTTCTTGCGGCCGTGGATTACGAACATCCAGATGTCCTGGGTGAAGATGGGCCCGAAGCTGGCGCAGATGGCTCTGCTGTCCGGGGCCAACGATTTTGGCGGCACCCTGATGGAAGAGTCGATCAGTCGCGAGTCGGGCTCGCAGTTCGGGGAGAATCTCCCTCCGGAGGAGATTCGGCAGCTCATCCGTGCAACGGGCCGGACGCCGGTGGAGCGCAGCACCACCTATCGGATCTTGCGGCGTTTCGACGATCCCGCTCAGGATCCCCCGTCACTCGAGCCCGAGCGGCCGCTCTCGCTCTCGGGCCCAGCTCGCTGGCGACAGCAGGAGCAGCAGGGTGAGGCCGCCGACCCGCTTGCGGTGGTGAACTCCTAGCTCTCGTTGTTCCGCTCGAGCTCGTCGAGGCGCGCGGCGATGGCCTCGACCTTGTAGCGAAACGGCGCGTTCTCGAGCATCCGCCGCTCGGTCGCTGCCTCTGCGTTCTTGACCGATGGGTGATTGCGTCCGAACGCGCGGGCGATCGCCTGCGTCGGAGCGCCCGTGTAGCGGCGGCACAGGTACATCGCGAGCTGCCGGGGAATCAGGACCTGCCGGCTTCGGGAGCGGGAGGCCAGCGCCTCTTGTGTCGTTCCGTAGAACCTCGCTACGGCCGAGACAACGGCCGCGGGCTCCAGCCTCCGCGCGGGTGGCCGCAGCCCGGCGATCTTGTGGAGCGCCTGGCGGGTGAGCGCCAGATCGATCGGCCGCTTGAGCAGCGACGCAGTGGTGACCAGCTGGACGAGGGCGCCCTCGAGATCGCGCACGTTGCCACGGACCGCGTCGACGAGGACGTCGAGGCAATCGGAGGGGAGGTGGACCCCGCCACTGGCCGCCTTGGCGCGCAGGATCTCGCGTCGGACCAACGCGTCGGGCGGCTCCAGAGTCGCCACCAGCCCCGCCGTCATGTGGGAGCCGAGGCGTTCGTCCAATCCGCTGATTTCCCGCGGCAGGCGATCGGCAGTCAAAACCACCCGTGCGCCGGCGTCGATCAGGTGACTCATCGTGTGGAAGAGCTCGAGCTGGGTCGCCTTCTTGGAGCCGAGGAATTGAACATCTTCGATCACGAGGAGATCGCAGCCGCGCCGAAATCGCTGCTTGAAGCGGTCCATCTTGCGCTCTCGGATTGCACCGGTGAACTGATTGGTGAACGACTCCGCCGAGGCGTAGATCGCACGACCGTTCGCGCGCAGCCGAGCGTCGGCGATGGCCCGAGCCAGGTGGGTCTTGCCGAGCCCCAGCTCCGAGACCAGGTAGAGCGGATTGACGGGCTGCTGGACACCCTGGGCAACCGCGAACGACGCTTCTCGCGCGAGTCGATTGCACGATCCGACGACGAAGTTCTCGAACGTGTAGGGGAGGCTGGCTTGCTCGACCCCTCGGGGTGGTTTGCTGGCTGGCTTGGGCTGGCGCGACGGGGGCGCGGGCCGCTCCGGCTGCGCGCTTGGCTGCTCCAAGGCCTGGCTCGCCCCGGGGCTTGCGATCTCGAGATCGATTTTGACGGGCCGGCCCGCCTCGACAGCGGCCAGCCTCTGGATCTGCGAGAGGAACCTCTGTCGAATTCGCTCCCGGTGTAGAGCGGATGGGCAAATCAGAAGCATGCCCTCACCGCTTGCTTCCGCGATCAGTGGCTGCACCCACGCTTCGACTACGAAGGGGGGCACCTCCGCTCCGAGCCGGCGCACGACACCGTCCCAGAACATGGGGGGAGAGCTCATGTTCCACCGATTCTTGGCTGTTATGTACAGGTTGCGGCGGGATCCCCGTGATTCTTGGCCCGACGCGAGCGCAGTAAATCACCTTCGCGAAAGGCTCGCAATCCCATCCGCCGCCGATCGCAGCGCTTCGATCTACACAGGGTCGGTTCGCTTCGGAGCGCTCTGTTCCCGACGGAAAACCGCGGTTTACAACGAGATCACGATTCCATTCCAGGGACTTCCCGGCCGGCCTTCAGGCTACTTCGCGCGGTGCGCCCGAGTGTCAGGCAGTGAATCTGGCGCGAGCGCGATCTCCTAAAATCAAGGTATTTTGAGCTCTAACAAGAAATATCGACAAATTGAACGACTGGCCTCAAATCAGTGCAAGGGGCCCGAATTCGAGGTCCTGACAGCCCCGAGCTCTGCGAGGGCGAAGCCGAGTAGCTCGGAAAGCTGCTCGAAGCGGGCGTGAACCCCGTTCGCTTCCAACAATGCCTGCTTTTCGCGCGGTGAGAAGTTCAAACTGCTGGAGAGCGTGTTCACGAGCCGCGCGTCATCGAGCTCCAACAGCGAACCGAGCTGCGTCTCGCGCTCTGGGTCCTGCCTTCGCAACAGTTCGCCAACCCGGTCCAGCACCTCGACGCGCAGCGCTGCCGTGGCGGGTCGCTCACTCGGAGAGAGCGGGTCTTCCAGCAGCTCGACCTCTGCTGCCCGGTAGAGGCGTTCTCCGGCCGGGCTGCGCTCGCCGAGCACCCGGAACCGCTGGGTTCCGCTCAGAACCATGTTGTAGCGGCCGTCGGGAAGCTGCTGAGCCGCTTCGATGACACCGGCGCACCCGATCGAGTAGATGGGTGGCTCGCCCGACATGGAGGCGAGGTGGTCCGGGAGCACGGCGATCATTCCGATACGCCGATCGCCAGCCAAGGCGTCTCGGGTCATCTGGCGGTAGCGCGGCTCGAAGATGTGCAGAGGAGTGCGAATCAGCGGAAACAGCACAACGCTCGCGAGTGGAAAGATCGGAAGCGCTCCGTCCTGGTCCACCACGCGAGGGTACCACGCCAGCCTGCTCTCCTTGACGCTCCAGACGTGCGCGGGAAGACTGGGCGCGATGGATCGCACGACGGCCCGCACCTTGATCGAGCGTCTCAACCGGGACGCTCAGCGGATCGCCCGGCCACACGGCCTACGCTATCGAGCCGTCCAGGCCGAGCGCGCCAACGTGACCAGTCGCTATGGCATCTGTTACGACGACGGCGTCATCAAGATCCGATTGCGTCACGCGGTGACGGGTCGTCCACTGCGGTATTCGAGCCTGGTCAATACCCTCTGTCACGAGCTCGCCCATCTTCGACACTTCAACCATGGGCTGCGCTTTCGGGCCTTCTACCTGCAGCTGTTGGAGTTTGCTCGCGGCGAGGGAATCTATCGCCCCGGCCAGGCCGCAGCGCCGCCGCCAGCCGACAAGCGTGCGCCCGGCCACAAGGCCGACCCCGAGCGCCAGCCCGGGTTGCCTCTACAACTCTCTCTGTTTTGATGGGGTGACTCGACGCTGGGCGCTTCAGGGACCCAGCTGATCGAATTCTTCCAGGGTGTTGGGGCCATCCACGACCTGGGCGGCGATCTCGTCGCAAGCTACCGCCTTGTCGATGATTTCCTTGATCAGCCCTTCGACGGTCACCTCGTCGTACTCGGCAAGGGCGTCTTCCAAGCTCGAGTCGGACACGCTGAAATTCAGGGTGACCTTGATCTTGACGTCCATCGGATCCGTTTCCTCTCTGCTCGCCAGCGCTCTCAGAGACTGCAGCGCAGCCCGCTGCTTGGGGGGCACGCTGCGTCTGATCGCCTCGAGAGATCAACGAAGCCGCGTTCCAGCGACGGGCGGGGCGCGTGGAAGATGCTGTAACTTACTGAAATTAAAGAGAATTTCAGCAAATCGGCGATAGGATACAACAGTGCCCTACAAAGGGCTACGAAATTTCCAACTGAATCGCGCCCTTTCTCGGCCGTTCACCTCAGTGGGGCGAATCGCCTCAGCGTCGAACCGACCGAGCGTCTGCCCAGGCATGCAGGCCAATCAGGAAAGTGACCGCCAACCCAACGCAGACGAAGACTCCGACCGATAGGCGATGCAGTAGGTTGTATCGACCGGCCATGTCGGGATTTCCACCCGGCCCAAAAGCGAGGTCGCGAATCTCAGCTAGTTCGGCAGAGACGCCGAAATGGGAGTAGAGGCAGATAGCGCTCAAGCCGAGGGGCAGCGTGACCAGCAGGGTTCCGCGACCCAGAGTTCTCGATATCAGTGCCAGGGGGAGTCCGGCCAATGCGCCGAACAGGTGGAGCTTCGTGAGGATTGGGCCGATCAGGGTGCCAGCGATCGCGGTGGTGGGCAGCACCGCGAAGGCGGTTGGGGCGATCACCGCGCCGAACAAGAGATACGAACCAAACCAGCCGCCGAGCAGTAGCCACAGGCTGGTGCGCAAGAGCGGTCGATCGAGACTCGTCTTGGAGGGGGCCGCCATCTCACGGATTCTCCGCAACGTCCCACTAAGTGTAAAGAGTGGCTCGGCGGCAGCGCACTGCAGCGCTGCGGACGGGCATCCAAGGCTCCTGTGCTGAAAATCCGCGGATGGCTGACGCAGCGCCTGGCTCGCTATCTCTCCGAGCCGGTCAGTCACTACCCGCTGCGCGGGCGGAACGACTTCGATCGGCTGAAGTCGAGCATCCGCAAGGGCGACGTGCTTCTGGTGGAGGGAGACCAGCGAGTCTCTTCGGTGATCAAGTACCTCACCCAGAGCTGTTGGTCCCACGCCGGGCTCTACATCGGTGACGAGCTGCTCAGGCGTGACGACGAACTTCGGCGCAAGGCGATCGAGACATTCGGCGATGCCGCGGAACATCTCATCGTCGAGGCCCTCTTCGATGGAGTCGTGGCTTCGCCGCTGGCCAAGTACGTCGACTACAACGTACGCTTGTGCCGCCCACATCGACTTCGACCCGAGCACCTCAGCGTAATTCTCGACGACACGGTGGCCTCGATCGGCTGGCGCTACGATCTGCGCAACATCCTCGATCTGGCCTTTCACCTCGTGTTCGTCTCGATGCTGCCGGGGCGGCATCGAGAGGAGGCCCTGCGCTTTGGCAGCGGCGCTTCGAGCCAGGTGATCTGCACCAGCCTGCTGGGACAACTCTTCCACAAGGTTGGCTTTCCGGTGTTGCCGTCGGTCACCTATCCCGAGCCGGTCAGCGCTGGCGAGAAGCCGCCGCGGCGCTCGGTCTGGTCGCTGCTCCGGCGCAGACCGCGGCTCTACTCGGGCCTCTTTCGACGCAGGCATCCGACGCTGCTGACCCCGCGGGACTTCGATCTCTCCCCCTACTTTCAGATCGTCAAGTTCAACATCGTGCCGGAACGAAAGTTCGACTACAGCCGAATCGAATGGGACGAGACGCCGGCCGAAGAGGTGGCTTGAAGTCTCTGCTGCTTCAGCAAAAACTCTCGGGCTGCTCGGGAGGCGATGTGACCAGCCGCGCCCCTGTCTCCAGCGCCGCCAGGGCAGTCTCGTCTCGCTCCACTGCCGGAACGCGTGCTGCACCGATCGTTCGACGCAGCACCTCGATACCCGCGTAGCGAGACACCTCGCGAAACGGCGGCGGGGCAAGATTGGCATGGGCGGTCTGGTAGCTGGACCAGATCATCCGGACGGCCCCACGGGCGGAGTCCGCATCACCTCCCGCGAGAGCCGCCAACATTAGATGCGCGAGCAGGACGCCGACGTCGAAGGCCGGATCGCCGACGTGGGCGATTTCGGCGTCGATCAGCTTCGGGCCGCGCTCTGTCAGCAAGATGTTGGTCGGCTGAACGTCAGCATGATTCAGCGCGCCGTGCGGGTCGAGGTAGCGGCCGTGGGCGGAGTCGATCAGGGAGATCAGCTTGCGGTCGGCCCGAATCTCCTTGGCGCGCCGTGCGACGGCCGGCGAGAGTGGGAAGTCGTTGTCGCGATAGGGCAGCAGGAAGATGTGATCACCGTGGAGGCGGCGCATTTCGTCGTTGGCGAAGCGCGCTGCCAGCTCAGGGCTCCGCGTGCCGGCGTGGACGCGGCCGAGAAAACCGCTCAATGAGGCCAGCGGTGCGGCAACGTCCGCGCCGACGGAGAGCGCCCGGTCGAGTCGCTGCGAATTCGTCAGGTCTTCGAGCACGAGGATCCGATCGAGCGGATCGAAGAGCTCGATCCGCGGGCAGACATTCTCGGAATCGAAGGCCGCGACCACTTCGAAGTAGCGCGCCTCGAAGACGATCCTCTCGGTCGAGACGCTGTACTCGGGAAACGCCTCGAGGGCCGGCCGCGCCTGCTTGACCACCCAGGAGTTTCCGTCCTCGGACACCGCCCTGCGGACCCAGTTGATGTTTCCGTCCCCGGCCGGCTCGATCCGCGTCGATCGAGTGCGGGGGAAAACCCCCTTTTCGACCAGATATTCCGGTAGCGTGGCGTCGTCGAGTGATCTTACGCCCATCGGGGAGCGGCACTCCGCTGGCAACAAAATTTCGCTCTCCGGCAAAAAACACTCAAGGATGAGCACCGGTTGCCGTTGTGCATGATGTTCCAGTCAAGCCAGGGGGGGGTGAGACTGTGGACGTGACGCCCCGAGACCGCCAGGTCTCGGGGCGCATTCGTTTGGAGTGCCCGAGCCGGCAGGACGAGCACTTTGGACAGATCCTCGTCCCGTCGACTTCAAGCCTCATGGATCGTTCTCAGGTGCGGCGCTCGAGCTGGCTCGACCCTCAGGCTCCGCCTTCGCGGCAAACTATCACAACGTGACAGAGCCCCGATCTGTGAGCCGCCGAGGGCGCGATCGAGGACCCCAGCTGGGATGCTACGGTCGCGCCATGCGGTTCGAGCTCACAATCGGGTTGATGTTGTTGCTCGCGGCGACGAGCTGCGATCGGCGCGTCGAGCCGTTCGTACCCGGTGAGAAGCCCCAGCAGCCAGACCTGGCCAAGATCTTTCCCGCCGGCGCCGAGCGCGCGGATGAGCCCATAGCCGAGCTGCCGCCAGCGCCCGGCCGCCGCGCCGCGCCAACCCTCGCGACGGGCGGGGCGCCGATCGAGGGGACCGTCGAGCTGGCGCCGGAGGTCTCCAGCGCCGTTCCGCGTGGAGCCGTTCTGTTCTTGATCGCCCGCGGCGCTACCCCCGGGCCTCCGCTGGCTGTCAAGCGGATACCCGATCCGCAATTTCCGCTGCGCTTCTCGATCGGCCCGGACGATCGGATGATCCAGGCGATTCCCTTCGTCGGCCCCATACAGATTACGGCGCGGGTCGACGCAGACGGAAACGCGACCACCCGCGATCCGGGAGATTTGTTGGGAGGTTCCGATTCCCCCCACGCCCCCGGTGATCGCGGCGTCGCCGTACTGATCGACCAGGTGCTCTAGCGCGTTCGGCCCCGTTAGACGACGTCGAGGGATTCGACGGCTTGAACGGTTCCGGCGACCACCAAACGATCGCCTTCATCGATGACGTCGTCCGCGGTGGGTACGCGAACCGATTGCGGGCTGTGCTTGCGCAGCAGGATGATCTGAACCCCTGTGGTGGCCGCGATGTCAAGCTCGCGAATCGAGCGCCCCAGATAGCGATTCGGCGGCTGAATCTCCTGAAGCACGTAGCCTCCGCCCAGTTCGACCTGCTGCCCCTTGCTCGCCACGACCACGTTGCTCGACACCGCCCCAGCCAGGTCGCGAAGCATGACCTCGCGGTTGTACGTCTGGAGCACGTCCTTCTTGTGAATGCTCCCAACCAATTTCTTCGAGTTTGTCGGGTCCACCACCGCGACTTGCTCGGAGAACCCGCTGCTGAACACCTGCATCGCCAGGTCGAGGTTGTCATCCCCGTTGACGGTCGGATGGTTGCTATCCAGCAGATCTTCCGCGACGACCAGGCTCCGAAGAACCTCCTGCTCCACCAACATGCGGGTCAGCTCTCGCAAATAGATCACTCCTTCGAGTTCGCCTCGCTCGTTGACCACGAAGAACTCCCGGCTGTCGCTCGCGAGAATGCGCTCGACCACTGTCTGGAAGTTGGCGGATGCCGCTACAACCTCTGGCTCGGTGTCGATAATGTCGTGCACGAAGATGTTCTTGAGGACGTTGCGCTCTTCCTCCTCATAGAGGTCGATGCCGCGGCGGGAGAGCTTCATCGTGTAGATCGAGTTGCGCTCCAGGAAGGTTGTGACCAGGGTGCTCACGACACACGCGGCCATCAGCGGTGGAATGATGTTGATCGTCTGGGTGAGCTCGAAGATCATGATGATCGCCGTGATGGGTGCGTGGGTGGCGGCGGCGACCACGGCGCCCATCGTGACGAGCGCGTAGGCGCCAGAGCTGGCGGTTGCATCGGGAAACCATTGGTGGAGAATCGAGCCCAGGAAGCCGCCGGTGGTCGCGCCCAGAAACAAGGACGGTGCGAATACCCCCCCCGAACCGCCGCTACCGATGGTGATGGCAGTGGCGAGGAGCTTGGCGACCAACAGCATGCCCAGAAGTGCGAGCGGTAGTTGGTCGGTCAGCGCTGCAGTGATCGTGCTGTAGCCCACGCCGAAGATGTTGGGCAGGGCGACCCCGATCGCCCCAACCATCAGTCCGCCGACCGCCGCCTTCGAGTACTCGGGGATGGGGATCCGATCGAAAAAATCCTCCGACCAGTAAAGGGTTCGTATGAAGATCAACGCCACGAAGCCGGCCGCCACGCCCACGAGCATGTAGGGCATGAGCTCGAAGGGGCTGACCAGCTCATAGGCGGGTACCCGGAAGGCCGGGTGATTGCCCAGGAAGAAGCGCGACACCACCGTCGCCACGACGGAAGAAATCACGATCGGGCTGAGCTGGGCGAGGGCGAAATTGCCAACGACAACCTCGGCCGCGAATAACGCCCCGGCGATGGGGGCGTTGAACGTCGCCGCAACTCCGGCCGCCGCCCCGCAGGCCACGATGACGCGCAGCTGGCTGGCGGGAACCTTGAGAAGTTGTCCGATCGAGGAGCACAGAGCAGAAGCGATCTGAACGATTGGGCCCTCGCGACCCACCGAGCCGCCGGAGCCGATGGAGATTGCGGATGCCAGTGCTTTGATGGCGGCGATCCGCTTGCGAATCACTCCACCACGCAGAGCAACTGCGGCCATCACCTCGGGGACACCATGACCCTTCGCTTCGCGGGCGAAGAAGTAGATCAGTGGCCCGACGATGAGGCCGCCCAAGGCCGGGATCACGAGCCGCCAATACCACTCCAAGGAGCTCGCGATCTCCAGTGGATCGCTCGTCTCGGCGAGCCACCCCTCGGTGACCAGCTGGGCGACGCCCTCAGTGCCGCCCCAGAAAACGGCCTGAGCGAAACGGATCATCAGGCGGAAGACGATCGCGCCGCTGGCCCCCGCGAGCCCGCAGCAAACCGCCACCATCACCATGTACAGCTGGTTTCTCGATCGCGCTCGGGTCTGCGCCGTGAGGTCGGCCGCGATCTTGTTTCTCCAGGTTGGTGGATCGGCGAGCCATCCTAGCCCGGGCATTCCTCGGTAGCCCGGGCACTCCTCGGTGGGAGCGCGCACACCGCACTAGCCGGGGCCCACGGGTATGGGGGGTGTACGAGGGGGCACTCCTCGGTGGGAACGCGCACACCGCACTAGCCGGGGGCCCACGTTGTGGGAGGTGTACGAGGGGGCACCCCTCGGTGGGAACGCGCACACCGCACTAGCCGGGGCCGTCAGGTATGGGGGAGGATCAGCATGCTAGTCTCCGAGTGTGTCCGGCCCGAAGCGGTGGACGGTCGAGGAGACCGAATTTCTTCAAGATTGTCGGGTCTTCAGCGTTAGCCGCACCCAGTCCAGGTCTCCCCATACGGGCCGCTCCCACCTCTTCTTTCGAATCGACTCGTCGGAGTGGGCGAACATCGTGCCCATCACGCCGGCGGGAGAGGTCGTCATGGTGCGCCAGTACCGGCACGGCTCGGGACAGATCACCCTCGAGACGCCGGGTGGTCTGGTCGATCCCGGCGAAACTCCGGCCGCGGCGGCCGCTCGAGAGCTGCTCGAGGAGACCGGATACCGGGCCGCTGAGATCATCGCGCTGGGAGGCGTGAACCCCAACCCGGCGATCTTCGGCAATCGTCTGCACGCGTTTCTCGGTCGCGACAGCGTGCCGGTCGCACCGATCCAACGCGGAAGTACCGAAGAGACGGTCGTCGAGCTGGTCGACCGCGAGCAGTTGCGGCGTCGTGTAGTCGATGGCTCGGTCGATCACGCCCTGGTTGTCGCCGCGCTCTATCTGCTCGATCTCCACGAGCAGCGCCCGAGCGCAGAATCGGAGAGCTGACCTCGATGGCGAGCGGTCCGCGCAAGGGTCGGTCAGGTATGCGCTCGCGCATGGCACTGGGCGATTTCCTGGTGGCGTATCTGAGGCGGGCGGGAGTGCAGCACATCTTCGGGCTGCCTGGCGATCTGGTTCTCGATCTATTCCTTCGCTTCGGTCGCGCGAGGGAATTGGAAGTCATTACCTTCTCCCACGAGCCCACCGTCGGATTCGCGGCAGATGGCTACGCCCGAAGTACTCGCAGACTGGGCGTCGTCTGCGTGACCTACGGAGCCGGCGGCCACAACGTGATCAATCCGGTTGCCGGCGCCTACGCGGAGCAGGTCCCCCTGCTCGTCGTCTCGGGTGGGCCGGGCACCGCGGAGGCCAAACTCGCCGGAGTTCACCACCAGGCGAAAGACATCGCGGCTCAGTCTCGCATCTTCTCGGAGGTCACCTGCGCGGCGAAGGTCCTGGAACATCCAGAGCTCGCCGCCCAGGAAATCCATGACGTCGTGGGCGCCATCTCCGTCGAGCATCGCCCCGGCTATCTCGAGATTCACCGCGACCTGGTCGACGTGTCGATTCCGGTTCCGAGCCATATCGTCCAGTGGAGCGGCCGCTTTCCCACCGCGAAGTCGGACCCCCGCAAGCTGCAGGAAGCGGTCGCAGAAACGAGCGCCCGCATCCGGGCGGCCAAGAGACCCATTCTGATCGGCGGCGTCGAGCTGCATCGCGCTCGGGCGGAGCGGGCGTTCCTGGCACTGGCAGAAAAGCTCGGAGTCCCCGTGGTCACGACCATTCTCGCCAAGGGAGTGTTCCCGATGGATCACCCGCAGCACATGGGGATTCACGTGGGGCCCTTCAGCGCGCGAGGGATCAATGAGCGCGTCCGCGAGGCCGACCTGGTCCTCGCGTTGGGGACCCAACTCACGGATCTCAACCTGGGCGCCACCAAGCCACAAGTGGTTCGCGAACACTCCGTCTGGGCGGCGTCCGCACGAGTGAACGTCTCCTTCCACACCTACACCGATGTGGAGTTGAAGGCATTCGTCGAGAAGCTCGTCGCGTCGGACCTTCCGAAATTTCGCGAGAAGATCAGCTACCACGACAACCTCAAACGCAGCAGCTCGCGGACCCGGAAAAAGCTCTCCATCAACGACATGCTCATCGAGGTCAACGACTTTCTCGCGGAGCACACTGGCTACGATGTCTTCGCCGAGTCCGGCGACATGCTGTTCGGCGGTCTCGAGGTGCGCGCGGGGGCCGGAGCGCTGTATTTCGCTCAGGGCTACTACGCATCGATGGGGTTTGCAGTTCCGGCTGCACTCGGAGCGCAGATCGGCCGGGGCCGGCGTCCCCTGGTCCTGTGTGGCGATGGTGGATTCCAGATGACGGGGACCGAGATCTCCCATGCACCCCGGCTGGGCCTCTCCCCGGTGGTGGTTCTGGTCAACAACTCCGGCTGGGGAATCTTTCGCCCCGTGACGCCGCGCCAGGAGTTGCTCGATCTACCGGTCTGGCCCTACGCCGAGCTGGCGGAGTCCTGGGGCGGCGTCGGGTTTCGCGTTTCGACGTCAGCTGACCTGCGCGCTGCACTGAAAGCTGCCCATCGGACCGAGAGTTTCGTGATCGTCGAATGCATCCTGCCCAAGAAGGACATCTCTCCGGTGAGTCGACGCTACATCCGCCAGAGCGCTCGGAAGAGCGGCGCGAGTCGTGGGTCAACACGTCAATAGCCGCCGAACTGCCCGGCGTCTGAGGAGTACCGCTCGCATGCCGATAGCGTTCGGATACGGGGCGGCGAAAGTCGGTATCGATGACCGTTGAGCTGATGCCGCGGAGCAAGGCTGAGCACGAAGACCGGCGCTCGCGCGGAGTTTCGACTTGGGTCGTTCTAGCGTGTGTTGCGGGCGCCATCCTCTTCTACTCGACTCTGCTGTTTGGCGGGTCCCTGCACGCATTCGACTGGCAGTCGCACCACTTCAACTACTTCGACTGGGTGCGTATCGCGCTTCGAGAGTTCGGAACGATTCCACTGTTCATGAACGACGCTTGGGTCACGAAGAACTTCCTGGCCAACGCCGAATCTCCGAGCCTGGGTCCGTTGGTCTGGCTGCTGCTCTGGGTACCCACAGACGTGTATCTGAAGCTTTTGATCGTCCTCTTCACCGCCGCGGGCCTGGGTGGCATGCTGGCGCTGTTGAAGGATGTCGGAGTGAGCAACACGCTGGCGGCCCCGGCGGCGATCGCCTTCGCGTTCGGCGGCTTCTTCGTTTCACACCTATCGGTGGGACACCCCTGGGCAATGGGCGGGCTCCTGCTTCCCGGGCTTCTCTGTCTCTATCGCCGGGCGGCCCTCGGGAGCTTCGGGGCCCTCTGGCTGGCGGCTGCCGTCAACGCGCTCACGATTCTTGGGGGCCAGCATCAGCCGTTCATCTGGCAGAATCTCGTGATCCTGCTGTTTGCGTTCGCCTGGGCGCTGCGGGCGAGGTCGCTCTTTCCCCTGACGCGTTGGGCGCTCGTCGTAGCTTGCACGGCGGGCATCGGAGCCGTGAAGCTGTTGCCGATGCTGGCTGAGTTCGCAGACTACGATCCAACCGCGCGCGTCCAGGGTCTGCCTTTGGGCCTGGCCTTCTCGACCCTCGTCACGCGGGGGCAGCATCCGGGTTTCCTCGCCGATGGTGTCCGCTTCGATCACGGTAGCGGTTGGTGGGAGTACGCGTTCTACATCGGTCCGGTCGCGTGTCTGTATCTGGTGGCGGGAGTCGCGGCCGCCAGGCGGTGTATGGGCCTGCTGCTCATTGGATGCCTCTTCTGGTTGCTCGCTGTCGAATGGCCCGCGTCCTTTTCCTGGCTCGACATCTGGCCCTGGTTCGAAGGCCTGCCGATCTTGCGCACCCAGCGCGGTCCTTCGCGCTTCATGGTCCTGGCACTCTTCAGCCTTGCTGTCGTCGCGGCCTTGGGGATGCAACGTCTGTGGGACCTGTGGGGCGAACGTCGTCCGCGCTGGGCGACTCCGGCCGTGTGGGTGCTGGCCCTACTCGTTGCAGGAGATCTGTTCGTGGAGAGTCTGCCCTGGCAGCGCGCCGCGCTGGGTGCGCCCCTTCAGTCGCAGGATCACCGTCCGAAGCCGACACGGCTGACCGGTACCCACGGCGCTGTGGCGGAGCTCACGGAGTTCGAACCCAACCGACTTGTGTATCGCGCTGTCGCCCCCCGAGAATCGCGCGTGAAATTCCCGTTTAGACTCAAAGAGGGCAGTCGGGAGTGGCGGGTCGATGGCTTGCCCGCCGTCTCCGATCAGGGCAAGCTCGCGGTCGACCTCCCTGCCGGTGATCGCGAAGTTGTCATGATCTACCGCCCCGAGTACTTCGAAGTGGGAGCTAGAACGAGCGCCGCAACGCTCGTGGTGCTCGGGATCGCTACGGCGTGGCGCAGCCGCTCGCGGAGCTAGAACGCGCAGCTCAGAGCGCGCCGCCGCCGTGGCTGTGGGTGGCTGTGCTGCTCGGCGCGCTGTTGCGCGCTTACCTCGTGGTCTACACCGAGGGGACCCACGATGTTCCCATCTGGGAGAGCCACGCCGGTTGGACGGCCGAGCACGGGCTGATCGGCTACTACGGCTTCCAGGAGGTGTTCAACCACCCACCCTTCATCGGCCGGCTGCTCTCGGAGGTCTGGATCCTGGCGAAGGCCGCCGACGTTCCGTTCCGGATTCCACACCGAGCGCTCTTTTCTCTTTTCGATCTGGGCAACGCGCTGCTGTTGCTGAGCTTCTTTCGTGCGTCGAGCCTTCGCTACGCAATATTCGCCGCCTACTGGCTCAACCCCCTGGCGATCATCTTCTCCGCCTATCACGGCAACACCGATACCGCGGTCGCCTTCTTCATGCTCCTGGCCGTGAGCCTGGCGGCGAAGCAGAGGGTGGCATGGACGGGTGTCGCCATCGGAGTCGGGCTGTGGTTCAAGCTGCCGACGATTCTGGCCGTTCCGGCCCTTCTCTTCTTCTTCGCTGGCTTTCGAAACCGTCTGCTCTTCGTCGGCGTCGCCTTCGCGGTCGGCGCCAGCACCTATCTCAGCACTGCGATCCAGGCCTGGGACCTGCTCTACGCTCGAGTGCTCGCGTATCCCGGCCTCGACATCGTGACGCCGGGCGGCGTACCCGTGTGGGGTGTCTGGAATGTGTTCGGAATCGTCGAATCGCTCCCCGCCGGTCTCGCCGGGCCGCTCCGTTCCTTGAATTCGTTTCACCGCGCGCACAATTCCGCCCTGGCGGTATTGCCGATTCTGGTGTTTGCGTTCTTGCGGCGACGAGAGACCGAGCCCCGCCAGCTGGGCGTCACGGTGTGCGCGTCTCTTCTGATTTTCCACGGCCTCACGAATTTCTGGGCCTACCAGTATCTGGCCTGGCTCCTGCCATTCCTGATCTTTCCGGGATTGTGGTTCTTCGCGCTGGGGACTCTGGCCATCGGGAGCTTCATCTACTGTCTCTACGTGATGCTCTGCGGAAACTTCTTTCTGCTGGGGAAATGGGACTTCAACGCCTTTCCCTTCTGGCCAGTTGGCATCTTGCGGCTGCGCGACACAGCGGTGCTCTTCTGCTTCGTCTCCGCTGCGGCTTTCACGGTCTCGGCGATCCGAAACGAGTGGCAACATCTGCGGCTGCGTGGCGCGCGGTGACTCCTCGGCCCGCCGGATCCGATGGAAGCGTCGCGGCGTTGCCGCTGGCCGCGCTGCTTACCCTGCTGGTCGCGCGTTGGCTCCCGATCCAGTTCGAGTACCGCCCCAACGATCTGGGGATCGTCAGTGCCACGACGCTGGCCCACTATCCGCTGCAGCAGGAGACGTTCTGGGCGCTGTTCGGTCTGGCGGTGGGAGGTGTGTCGGCTTGGCTGATCGGGCGCACGTTGGCTCGGGTGGTTCTGACGCCCCAGCGGATCATCGGACTCGAGGCGCTGGCCGTCTGCGCGTTCCTGCCCGCGCTCTGGCTACCGCCGGTCTTCGCGGGGATCACTTCGCTATTGGCCTGCACCGGGATTTTCGCGCTCGTGCGGGGCGAGCCGGTGCGATCCGTCGAGGGTGTTGCGCCGCAACCCTTCGCTGTTCCGGCTCGTACCTCGCGTTGGCTCGCCACGGCGTGGGTCCTGGCCATACTGGTGGCCGCCGCGCTGCTCAATCCAGGGCTTTGGGTCCACCTCTGGAACGTGGCACAGGGGGTGCCCGACGCCGCGGTCACGTTCGACAACTTCAAATTCCTAGGAGAAACGGGTCAGCATCTCGCCTGGGCAAATGCGCTGAAGCACGGCTGGTTTCAAGGCCGCGACGTGTTCTGTCTCTACGGTCCTCTCTTCGATCTCGGGCTCGTGGGCTTCTGGTCGCTGGTCGATCGGTCGGCGGCGGCCTGGGATCTCTATTGGGGGCTGGGTCGGGTAGCTGGCCTGGTCGCTTTGCTCCTGCTCGCTGGATCGTTGGTGCGTCACCGCGCGGTGGTGCTGGCGATTCCCTTTCTGCTTCCCTATGTGGAGCTGCGCGTGGGCTGGGCTCTGTTCGCGGCCTGCTGCTTCTTCCGCTGGCTGAATGGTGAGCGGCGTGGCTGGTTGGTGGCAACCGGCGCCCTGATCGGGGTTTCGCTCCTATACAGCCAGGAATACGGCGCGGCGATCAGCGCCGGCGTGGCTGTCGCGTTCGCGCTGCGCCGCGATTGGCGCGGACCACTTTGGCTCGGAGTGGGTGTGGCTGCCGTCGCGACACCTCTGTTCGGCTACTACGCCGCGCACGACGCCCTGATCCCGATGCTGAGAGACGTCGTCCAATATCCAGCCTACATGCTCGCGGGCTACGGCAAGCTGCCCTTCGTGGGAATTCTCGAGAACCTGCCACTGGACTGGAGCTCCCTGGGCTCCCGTTCATCCGAGAATCTGCGGCTGAGCTACGCCATTCCGGCCGTTTGTCTGGGCGGTCTGGTGTTGGCCCTTCCCATGGCATCCATCGATCCGCGGCACCCGTTCGAGTCACTGCGCAGGGTTTCCGATGCCCTGGCGCGCGACCCGGTCCGACTCCTGTGGGTGGTGATCGCGATCTTCGGAATCGTTTCGTTCCGTTCGGCGATGGGCCGCGCCAGCCTGCATCGAACGCACGTGGTGCTTCCCGCCGCCACGCTCTTGCTGACCGTTGCACTGGATCGCACGGTCGCCCTGTTTCGCGCGAGCCCCGAGCTTCGCCGTCTAGCGTATTGGCGCTTGATCCTGCTCGTGCTCCTTGCTGCGCTCGGCGGCTTCTTACAGAGCGCCGCACCGCTGACGAGCGTTGGCGAATCGTTCACGGCGGGATCACACCTCGTCCGGCACGGATCTCGTCCCGCGGGAAGCCAGCACGTAATGCGCGTCACGCGTTGGGTTCAGCTCAATACCGAGCCCAACGAACCGGTGCTGTTCCTGCCCAACGACGGTGCCTACTACTACCTCACGGACCGCCCGAATCCGATTCGCTTCGTGATGGGTCATCAGATCGTGAGCGAAGCCCATCGGGCGGAGGTTCTGAACGATCTGCGCCGGCAGCCTCCCCGTTACATCGTATGGGACCACAACGCGCTACGCGTCGACGATATTCCCGACGAACTCGTTTTCGGCCGAGCCATCTTGGAGTTCATCGAGGAGAGCTACAGCGCGGAAAGGCGTATCGGGGCGGTCGAGATTCTGCGCCATCGAAGCCTCGCCGAGCCAACGCTGATTTCCGAATGGTAGAATCGCCTCACGTGAAGGCTGTGCATCCGAACAGGCTCTACCGGGCCGCGTTGCGCATCGACCGATGGGTGGGCACGGCGATCTGTGCGCTGCTCTTGTTGGTCAAGAAGTTCTCTCGGCGGCCCAAGACGAGAGCGGGCGAGGAAGTTCGAACGATTCTGCTGCTCAAGTTATGGGGAATGGGGAGCATCGTCCTCGCCTCGCCCCTGCTGGCGCGACTGCGGGAGCAACACCCGGAGGCGCGAATCGACTTCGTAACCCTGAGGGAAAACGAGCCCATACTCGATCTCTATCCGGAGCTCGACCGCAAGCTCACGATCGATCTGAAGCGAGGCATTCCGGTGTTCCTGGTCGGGACGCTGCGCGCGATCTGGCGCATTCGCCGGGAGCGCTACGACTTGCTGCTCGACCTGGAGTTCTTCACCCGCTTTTCTGCGATCTTCTCGTTCCTGGTACGGCCGCGTCGATCTCATGGGTTCAGCGCGAAGGGGAAGTGGCGAGGTCAGCTTCACGACGTGGAGGTGCCGTTCAACGCCTACAACCACGTCTCGCTCAACTTCCTGGATCTGTTTCGGGGCGATCCGATGAGCCCGGTCGACGCCTCCGTGATCGAGAGCGCGACGGCGCTTGCACCCATCCGCGCGCCGAGCGGGTCCTGGGAAGGCTGCCGACAGCTACTCGTCGATCATCCCGCCTGGCGGGAAGGCGCGCCGCTGGTGGTCGTCAATCCGAATGCCGGCGACATGGCGCTGGAGCGGCGCTGGCCATTGGAGCAGGTTGCCGAGCTGTTGAGGGGCTTGTGCTCCCAGCGCAGCATCAACGTGGCTGTGACGGGCTCGGACTCCGAACGCGAGTACGTGACGGCGGTGCTCGAAGCCTCTGGCTCGGCGGAGCGAATCATCGATCTGTCGGGTCGGATCGGTATTCATCAGCTGGTGGCGCTGCTGGAGCACACCAGCGTGTGCGTGACCAACGACAGCGGGCCATTACACATCGCTTCAGCGGTGGGCACATCCACCGTGGCCTTGTTCGGCCCCGAGACGCCGACCCTCTATGGCCCACTTCGCTCGCGAGCGGACCAACGTCACGCGGTCCACTACCTCAAGCTCGCCTGCTCTCCGTGCATGTTCGTCCACGACAACAAGGTGCTGTCCTGTTGGTTTGCCCAGGCCAAATGCATGACCGGGATCACTCCGGCACGCGTTCTCGCCTCGGTAGACGAGCTGCTCCCCGACGCCACCGCACCGCTTCGCAGCCCAGACGCCTCTTTCGAATAGCCGGCCGCGGCTGAAGTAGCCGCTGGCCGGCCCGACCGGTCAGGGTTCGCCCTTCCAGAGTGTGTAGACGGGAGGCCAGCTGGGGCGGGTTTCGTACTTGGCGTGAAGCACTCGCTCGAGCGAGAGCTCGAAGAGCGTGTCATTGCTCGTGAACGCACCCGTGGAGGTATACGCCTCGTACACGATCTGTCGCACCGCTTCGTCTTCGATCGGCCGCGCGCGTCCGGTGACGTAGAACTCGTCGTCGACCTCGGGCACGGGAAACGTGTGTAACGCGTACCGGCCGTCCCGCCGGAGGTCGTGAACCTTCGGGCTGTGGTTGCCGATGAACAGGTAGAGGCCGCCGTTTGCAATCGTCGGGCACACCGGGTGCAGTCTGGGTCCACCGTCCTTGCGAATCGTTGCCAGGTAGCCGATCCCGACCCCGAATTGGTAAAACATGGCGCGCCCGGTCTCGGCGAGTTGCGGTCTTTCCGCCGCGAAGTCTTCCCAACGCTTCATCGACTCCTCCTAGTCGGCCATCACCGCTCGGTCGGCGACCCCTCGTCCCCCTCTTCGCCCTCGACCGCCGCGGCTCTCGCGGGCGGCGGGATGATGAGTGGGATTGCACAGCCGAGAACGAGCGCTCCGATGCCACCCGCGAGGTACGGCGCATTGGCCCCCGCGGTCTCGAAGAGCCAGCCAGCAGCGAGGTAGGAGCTGATCCCACCGAGACTGATGCCGATCATGCCCAGCATTCCCTGGCCCGTCGAACGCAGGCGCTGGGGTACGACGGCCTCCACGTAGAGCGGGCCTCCGATGACCAGGCCCGCAACCGTGACCCCGTGCAACAGTTGGGCTGCGAAGATCCAGCGCAGATCCTGCGTCAGACCGCACACCAGCCATCGCAGGCCCCCTGCGATCACTCCGATGGCCAGTAGCCCTCGCGGTCCGAGCCTCGAGAGGCTCTCGCCCGACAACGCGATCAGCGGAATCTCGACTAGCAACATCGGAATCCACATCTGGCTCACCAGATCGAGACTTCCCCCGTGCGAGCGCACGAAGATCGGAAACAACCCCATCGGGCCCTGGAGAAAGAAGTAGGCGAGCAGGCAGAAGCCGAGCAGCCGCAGGTAGGGGGAGTGCGCGAGCAAACGGCGCCAGTCCCCCCGCGGCGCGCGCAGTGTCAGGCCGGCGGTCCTCGGCAGCTTCCTGGCGATTAGGCCGGCGACCAGAACCAGCAAACCTGTTCCGACGAACATGACCTCGAGGCCCGGCTCCGAGGGGCCACCGGGAACTGCAGCCAGGCCGCGGAGCTGCTGCCATTCGTCGAGCAGCGGCGGAAACATCAAGACGAGCACCAGGAAACCCACGGTTCCCCAGACTCGCGTGAGGCCGAAGGCGTGGCGCCCGGAATTTCGGGTGAGTGCAAGCGTCACGGCAACGCAGGTCGGAATCAGGGCGGTGGCGAAGCTCGCCAGCAGCGCGGTGCCGAACAGTAATGCGAGAAAGCCCTGCCAGAAGTAGAGCGCGCCATAGCCCAGGGCGGCGCCGATTCCGAGCACGGCGAGGACGCCCGCACGCGAGCCCGTGCGGTCGGCGACCTGGCCCCAGAAGGGCTGGGCTGCGATCCCGACCAGAGGGAGCACCGCGTAGACGGTTCCCACCTCGGTTGCGCTGAGTCCGGCGTTCTCGTGCAGGTAGAGACTGTAATAGGGGAAGAAGACACCCACCCCTCCGAGGCAGAAGAACCAGACGACACCCATGGAGAAGACGGAGGGGGGACGATTCACTGGTCGGCGATTTCTGTTTCGCTCACCCGGTCCACCACGACGTCAATGAGAGAGGGATGCAATCCCAGTGGCTCGCTGATCTTGACCTGGACATCCGGACGAGTTCGAGTCGCCCGCTCGACCTCGGCAGGGATGTCGTGGGTGGTGTGGCGGCCCGGGCCCAGAAAGTAGGGATGCACGACGATCTGGGTGGCTCCCTGGGCCAGGCAGGCTTCGATGCCTTCGCGTACGTTGGGCCTGGCGATCTCCAGGTGTGCGATCGCGATGACGCGTTCGGGCAGGCGCTGTCCAAGTCGCCGAGCCAGCTCTTCGATCAGCGCGTTGGCTTCAGGGCGACGGCTGCCGTGGTCGACAAGCAGGATTGCGTCCTTCAAGACGCGCCCGCGGCCCGCTCCAGCGCCAGGGACAGATCTGTCCGGAGGTCGTCGACGTGTTCGATCCCTACCGATAGTCGCACGGTCGCTTCGGTGATCCCCTTGCTGCGTTTCGCGTCCGCTGGAAACGCGCCGTGACTCATCGACCACGGATAGCCGATCAGCGATTCCACACCCCCGAGGCTCTCGCCGAGCGAGAAGTAGCGCGTGCTCTCACAAACCGCGCGGGCGGCCGGCTCGCCGCCCGCCAGGTCGATCGTCACCACCCCGCCGAAGCCGCGCATCTGACTCCGTGCCAGCTCATGGCCCGGATGATCCGTCAGGCCCGGATAGTGGACGCGCGCCACCTCGGGTCTGGGCTCGAGGAACTCCGCGATCTGCTGTGCGTTGGCTTCGTGCTGACGCATTCGCAGCGCCAGCGTCTTGGCGCCCCGCAGTGTCAACCAGACGTCCCAAGGCCCGGGAACTCCGCCCGTGGCGTTGCGCGCAGTGCGCAGGGCCGCTGCGAGATCGTCATCGTCGACCACCACTGCGCCTCCGATCACGTCCGAGTGCCCGCCGATGTACTTCGTCGTGGAGTGGACGACCAGGTGGGCGCCCAGCGCAAGCGGATTCTGCAGGTAGGGCGTTGCAAACGTGTTGTCGACCACCAGCTTCAGGTCGCGGCGCCTCGCAATCTCCCCGCAAGCCGCCAGATCGATGAGCCGCAGCATCGGATTGGTGGGGCTTTCCATCCAGAGCATCTTGGTGGTGGCGCGCACGGCCTTGTCGATCTGTTCGGGCTGGGTCGCGTCGACGAATGAGAAATCCACACCGAACCTCGGCATGAGCGTGGTGAACAATCGATAGCTGCCTCCGTAGAGGTCATCGCAGACCACCACATGGTCTCCGGCGGACAACAGCTGCATCACGCCGTGGATGGCAGCCATGCCGGAGCCGTACGCCAGACCGAATCGAGCACCTTCGAGCGAAGCCAGCGCAGCTTCCAGCGCTTCCCGGGTCGGGTTGGCGCTGCGCGAGTACTCGTAGCCGCGGTTGGAGCCGATGGAGTCCTGGGTGAAGGTCGCCGTTTGGTACACCGGCACGATGGTGGCGCCGGTGGCTTCGTCTGCGCTCTGTCCGACATGAATCGCGCGAGTTTCGAAGCGAGGGTCTTCAGGCACAGTTCACATCGTTTCCGGGTTCGCTTCGCGAGAGTGGCGTGCTCATCCCACTAGCGCCGCGCTAGCTCCGAGAGCAGCTCGTAGGTTCGCTTCGCCGCCGCGGGGCCGTCGTCCCCATAGGGGAAGATGGCCGCGTTGAAGTCCGTCACTCCCGCAGCGGCCAAGCGGTCGATGGCCGTTTCGATCGCCTTTTCGTCGCCAGCGATGGTGATTTCTCCTGGCTGCTCGGCTCCCTCCAGATCCAACATGGCGCGATAGGAAGGCAGCGTTCCATACATGGCGAACAGCTTCGACGCGGCCTCGCGCGCTCCGGCCGCATCGTTTGTCACCACCACCGGGAAGCCCGCAACCACGCGCGGCGCCGGCCTCCCCGCCGCTTTGGCGATTGCTGACAAGTCGGGAACCAACGTTTCGCCCAGCGCCTTGGGGCCGGCCATCCAGGTAATCGTGCCGTCTGCGATCGTACCGGCGACCCGTCGCATCAGTGGCCCGAGCGCACCCAGCAGCACCTTGCACGGCGAGCCGTTCGAGACGTTGATCCCCGCATTGACCTGATAGGTCTTTCCCTGGAAGCTGGTCTTGCCCGACTGGATCAGCTCGGTCACGACCGTCGTGTACTCCTTCACGTGCAGCGCGGGTTTTGCATACGAGAGCCCCATCAACGTCTCGATCACGATCTGGTGACTCGGCCCGATTCCCAGCACGAAGCGGCCGCCGGTTGCGGCCTGGGTCGAGAGCGCTTGTTGGGCCATGAAAAAGGGGTGGCGTGAGTGGGTCGGCACCACCGCCGTGCCGAGCTCCAGCGTCTGGGTTTCGCGGCCCCCGAGCGCGGCCAGCGTCAAGGCGTCAAAGCCGAAGATGTTGGCGATCCAGACGCTTTGGAAGCCGGCAGCCTCGGCCCTTCGGATCTGCTCCAGCAGGTCATCGAGCGCGGAACCACCCCCATCCGCCACTCCGACACCGATTCGAATCTCTTTCATGGGTTGGTCTCCCTGTGCTTTCCGTCGTCCCGCCGCTCCGCGTCAATGGCGGCGCGTCACCAATAGGACGCAGTGATTTCGACGTTTCCGGCGACGGCTGCCTGGCAGGCGAGTCGCAACGCCGGGTCGACGCGGTTGCGCGTCTTGGTGCGGGTCTCGGCGGCCGTCTCTGCGGACAGCGCGGCTGCTCCTTCGAGCACACGGACGCCGCAGCGCCCGCACAGCCCATCGGTCCCGCAGGCGGTAGCGATCGGCAGCCCGACGCGCCTGACCGCCGCCATCAGCGTCGTGCCGCGGGCCGCGGTCACGCTAGCGCCCGACGGAAGCAATCGGATCTGCACGTCCACTTCTCGAGCATAGCCCGGGCGCACCGTCGGGGCAGCGCGGAATCCGGGTGGGGGCGCGAGCCGCGGCCGCGTCATTTGGACCCACTTCCCCGCTTCGATACATTGGCCCGATCATGCCCACGGCCGGCATCCTCGTCATCGGCAATGAGATTCTCTCCGGCAAGGTCGTCGACACGAATTCGCCCTTCCTGTGCCAGGAGCTGCGCGAATTGGGTGTCGACGTCGAGCGCATCGTCACGATTCCCGACGTGATCGAGACGATCGCGTCCCAGGTGAAGAAGATGAGCCAGAGCTACGACTTCGTCTTCACCTCGGGCGGGATCGGCCCCACCCACGACGATTTGACGATCGAGGGCGTGGCCGAGGCCTTCGGGCTGGCGGTCGAGCACAACCAATCCATCGAGGAGCGAATTCGTCGCTCGATCGGCGGCGAGCTGAACGAGAGCCAGCTCAAGATGGCGAGGGCTCCGGCGGGCGCCACGCTGCTGGACTCGGGCGACCTGTGGTTTCCCCTGGTGATCGTCGACAACGTCTACATCTTTCCCGGGATTCCCGAGCTGTTGAAAAAGAAATTCGAATCGGTGCGAGATCGGTTTCGGGGCGTGCCGTTCATCTTGAGACGGGTCTGGGTGAAGCAGCGAGAAAGCCAGATCGCCGAGGCCCTCAACGCGCTGCTTCAGGAATTTCCCCAGCTGCTGCTCGGCTCCTATCCAAAGATTCGCGAGCCGTCGTTCAGCGTGCTCCTCACACTCGAGTCGCGGGACGAAGCCTACGCGCAGCAGGCGCTCGACTCGCTCCTGAGCCGCTTGACGCCGGATGCCATTCACAAGGTGGAGTGACTGGACCCCTCCAGCCGAGACCCCCTCATCGAGCTGATCGCCTACGCGCATCCCGTGTGGATGATCGCGAGCCTCGGGCTTGCGGCACTGGCGCTCCGCGCGGGGTTGCGCCTGCGGAGGGGACGCATCGCGCGCACCCGCCGCACACCGGGTCAGCTTCATGCTCATCTTCGGCTGGCGAAACCTGCGATCGTCTTGATTTTCGTCGGCTTCGTCGCTGGGCCCTTGTCCGCATTCTGGCTGCGAGGTTGGACTCCTTTCTCGAGCCTTCACGCCTGGCTCGGGCTTCTCGTCGCATCCCTGTTCGGTCTGGTCGCGATTCTCGGGTGGAGGCTCGAGCACGGGCGAGGTCGCCCGGTCGAAGCTCACGGAATCCTGGCTGGACTGGCGGTACTCGCTGCGGCTGTCGCGGCGGTCGCCGGCTTCGTGCTGCTTCCCTAGGCCGCTGAAACGGAGCCAGGCTTCCCGAGAGAGCGGGGCCCTAGAGCACGTCGACGGCGCGTTGGCGAAGCCAGTGATCGGCAAGCACGAGACAGACCATGGCCTCGACCATGGGAACCGCGCGAGGAAGTACACAGGGGTCGTGTCGGCCGCGAGCCGCCAAGGTGGTCGCATCGCCGCTGCGGGTGACGGTCTGTTGCTCCTGGGCAATCGTCGCCGTGGGCTTGAAGGCCACTCGCAGGACGACCGGCTCGCCGTTGGACATGCCGCCCTGAATGCCGCCGGACCGATTGGATCGCGTGTGGGGCGCGCCGTCGTCACCCGGTACGAACGGATCGTTGTGCTCGATTCCCGTCAGCCGGGTGCCTTCGAAGCCACTTCCAATCGCGAACCCCTTCGAAGCGGGAAGCGACATCAATCCGAGCGCCAGATCCGCTTCCAGCTTGTCAAAGACCGGCTCGCCCAGGCCGGGCGGAACGCCCCGAGCGACGCATTCGACCACGCCGCCCAGCGAATCACCGCGGGCGCGAGCGGCGTCGATGCGGTCGATCATTTCCGCGGAAGCAGACGCTTCTGGACAACGCACCAGGCTCGACTCGACTGCCTCCAACGTCACGCTCGCCGGATCGATCTTCGCCTCGACCTCGTGAACCTGGCGCACCCACGCGAGCACTTCGATCCCGGCGGCCGTGCTCAGGAGCTTGCGAGCGATCGCTCCGGCCGCGACCCGCCCAACGGTTTCTCGGGCGCTGGCGCGGCCGCCTCCCTGCCAGTTGCGGATGCCGTACTTTGCCTCGGTCGTGTAGTCCGCGTGGGAGGGTCGATAGAGGTCCTTCATGGGTTCGTACGCTTCGGGGCGAGCGTCGCTGTTGCGAACGAAGAGCGCGATTGGGGTGCCGAGAGTCTGGCCCTCGAAGATGCCGGAGGCGATCTCCACCTGGTCCGCCTCTTGTCGCGGTGTCGTCAGCCGGCTCTGCCCGGGGCGGCGCCGGTCGAGGTCTCGCTGGACATCCTCGGATGAGATCGGCAGGCGGGGCGGACAACCGTCCACCACCACGCCCACCGCGCCGCCATGACTCTCGCCAAAGGTGGTGATCCGAAAGACGCGCCCGAAGCTGCTGCTCATGATCCACAAAGGATAGCGCTGGCCTCTCGCGCAGGCGGCCGGCCCAGGGCCCTTCTGGCGCCGGCCGATTGGCCTCCTTCCTGAGCAGCGGCTGGGTCAGTGGTTCGGGAGATCGCCCTCGCGCAGCAGTTCGAGGGCCTTGTCGGTCACAGCGCCGTGGGGAAGCTCTGAAATCGATCCGGGCGCGAGCCAGCGGTGGGCTTGGAAGCCGGCCAGGCGTGTTCGACCCTTCGGTGTGTCGGTTCGGAAGACGTGGAGCGTGAGCTTTCGGTGGGTGAAGACGTGTTGAACAGAGCCGACGGCCTCGAGCCGGGACACCGTCAACCCGACCCGCTCGCTCAGCAGCCGCCTCAGCCCCCTGGAGGGCGCCTCTCCCTCGCGAAGCTCGCCGCCGGGCAAGTCCCAGAGACCTCCGAGCAACCCATCCGCCGGGCGCCGCACCGCGAGCGCGCGGCCGCGGCGAACCACCAGCCCGACAGCCGCCTCGACTCGGCGCGGGCGCCGCTTGGGGCGCTTGATCGGTAGCGCTTCCGCGTCCCCTCTCCGGTAGGCGTCACAATGTCGCGTCAGCGGGCAGGCACTGCAGTGTGGCGCCCTGGGAGTACATAGCGTCGCTCCCAGCTCCATCACGGCCTGGTTGAGGTCACCGGGGTCCGGGCCCCGCACGAGAGCTGCGGCTTCGCGCCAGAGGCGGTCGATCACGTGAGGCTGATCGATGTCTTCGCGAACCCCGAGCCAGCGGGTCAGTACCCGCTTGGCGTTTCCGTCCAGAATTGGTTCGGGACGATCGAAGGCAATCGACGCCAGCGCCCCGGCGGTGTAGCGGCCGATTCCCGGTAGCGAGCGCAAGGCATCGGGATCGTTCGGAAGCGACCCGCCGTGTTCTTCCTCGATCACGCGCGCGGCGGCCTGGAGATTGCGGGCGCGTGAGTAGTAGCCCAACCCAGCCCAGGCTCCGAGAACTTCGTCGAGGTCGGCGTTCGCCAGCGCTTGTACATTGGGAAAGAGCGTCAGAAACCGCTCCCAGTAGGGGATCACGGTCTCGACGCGGGTCTGTTGGAGCATCGCTTCGGAGATCCAGATCGCGTAGGGGTCGCTCGTCTCGCGCCAGGGCATGGAGCGTTTGTTGAGGCGATACCAATCCAGCAGCAGCCGCCGAACGCTCTTCACAGCACGACCGGTAACGAGCGCTCGATGGTTATGGCGCGCGCCGTAACACGCGCGCCGAGCGCCAGGATCTCGACGCCGGCGCTCGCAGCCGCTCGCAGCGCAGCCGCGTATGCTGGATCGATGGCAGCGGCGGGTTCGACCCGATCGCAGTCGGCGCGCAACACTGCATACAGCAATACGGCCCGGGCCCCACCTCGCCGGATTCCGCTCAGGACCTCGAGGTGCTTCCTCCCGCGCGCGGTCACGCTGTCGGGGAACATCGCGGTACGGCCTTCGGCCATGGTCACGGTCTTGACTTCGACATACGCGACACGACGATCGCGCCCTCTACCGGACAGCTGGAAGTCGAGTCGTGAGCGCTCAGCGACGCGCACCTCCCTGCGCTGCTCGGCGTAACCCGCCAGCTCCGTCGGAACCCCCGCGGCCAGGGCTCGCGCAATCAGGTCGTTGGCTCGTAGACAGTGGAGACCAACCCAGACCCGTCCGATTCGCATCATCTCGAGGGAGTGGCGCAGCTTGCGGCGGGGATCATCGCTGGTGGAGCAGCGAACCGCCGCCCCGGGACGATGGAATCCCAGCATGCTGCCCGGGTTCGCGCAGTGAACCGTGAGCTCTCGCCCGTCGTCGGTCAGGATATCTGCGAAGAATCGCTTGTAGCGGCGCACGAAGCGTCCGCGCAGATCCGCCTGGATCCGGATGCCTACCGGTTTTACCGGCTTTACCCGTTCTACCGGGCTAGGCGAGCGTCGACGTGCGTTCGCACCCACTCCGGGTCCCACCACTCCAAAGGTTCGACGTAGGTTCCGCCGACGATCACGGCGAAATGGAGGTGATCCCCTCCCGCGAGACCGGTGTCGCCCGAGCGGCCCAGCTCCGCGTTCTTTTCGACGCGATCTCCAACGGACACGCCGATGGAGGAGAGGTGAGCGTAGAGCGAGAAGATACCCAGCCCGTGATCAATGATGACGCAGTTGCCGTAGATACCGAGGTCGTCCGCGAAAACCACCAGGCCGGTATTGGAGGCTTCGATGGGAGTACCCGCGGTGGAGGCCAGGTCGTAGCCGAAGTGAGTCGCCTTGGAGATGGGGCGCCCATCGACGAAATAGGAGCGTTGCTCCGCGAAACGGCTCGTGACCTTGGAGTTCCGTAGTTGCGTGAATGCATTCTCCCAGAGCTGGGTCTCCGAGGAGTTGGTGACGACTTCGCGAATTTGGGCTTCGTTCTTCGCCCGCAGCTCGGTATTGATCTGATCGAAGGCGTTGCTGAGATCGCTTGCGTCGATCTCCTGGGCCACGGCCAAGGACTCCACCTTGGTTTCGAGGAAGCGCGCGCTCAGGTTGATGTTCGCTTTTGGAAGCATCTTTTCTTTCAGCACCACGGACCAGCTCGCGCGGCCCAGGTTGCCCGCGGCGTCTTCGGCGACGACCTCGATCTTCGGGTTCTTGGGTGCATGGGTGGGAACCGCGAACACCGCGACCCGCCGCCGCGATGCGGCGTCTGCGCCGGGCGCCGGGTAACCGCGATAGAAGGCATCGCCGATCGCCACGCCGTCGCGCACCGTGGCTTCGCCGAGCGTGTAGGCCACAACGCCCGAGCCGCCCCGGTCGACGTAGGTGAGGCCGCTGGAGATCCGAATCGGCGGCTTCTTCCGATCGATCCGCAGCGGGATCTGCCATTTCGTCTCGTTGCCGCGAAAGCTGTTGCGCCACGACCAGTCGTGGGCCACGACGCTGAGCAGACTTTCTCCGTCGGCCAGCTCCATCGCCTTGGGATCGATCGTGAGCGTCACGCGTTCCGGCAGCTGCGGGGGCACACCGCCGCCGACGAAGCTGCCCGCGAAGGCCCGCTCGAGAACGATCTTCTCGGCCCCCTCGCGCAGGATGCTCACCCGGATCTGGCGCAAACCCGACTTGGAGTCGGCGATCTCGAGCGCGATTTCGCGGCCGGCGGCTCCGACGTCCAGCGCCTCCGGGCCCTCCACGGTGGGAGCCTCACCCTCCGCGCGAAACCAGATCAGGCCCCCAGAACCCGCCAGCAGAATCACCAGCAACAAGCCAAGCCAGCCGCGTCCCGTCACGAACCCCCCGGTTTTTCGTGGTGCGAGCCGCCGGAGTCTACCAGACGGCTTCGCGCATTGACTCCGCGCGGCGCCTTCCCCATCCTCCGCCCGCCTCGCGCCGGGAGAGTCTCCATGTCTACGCTCCGCCGCATCGTGATGGTTCGCCACGGCGAAACCGAAGGCCGCTCTAGCGTCCGATTCCACGGTAGCGCCGACGTCCCGCTAAACGATGAAGGTCGAGCCCAGGTGCACCAGAGAGCGCGCCGGCTCGCGACCGAGGTCTTCGACCTGGTGGTTGCGAGTCCCCTACGCCGATCGTGGGAGAGCGCTGCAATCGTATCGGGCGGTGCGCCGATTCGGCTCGAGGCCGACATTCGCGAGATCCACTTTGGCCGCTGGGAGGGCCTGACGGCAGAAGAGATCGAGGCGTCGGATCCCAGCCTCTACCAAGAATGGCAATCGGGGGCTTCGGGCTTCGAGTATCCAGGGGGAGAGCCTCGGGCGGAGTTCGGAGAACGCGTGAAGCGCGGGCTGGAGAGCATGACGCAGAGCGGCGCGGCCAGCATTCTCGTCGTGGGTCACAAGGGAGTCATGCGCGAGATCGGCCGACAGCTGCTCGGCCAGGAGCTGGCGTCTCCGCTCGAGCTCGGCGGAGTCGCCTCCCTCAGTCGCGGCGTGGACGGGAACTGGTTCGAGGGCCGCCGCGGCAGCAATCCCGAAGGGTTGGAAGACGAGCCCAGTTGAGCTCGGGCTCTAGCCCTCGTCGGCTTCCCGAAGTTGCGCGATCACGCTGTAATCCTCCAGGGTGGAGGTGTCCCCGATCGTCTGCTTGCCGGATGCGATGTCGCGCAGCAATCGTCGCATGATCTTGCCGGAGCGGGTCTTGGGCAGCGCGTCGGTGAAGCGGATTTCTGCGGGCTTGGCGATCGGCCCGATCTGCCTCGACACGTGGTTTCGGAGTTGGCCGGCGAGAGCCTCTCCCGCCATCACACCGCCCTTGGGCGTGACGAACGCCACGATCGCCGTGCCGGTGAGTTCGTCCGGGCGGCCAACGACCGCGGATTCTGCCACCTGGGAGTGCGAGACCAACGCGCTCTCCACCTCCATGGTTCCGATTCGATGGCCGGAAATGTTCATCACGTCGTCGACGCGACCCATGATCCAGAAGTAACCCCGCCGGTCGCGATGGGCGCCGTCTCCAGCGAGGTAGATGTTCTTGAACTTGCTCCAGTAGGTCTCCTTGAAGCGCGCGCTATCGCCCCAGATTCCGCGCAGCATGCCCGGCCAGGGCTTCTTGATGACCAGGAACCCGCCGTCGGGGGCGACGACTGGATCGCCCTCGTCG
The DNA here is from genome assembly GCA_964194865.1 of uncultured Opitutales bacterium. Classification (GTDB taxonomy): domain Bacteria; phylum Myxococcota_A; class UBA9160; order UBA9160; family SMWR01; genus CAXMOC01. The sequence goes on along the minus strand of CAXMOC010000268.1, from coordinate 15,671 downwards.
GTCAATACGTCCGCATCGATGCCCGGAAACGGCCGCGTGGCGGAGCCCGGAACGGTTTCGACCGCGGCCGGTAGGGGTGTGATGAGGATTCCACCGGTCTCGGTCTGCCACCAGGTATCGACGATTGGGCAGCGCCGGCCCCCGATCACCCGGTGGTACCACATCCAGGCTTCGGGATTGATCGGTTCGCCCACGCTACCGAGCAGTCGCAAGGAAGAGAGGTCGTGGCTCTTGGGATGCTCGTCGCCGAGTCTGATGAAGGTGCGAATCGCGGTTGGGGCCGTGTAGAAGATGCTCACCCGGTGGCGTTCGATGATGTCCCAGAATCGATCCGGTCCGGGATGGGTCGGAACACCTTCGTACATGAGCGTGGTCGCGCCGTTGGCGAGGATTCCGTAGACGACATAGGAGTGGCCGGTGATCCAGCCGATGTCCGCAGTACACCAATAAGTGTCTTCCTCTTTCAGATCGAAGATCGCCTTGGCGGTGGTCGTGACGTGTGTGAGGTAGCCCCCCGTGGTGTGGAGAATCCCCTTTGGCTTGCCCGTAGTGCCGCTGGTGTAGAGGATGAACAAGGGGTGCTCGGCGTCGAGCTTGGCTGGCGCGCAGCGCGCGCTGGCCCCCTGCATGAGTTCATGCCACCAGTGGTCTCTTCCAGACTGGACCAGCGTATCCTGTCCGGTTCGTCGCACCACGACCACGTTCTCTACCAGGTCGAGCCCGCGCAACGCTTCGTCGACGGCGGGCTTGAGGGCATGGGGTGAACCTCTCCGATAGCCGCCGTCCGCAGTGATCACGAGCTTCGCACCGGCGTCTTGGATCCGATCGCGAAGCGCCTCGGCCGAGAACCCCCCGAACACCACGCTGTGCACGGCGCCGATTCGCGTGCAGGCGAGGATCGAGATCGCCAACTCGGGAATCATCGGCATGTAGAGGGCGACGCGATCGCCCTTCTTGACGCCGAGTTCCTTGAGAACGTTGGAGAACTTGCAAACCTCTCGATGCAGATCACCGAACGTCAAGGTTCTCGTGTCGCCGGGCTCGCCCTCCCAGATGATGGCCGCCTTGTTGCGTCGCCAGGCGTGATCGCCCTCCAGGTGCCGATCCAGGCAGTTGTAGGAGACGTTGAGCTTGCCGCCGATGAACCACTTGGCTGCCGGTGGCTTCCACTGGAGCACCTTCTTCCAGGGGGTGAACCAGCTGACGTTCTCTTTCGCCATCTTGGCCCAGAAGCGTTCCGGGCTCTTGGCAGCTAGCTTGCGGTGCTCCGCGACGGTCTTCTTGCTCCAATTGGCCCGCTTCGCGAATTCGGGCGGGGGCTTGAAGCTTCGCGTCTCTTTTAGCAGGGATTCGATGTCGGCCATGCCGCTCGGTCCTCCGGAGTGGGCCGTTGGATTGCGATCGATGTCGAGCTGATTTCAGCGATCCCCGACCAGTGCCTCGACGTCTTCGGGCGCCGTCGGGATGGCAGCCGTCAGGTTCTCACAACCGTCTTCGGTGATGACCACGTCATCTTCGATGCGGACTCCGATGCCGCGGAACTCGTCGGAAACATCCTGGTCATCCGAGGCTACGTACACGCCCGGCTCGACGGTAAAGGCCATGCCGGGCTCGAGCGAGCGGTGCTCGCCTTCGGATCGATAGCTTCCGACGTCGTGTACATCGAGTCCCAGCCAGTGGCTGGTCGTGTGCATGTAGAGGCTCTTGTAAGCCTCCCGGGCGATCAAATCTTCGACGTTGCCCGACAGCAACTTCAGCTCGACGAGTCCCTCTACGATCTGGCGAACCGCCGCGTCATGAACGTCGGCAAGGGTCTTCCCTGGCAGGCATTGTTCGAGGCCCGCGCGTTGAGCCGCGAGCACCACTTCGTAGATCTGCCGACCCGCCGGCGTGAAGCGCCCCCCGATCGGATAGGTGCGGGTCACGTCCGACGCGTAGCCTTCCAGCTCGCAGCCAGCATCCACGAGGACCATCTCGTCGTCGTGAAGCTTCTGGTCGTTGCTGGTGTAGTGCAGGACCGTTGCGTTGCTGCCGCCGCCCACGATGCTCGAATAGGCTGCCCCGCGCGCCCCGCGACGCCGAAACGTGTACTCGATGACCGCCTCGATCTCGTACTCGTAGACCCCGCTGTGAGCGATCCGCGCGCCCGCCTCATGGGCCTCGCGGCTGATCTCCGAGGCCCGGCGCATGACGTCGAGCTCGGCGGGCTCCTTGATCAGTCGCATCTCGTGGACGATGCCTCTCGGGTCGATGATCGACTCGGCGGGAACGACGCCTTGGCGCGACCGCAGGCGCATCTCCTCCAGCGTACTGGTGACGACGTCATCGACCTTCGGGTTGCGCCCCAGGATGTGGTAGATCCGCTTGGCCCGTCGGACGAGCTCAGGCAGCTGTGCGAGGAAGTCGCTCTCGGGGAACGCTTCGTCGGCCGCGTAGTCTTCGCGGGCGCCGTCCACGCCCGGGCGAAAGCCCGTCCAGATCTCCATCTCGCGATCACGCGGCTCTACGTAGAGCGTGTACTCCGGCCCGCCGTTCGTGCGCAGCACGGCCACGGCGTTGGGGTGATCGAAGCCCGTCAGATACCAGAAGTCGCTGTTCTGACGGAACGGGTATTGGGTGTCCTGGGAACGGGTGACCATCGGCGCGCCGAGAAAGATCGCGACGGCTTCCGGTCCCATGGCATCGCGGACTCGTTTCCGGCGTTCGGCGAACACGGGCCCATCTTACCCCGCATTGATCGGGGGATCCCGACCGAGCTCAGGGAGCGTCCATGCAGATCACGCTCACGCCTGCACAATGGGTGGCGCAAATCCGGTCCCCCAGCGCCACCGCCGAGTAGTAGAGGCCGCCGTCTGCACGGGCCGGGAAGCGGGTCGTCTTGACCTCGAGGTTCGGCTCGAGCAGGTGGACCCAACCGCTCCAGCGCGTCACGACCACCCTGCGATCCGCAGACACCTGGATGTCTTGTACGAAATCCAGCGCGCCCTCGAAGGCCTCGTCCAGCGCGACTCGTCGCGCGGTCGAGATCGCTTCGCCCGGGGCGCTCGCCCGCAGCCACAGGGATTCGCCGTCGACCTCGGCGAGATAGCCCGATCCGTCTTCAGCGAAGACGACGAACTGGATCTCCGGCTCAGCGATCCGCCGCAGCTCGCGTCCTCGGGCGTCTAGCACGTAGGTGTCGTGACGGGGCGGGGCGGTGGAATCGACCGAGAGCAGATCCGTCGTAATCCAGATCTGCTCGCGCGTCGGATCATAGGCGATGGTCTTGGGTGCCACGCGATAACCCGGCGGCGCGCGCAACGGGTAGGTGTCGAGCAGGCTGCCGTCGGGATCGAACGCCAGCACAGCGCCGTCCTCGCCAGCTCCTGGAGCGCCCCCATAGCGAGAGACCAACACGCTGCCGCGGGGGCCCAGCGCGAGCTCGTTGAGGCCATTCCCCAGCTGTGGGAGACGTACGAATTCTCCCGTACCCGGATCCACAAAGCCGGCCGACTCGTAGAAGGTCGTGAAGTAGATCCGCCCGTTTGGGTGCGCGAGAACGTCCCAGACTCCCGATCGATTCTCCGCCAGTCCTACCTCCAAAGGGCCCATGCGCTCTTCGCGCCGAAGGTCGAAGCGGCCCACCATCACCGGCCCCGGCTGTTGGAGGTCCGCGGTCGGATCGTCGCCGTGGGATCGCATGGCGGACCAGAAGGCTGCCGTACCGAAGTAGAGAACCCCGTCGCGGGCGTCGCCGTACCACGCGCAGTAGCGTTCAGCCGTGCTCGGGGCGGGATAGTCATGAGCTGCGATTCCAGTGACCCCGCTGGAGATGGGCCCGCAGCCCGTGAGAGCCAGCAATGCGCTACCGATCCAGGCGCTGCATCTCGTGGCTGCGCCGCCACTCGAAGATGCGATTCTCCCAACTCGCCGAGCTGTCGTTGGAAATCCGCGCCGAGCCGCAAGAAAGCCGTCTGCACGGCCGGCTGGCTGCCACCGCAGAGTGCATCTCGCAGCGCTTCCCATCGCTGTCATCCCGAGGCAAATCAAGGTCTTGCGCCACTCGGGCAAGCAGGCCCGGTTGGCACGCAACCTGCTAATGCAAGAGCCTAGATCTGGATTGGATGCATCGGATGTTTTGCGGGCGCGCACGTCCGGTGACTCCAGCCCCCCGGAGCCTCGAGTCATCAACCAGGCGCTTTCCCCAGAACGGCACCCCCGCCTTCTCTGGGCTCTCGGGGGGCCAGATCGAATTCGTCCCCTCGGCAGGCAAGTCGCCTTCCGAGGGGACTGCCGTTTTGGGCAGAGGTTTCTCTCCCGCCTCAGGTTTCGCCGCTGGCGGCGAGGCGATTGACTTTCGCGACCTCGGCGCCGAATTCGCGCACGAACCAGGCCTTCAATTCGGCGAGCTCCTGTAGGTCACTTCGCGTGTGGGGGTCTCTCAGCGAGATCGCCTCCAGGGAGGCATTGGGGCAGAGCACACCCGGGTCGATCTCGAGAGCCTGCGCTTTGTCGCCCCGCCACTGCTTGAGGGCTGCGAGCCGGCGCTCCTCATGGCGATCCAGCCGCTTGCGTCCGCCGCCGGTCGACTTGGGGATGGGCCCGTGTTCGGTCTTTCGACCCTCCCGAACGGCTGCCATCAGATCCCGTCCCATGCGTCGCTGGATCAGGTCGGTGATTCCCTTGATCTCTCGCAGGTCCGCCTGCTTACGCGGAGCTCGCTCGGCGATCTCGAGCAGGGTGCGATTCCCCAACACTTTGAAGGCGGGGCGATCCAGCTCGCGGGCGCGGGCGTCTCGTAGGAGGTAGAGCTCGCGCAGGATCGAGAGCCCGGTTCCGGAGAGGCGGCGGGCGCCCTTGATCTTCAGGTAGCCGAGATCGTCGAACTCGCGGTCCGGCCACTCGCGCCCGCACAGCGTCTCGAATTCTTCCTGGGCCCACTTCAAGCGCTTGGCCTTGCGCAGCTCCTTCTCCAGCAGCTCCGCGAGAGGTATCAGATACAAGACGTCGGATGCCGCGTAGCTCAGCTGCTTCGACGACAGCGGCCTCGTGGACCAATCCGAGCGTTGCTGCTCCTTGGGCAGCTTGACCCCGAAGTGCCGCTCCGCGATTCCGGCCAACCCGACGGACGGGTAGCCGAGCAGCTGGGCGCTGATCATGGTGTCATAGAGATTTCGGAACTCGAACGAGCAGTCTCGTTTGAGAACGAAGAGATCGTACTCGCCGGCGTGAAAGATCTTGCGAATGTCGGGTGAGGCAAAGATGGGAGCCAGCGGGGACAGCTCCTTTGGGCCACCGATAGCGAGCGGATCGATCAGATAGATCTGCCGACGCGTCGCCACCTGCACCAGGCAGGTCTTGTCGAAATAGTGGTAGAAACTGTCGGCCTCGGTGTCGAACGCGAGCACTCGCTCGTTGGCGAGCTCCAGCGCAAGAGAATCCAGCGCCGTTCGTGACTCGATGAGCTCGAAATCAGCCAATCGCGGCCTCGATACCGGTGTCATTCGCTCTTCGCTACCCGAATACGACGCTCGCGATCGGGAAGTTCGACCTGTAGGAGGGGACGCGGCGCCAAGGAGGGACTGAAGCGGCGCGGCGGATCGATCCTAGCCGAGCCGGAGCCGGCTGGAAAGCGGATCGCCTGGTCTGCACCGCTGGCTGCCTATACTGGATCGATGGTTCGTGCAGGCGTGGGCATCTCCATCCAGGCCGACGTTTCGGCTGCGGTCGCAGAAGCGTCGACAGCCGCTCTCGAGCGCTCCGGTGGCGCGGATTTCGCAATCGTCTTTGCTACGCCGGGGCCCGCCCAAGAGCCCACTCGCCTGCTGTCGACCGCCGTCGAGGCCCTCGGCACCCAGCGTGTGGTAGGAGCCACCGCTCACGGTGTGCTGGGGGCTGGGATCGAGTGTGAAGGCGAATCCTCGGTGGCAGTGATGGCCGTGAACGGCCTCGACGCCGAGCCCTTCCTGGTTTCGGCGGCCCGCGGCGAGGAGGCCCGCGTGGGCGCGGAAATCGCCTCGCGCATGACAGGCGAGCCCGGCGCCGAAGACCTCATCGTCGTGCTACCGGACCCGCGCCTCGATACAGACAAGCTGGTTCGCGGCCTTGACGCACTGCGGCCGGCCCAGATCGTTGGGGCCGGCGCGGCCGATCCATTCTCGGATTCTCCAGCCCAATGGTGTGGCAGGGACGTGGAAAGCGAGGCGGTCGCGGGTATCGCGTTGCGCGGAGTGCGGGCCCGAGTTGGCGTCACCCAGGCCTGTCGTCCGGCGACCGAGCTCTTGAGCGTGACCCGAGCTCAGGGAAACTGGGTGCTCGAGCTGGATGGTCGCCCTGCTCTCGATGTGTATCGCGAGGCTGCGCTGGGACCGCTGGCGGATGATCTGGCGCGGGCGGCGGCCTTCGTGCTGGTCGCCTTTCCGCAGGACGAGGTGAGTTCGCTGCGACCCGGTAGCTATCTGGTTCGACACGTGATCGGTTTCTCGCCGGAAAACCGGGCGTTTGCTCTACCCGAAGAAGTCACTCGTGGTCAGCGCATCGCGCTGGCGATCCGCGAGCCCGAAGCCGCTCGGTCCGATCTGAAGGCGATGCTCGCGGCCCAGGGCGGCGAGTCAGCGTCCGTGGGGCTCTATTTCAACTGCTGCGCCCGCGGCTCGGCGTTCTTCGGGGTTCCAGGGCTCGAGTCCGCCTATCTCCAGCACGCCTTCTCGGACGTTCCGATTGCGGGAATGTTCGGCTCCTACGAAATCGGACCCATTGGCGGCATCGGCCACGGCCGCCCCCAGCTCCTCACCTACACCGGCGTCCTCGCTCTGATCGACAGCTGACTCCCGTTGGCGCGCTCACGCGATGCGTGGCGGGTCAAGATTGTCTGAGATAATGTTCCGATATAAGAGACTATGTCCTGTATATCGGAACATTATGCGATCCGAAATTTGACATCCGCAGTGCGCGTTCGGCGGCGGAGGGGACAGAAGGGCGAAGGGAGAAAATGAGGGCAAAGGAGGGAAAAGAAGAGGGAAAAGAGATATGGAAGCTCTGACCAGCGTCGAAAAGGCGGTCGATGTGCTGTTTCACCTGCACCGGGAGCCGGGGGCACGTGGGGTTACGGCGATCGGTCGCGCCCTGGGATTGCCCAAGTCGAGCACCCATCGGCTGCTCACGGCGCTGACGCGCCGTCAGCTGATCGAGCGGGACGAGCACGGACACTATCGACCGGGGATCGGTCTGGTGGCGCTGGGCGTTGGAGCCCTGGATCGAGAGCCGGTGGTGGCCGCAGCACGGCCGGTGTTGGAGACCGAGGCCGAGGAGCTGGGCGAGACGGTATTTCTGGTTGCGGCGAGGGCCAGCAACCTCGTGGTCCTCGACAAGGTCGAAGGCTCGGGTTTCCTGCGCGCTGCTCCCCGGGTGGGTTCGCAGGTGCCAGTTCACGCAACAGCGGTGGGCAAGCTCTATCTAGCCTTTGGTGAGGGGATCATCCCGGCTCCCGAAGGTCCGCTCGAGCGCTTCACCGACGCCACCGCCGCGAGCCCATCGGCGCTCGATCGCGAAGTGGAACTCGCCAGCGAGCGCGGCTTCGCCGAGAACACAGACGAATGGATTCCGGGTCTCTGTGTCGTGGCTGCCCCGATTTTATCCGCGCTCTCGGGCGCACGCATGGTCGCTGCGCTCGCGGTTGCGGCGCCCACTGCGCGCATGGGTTCCGGCCGCCGCAGCGGGGTTTCCGAACGCGCGCTGGCGGCCGCGGAGCGGATCGCCGGGCGGCTCGACGGGGTGGAGCTGTGAAGGTCTGGATCGACGGTCGCGTGGTGGATGGAGCGGAGGCTCGGATCTCGGTGTTGGATCACGGCCTGCTCTACGGAGACGGCATCTTCGAGGGCATCCGCGTGTACGGGCGGCGTGTGTTTCAGCTCGACGCACACATGAAACGCCTCGAGACCTCCGCGAAGGCCCTTGCCCTGGAGCTTCCGGGGGGAATCGGCGCTGTCCGCGACATCGTGCTCGAGACTGCGCGCAGCTTCGGTGCCGACGAGGCCTACGTGCGCCTCGTCGTAACTCGCGGTGAGGGAGCGCTTGGCATCGATCCGAGTACCTGCCCGAAACCCGGATTGTTCTGCATCGTCGATCAGATCTCCGTCTATCCGGAGAGCAAGCGCCGGGCCGGAATCGATCTGCTGACCTCGAGCCTGCGCCGGCCGCCCGCCGATGTTCTGGATCCGCGGGTCAAGAGTCTCAACTATCTGAACAACGCGCTCGCGAAGCTCGAAGCGAGACAGCGCGGGGGTGACGAAGCGCTGCTTCTCAACGCCGCGGGGGCGATCGCCGAGGCTTCGGTCGCCAATCTCTTCGTGGTGCGCGGCGGACAGTTGCTCACCCCGCCAGCCAGCGACGGTGCGCTCGAGGGAATTACCCGTGCCACCTTATTGGAGCTGGCCGCGTCGCTGGGCATTCCGGCCCGCGAACAGACGCTGGGCCGGTTCGACGTGCTCGCAGCAGACGAAGCCTTCCTGAGTGGCAGCGGAGCGGGATTGGTTCCAATTCGAACGCTCGATGGGCGAACCGTCGGCGCCGGAACCCCCGGGCCGGTATACGAACAGCTCTGGGCAAGTTTCAAGGAGACCGCGCCGTCGCTGGGAACGCCCTTCTAGTTTCTACCCGACTTCGCTCCCAGGGCGAGGCCGACTTCGACGACGTATGCCACACGCCCTTCGGCTGTGGGCGCTGGGCGCGCCCTGTCGCGCTTGCGGCGGCGCGGGTCGGGTGGGTCCGTTAGCCTCCGGGCCATCTCTTCACGGGAGGTTCGGTGCGCTGGTCTCAGCTCTTCATTCCCACGTTGCGCGACGACCCGGCCGATGCGGAGGCGATCAGCCACAAGCTTCTGGTTCGCGCCGGCTTCGTCCGCCAGGTGATGTCCGGTGTCTACTCGCTGCTTCCGCTGGGACTTCGGGTCTGCCACAAGATCGAGAAGATCGTCCGAGAGGAGATGGCAGAGATCGGAGCGCAGGAGCTCCTACTGCCTTCCATCCAGCCCGCGGAGTTGTGGCGAGAGAGCGGACGCTGGGACGCGATCGGTGCCGAGATGTTTCGTCTCAAGGACCGCAAGGACGTCGACATCGCCCTGGGAATGACCGGCGAAGAGATGTTCGCCTCGTTGGCGAGGGAGCTGCGCAGCTACAAGCAGCTGCCCCAGATCTGGTTTCAGCTCCAGCGCAAGTACCGCGACGAACCGCGCCCCAAGTCTGGTGTGCTCCGCGTTCGCGAGTTCACGATGAAGGACTCCTACTCGCTGGATGTCGATGCGGACGGACTCGACGAGTCGTTCAAGCGACACTTTGAAGCTTATCGACGAATATTTTCCCGTTGCGGCTTCGACACGCTCGCTGTCGAAGCCTCATCCGGTCTGATGGGCGGCGACGAATCCGTCGAGTTCATGGTCAACAGCGACGCGGGTGAAGACTGGGTGGCGTATTGCGCAGCGTGCGGGTATGCGGCCAACGTCGAGAAGGCGCAGTCGGCGCTCCCGCTCACGGAAGATCTAGCGGCCTCGAATCAACCCGAAGAGTTTGCCACGCCGGGCGTTCGCACCATCGAGGACCTCGCGGCCTTCGATGGGGGCGCCGCTGCGGAGCACCAGATCAAGACGCTCGTCTACCTGCTCGACGGCGCGGCCACGTTCCTGTTGCTGCGTGGGGATCATCCCCTATCCGAGCAGAAACTTCAGGACGCAACCTCCGCCGTCGAGCTGCGGCCCGCGACGGAGGAGGAGATCCGGCAGCTGCTGGGTGCATCGGCGGGAAGCCTCGGAGCGGTGGGGGTGGCGGATCACAAAGTCATTGCAGATCTCGCACTGCGCGGCCGAGGGGGGCTGGTGACGGGCGCCAACCGTGACGGCTTCCACCTTCGGGGCGTAGACATCGAGCGCGACATCAGTCCAGCGGAATGGTTGGATCTGCGCGAGGTGCAGGCGGGCGAGGCCTGTCAACTCTGCGACGCAGAGCTCGCTGTGCGCAAGACCATCGAGGTCGGTCACATCTTCAAGCTTGGAACGCGCTACAGCGAGCTTCTGGGCGCGACGGTTCAGGACGACGCCGGAAAGTCGCGCCCGATCGTGATGGGCTCCTACGGCCTCGGGATCGAGCGAACCATGGCTGCAGCCGTGGAGAGTCGCCACGACGACTCGGGCATGATCTGGCCCATGGCAATCGCGCCGTTCGAGGTGGTGGTGACGATCATCAATCCGAAGAACGCGAAGGCGAACGACGCGGGCTGTGCGCTCTACGACGGGCTCGTCGCGGAGGGGATCGAAGCGCTGCTCGACGATCGAGACGAGCGCCCGGGAGTCAAGTTCAACGATGCCGAGCTGATCGGGATCCCCTATCGCGTCACCGTGGGTCCCAAGGGGCTCGAAGAGGGAATCGTCGAGGTGGTGCGGCGTCAGGGAAAACAAGCGCGCAACGTCGAGGTCAACAAGGCGGCGCGCAGCATCGCCGAAGCGATCCTCGAGGAGAGGGCCTTCGGCCCCGGGGTGTGAGATTCGGCTGGCCCCGGAGGGCCAGCATTGTAGTGGGATCGCCCCGCCGAGGTCTGGCTCAAGCCGTCGACGGTTCGCCTGTTCGGAATCCGCGGCAGTCTGCCTCATTTCGTCCGATTTCCGGCTAAGATGGCCCCGCCGACGGCTCGCTGGCGCGCTGCACGGGCCGGACGGGAATCGACGTGGCTCGGGCGTCGTGATCGGCGACATTCGAATCGAGGAGGGGAGAGCGATGGAATTGTTCAGTCTCGAGGGTTGGTACATCCTGCTCCGGTGGTTCCACTTCCTGGCCGGGATCACCTGGATCGGGGTTCTCTACTACTTCAATTTCATCCAGACGCCCTTCTTTGCGTCGGATCTCGGTGGCGAAGCCAAGAGCGCGATGATGCGAGGCTTGGTGCCGAACGCCCTGTGGTGGTTCCGCTGGGGCGCGATGTTCACCTTCATCACCGGCTGGCTGATCGTGATCAGCAAGCTGATGGGTCCCAACACCCTTACCGATGGCTACATGACGTTGATCCTCACCGGCGGCCTCATGGGTACACTCATGTGGTACAACGTGTGGTTCATCATCTGGCCGATTCAGCAGAAGGCGATCGCGTCGGCTGTGTCCGTGGCTGGAGGTGGCGAGCCCGATCCGGAAGCCGGAAAGCTTGCTCCGAACGCCGGCCTTGCCTCGCGCACGAATACGCTCTTCTCGATTCCGATGCTCTTCTTCATGGGCTCGGCTTCCCACTTCATCGAGCTCTACCCGACGACCGGCGGCCCGGGAACCTATTGGATCGTGGCGCTGATCGTGATCCTCGCCGTCGAAGCGAATGCCATCATCGGGTCCCGCGGCCTGGCCACGCAGAAGTACATTACGGCCCCCGCTCCGAGTGGCGTCATTCACGCGGGCTTCGGGTTGACGATCGTGCTGTTCTTGAACGCTTCGATCATGCTCTAGAAGCGACGGCGCCGGCTGATCAATCCGAGCCGGTTGCCAGGAACGCCGTCAGATCGTCGATGTACGGCTCGAGGTAAGCGAGCGGGGGCATCTGCGCCGTGTTGCGTTTGGGCTCGTAGCCGGGCGGATATTCGCCTCGGACCATCTTGGCCTCGAGAAGCTCGCGCGAGGCTCCTGCGATGGGCGGCCCCAGGACGCCGTCCTGGCTGGGGTCTGCGCTGTGACAGGTGGTGCAGATGTTCTGATAGACCTTCTGGCCGCGCGCATAGGCGGGATCTTGGGGGGCGTCGGAATCACTCGAGCAAGCGATCAACCCCACCATCGCGGCAAACGCCACGCCGCGCACGTGACTAGCGAAGTTTGTCACCGCACCCCCTCGGGCCAAAGGGCGTGCAGGGTAGCCCGGGTGCTTCGGAGATGGAACGCGCTCGGCAATCGAGGAGTGGTTCCAGGGGCCGAAGCGAGCAATCGCGTTACAGTCGCGCCATGTCTGTCCGCGCGCTCTGGCTGACTCGTGCAAATGGACTCACGCTGATTCGGCTGGTGGCGGCCCCGGTTCTCGTGCTGGCGATTCGTGCCGATGCCGCCTGGGCGGCTACCGCGATCTTCAGCCTGGCCGTCGCGACGGACTTCGCCGACGGCTTCGTGGCCCGCCGCTTCGGCGAGGAGTCGGCTCTCGGTCGTCTGATCGATCACTCGACGGACGCCATCTTCGTTACCTCGGGAACGGCCGCACTCGCGTTCGCAGGCGTGCTCCCGCTGCTCCTTCCTCCGCTGATCGCCCTGTCGTTTCTTCAGTATGCGCTCGATTCGGGTTCGCCAAATCCCCGGCCCAGCTCTTTGGGGCGCTGGAACGGGGTCGCATACTTCGTTGTCGTCGCTGTGCCGATCGTCCGCGATGCGCTCGGTTGGAGCTGGCCGGGACCGTCCCTCGTCGTCGCTCTGGGGTGGCTGTTGATCGCCTCGACGACTCTCTCCATCGGGGACCGCTTCCGCATCATGGCCCGCAACCCGCGCCCACCTGGGACGCCCTAGTCGGTCGAAGACCGGCTAGGAAACAGGTCGCGGTTGGCCCGCTGGAGGAAGAGCAGCCCGATGGCGGCGTTGAAGAAGATGAAGAAGTTGTGCTGCACGAGTCCAAAGGCCGTCATCTCCGCCGCGTGCTCCGAAAACAACGTGACCCAGAGCAGGATTGCGACCGAACGCATCGGCCCTGGTGTGGCAGCGCCAAAGAAGATGACGGGCAGATAACCGAGCATTTCCAGATATCCCACTTCGACGCCGAACAGCCTCAACGCCAGCGTGTAGACGACGACGGCGGACAGCAGGGCTGGAGAGCGCAACACGACGATCACCAGGTATTGCCAGGGGAGTGCGCGCCGGAAGGCGTGCAGAACCTCGCGGTCCCGGAGCGAGCTTCCGGGTGCAATGGCGCCCCGGAAGTACAGCAGCCAGAGCACCAGAACGACGCTTGCCCCGAGAGCGATCCAGGGAATCGAGTGGAATACGTCGGGAAACTGGTCCCAGCTCAGCGTGACACCGACCAGTGCCCACAGCAGGAGGTAGTAGAACTCACAGAACATGATGAAGAGCATGCTCGATCCGACCTGCCAGGCAGCAACGCCATGGCGTCGGTTGAGATAGAGCGCCATGGCGCCCTTTCCCACCTGCTCGTTGAGAATCGACAAGATGTAGGTGCTGCCCCGGATGGGCAGAATGTCGACGTAGCGCACCCGCGTGTTGAACCAGTTGACGACGCGCCACACCACGAGCGAGTCGATCAGGAAGAACAGGGCCGAGTAGGGGATCATCAATGCGAGCCAACGGCCCCAGCTCACGTCTACGAAGACGGCCAGCAGGAACTCCAACGCCGTCTGGCCCTGGCGCGCCGCCTGGGCACCAACCCGGTTGTAGAGATAGGCGAAGCACGCGACCGTGATCAGCCAGGGGAGGGCCCGCTGCCAGGAAGCGCTGCGGTTCTTGGGGCTGGCCTCTGCCTCACTCACCGTGGCGCCTCCGGTCCCACGCAGCGTCGTAGGATCTCGTCGAGCGGCGTCAGCTCGATCCCCAGCCGGCGGCGGGCGGACTCGGGGTCGACGTCGTCGTCCTCGTGGATGACCTCGAGAGAAGACCGCGTGAAGGGTGGATTCGCCATCAGCCGCTCGGCGAGCCCGGCGAGCCAACCGAGTACGCGTGGGGGGATCGCGACGACGCGGGGACGACGTCCGTACAGGCTGGCGGCCCGCTCGATGAGCTCGCGCTGGGGTAGCGACTCGGGCCCGGCGAGGTCGAGACTGACATCGTCTAGATCGGCGCGGCTCGTGCCGGCTACGATCGCTTCGATCACATCGTCGGCGTAGATCGGTTGGGCGCGTGAGCTGCCGCCGCCCATCAAGGGGAGCAAGCGCGCCTGGGCCTCCGCCCTGACGATGCGGGAAGTGGCGTCGCCCGGGCCCAGCACCATGGGAACTCGAAGAATCAGGGCGGGCGTCTTGGATTCGAGCAGAATCTGCTCGGCGCGCCCCTTGGAGCCGAGGCAGGGATTGTTGGATGCGGGGTTGGCACCGAGAATGCTCAGATACACTACGCGGTGGAGGCCGGCCGCTGCGGCGGCGCTTGCGATTGCTCGCGACGACGCTTCGTGGGCGTCTTCGTAGCGGCTGTTCGAGCCCTCCTTGATGATTCCCACCAGATGCACCGCGTGACGACAACCGCGTGCGGCCTCGGTCAGCGCAGCTTCGTCGCGGTAGTCGAGAACCACGCGCTCCAGACCAGCGCTCTCGTGCAAATCATCCAGGCTCGCCGCGGCACGCTGCGATCGCACCACGGCGCGGGCGCGAACCGGGGGGTCACAGCGGGCGAAGCGCTCGATCAGGCGCCGGCCCAGCTGGCCGTTCGCTCCGGTGATCAACACCGGCTCCGCACCGCTCACGGTTGTCTGGTTGACGCGGCTCATTGGGATGTCGGGGCGACCTCGTCGAGAAAGACCCGAATGCGCTCATAGTAGCGGCGCCCGCCGACTTGCACGGTGTCGTTGTGGCCGGCCCCAGCGATCGTCTCGAAGCTCTTCGGCTGCCGCGCTGCCTCGAACAGCCGACGCCCGAGAGCGCTGTCGACGACCTCGTCGCGATCGCCGTGAAAAAAGAGCAGTGGCGCGCGCACGCGGTCGATCTTGGCGACGGAATCGAATCGCCGACCGGCCATCGCTCCCATCAACGGTCCGCCCAGGCTGCGAGCCAAGTCGGAGACCGAAGAGAACGTACTCTCCAGAATCACCCCGGCCACGGGGCGGTCGAGGGCGAGGTCGACGGCGACCGCCCCCCCGAGTGAGCGGCCGAACAAGACGATGCGGCTCTCTGGAAAGCCGCGTTGATCCTTCAGATGAGCCAACCCAGCGCGGGCGTCGGCGTACGCTCCCCTTTCGCTCGGTCTGCCCTCGCTGAGACCATAACCGCGGTAGTCGAGCAGCAATACGTTGCAGGAGAGCCGCATCAGATCCGCCGCGTTGGGAAGACGATGCGAGGCGTTACCCGCGTTGCCGTGAAGAAAGAGGAGCGCGCGGTCCGCTCCCGGGGCCGGCAGATAGAAGGCGTGGATTCGCACGCCGTCGTCGGTTCGAAGGAAGACTTCTTCAGCGCTGATCCCGAGCTGGCTCGGCCGCAGCTCGGCTCCCGGCGTCGGCTGGAAGATCAGCGAATCGACGAGGCGGCCCCACATCCCGCAGCTCAATGCCAGGAGAAGCGCCGAGATGAGGAGAAGCGCGCGCACACGCGGTTCAGCTTACCGGATCGAACGAATCGCGCGCCGCGCTCCAACGGGCGGCCTGGCCGCCAAGTGCGATCAAAAGAGCCCAGAGCCCGAGGCTGCCCATCGCGATGGAGATCCCGAAGCCGTCTCCCGTCGCACCAGTGAGCCAGGGAATCGCGAAGCCGCCGAGGGCTCCGGCTCCGGCGGCGAGGCCGGCCGCGGCGCCGCGCGAATGGGGAAAGCGCTGACCTGCGAGCGAGATCATGACCGGGTAGACGGGCCCGACCGCGAACCCCACGCATCCGAAGAGCAACGAGATATGGGGCGTGTCGAGGGCAATCCCAGCGATCAGCCCGACACCGCCCAAGAGTCCCGTCGCGACGATGATGCGGCTGTCCAGGTTCCCGCGCAGAGCCAGGGGCGCCAGGCGGCCGAGCAGAATGCCGAACCACAAGGCGCTGATCGCGT
>CAXMOC010000267.1:0-3106 GCA_964194865.1 uncultured Opitutales bacterium | reverse complement strand
AAGCTGATCTCGGCGCCGTCGCGGACCGGCAGGTCGCGGGGTTCTCGCGCGGCATGGCGCAGCGCGTGGCGATCGCACGCGGACTGGTGCACGACCCGGCGCTGCTACTCCTCGACGAGCCCTTCACGGGGCTCGACCGCTCGGCGTCGGAGCGCTTGCTGCTCCGGCTTGCCTCGCTGCACAGTGATGGGCGCAGCCTGATTCTGGTGACCCACGACCTCGCCCACGCCGCACAGCTGGCGGACGCGTCATTGGTGCTGGCGAACGGGCGCAGCGTGCACACTGGCCGCGGCGAAGACGCCGCCAGCCTCGAGCACGCGTACCTGGCGGCGGTGGAGCGCGCGGCATGAACGTTGGGCTCGCAATCTTCTGGAAAGACGTGCTGATCGAGTGGCGCAGCCGCGACCGCGTGGCGGCCATGCTGCTCTTCTCACTGCTGGTGGTGATGATCTTCCAGTTCGCGCTGCCCGACGGCACCAGCGCGCGCACCCAGGTCTACGCGCCCGGGCTGCTGTGGGTCGCCTACGTGCTGGCGGCACTCTTCGGCCTCGGGCGGGCATTCACCCTCGAGCTCGAGAACGATGCGCTCTCGGGCCTGGCGCTGGCCCCCGTCGAGCGCGGCTGGGTCTTCCTCGGCAAGGCTCTCGCGAACCTGGCGATCCTGGCCCCGGCACAGGCCGCCACGGCGTTCGCATTCGGGCTGGTCTTCGCCCTCGACCTCACGGCGGTGGCCGCGCCGCTGGCGGGCATCGTGCTGTTGGGCTCCCTGGGCCTGTGCAGCGTGGGCACACTCTTCTCCGCGGTGGCGGTACGCACGCGCTTCCGAGAGGTGATGCTGCCGTTGCTGCTGCTACCGCTGCTGGTGCCGATCGTATCCGGCAGCGTGCGCGCGACCACAGCGCTCATCGACACCGGCTCCGTGCCCATCGAGCCGCTGCAGCTGCTCTTCGTGACCGATGTGGCCTATTTGATAGTGTCCTTCCTCACCTTCGACTACGTCCTCGACGAGTGAGCGCATGATCCGCTGGACCGGAATTCTGCTGGCCGCGCTCGTGGCCGCCTGCACGTACTTCATCGCCACCGCCCCGGTCGACGCCGCGCAGGGCGTCATCGCCAACATCCTCTACGTGCACGTGCCGTGCGCGTTCGCGGCGTATGCGGGCTTCTTCACCACGGCGGTCTGCGGCGCCTTGTATCTCGTGCGCCGCGACGAGCGCTTCGACCGCATCGCCATCGCAGGCGCCGAAGTGGGCGTACTCTTCTGCACCCTCAATATCTTGAGCGGCCCGATCTGGGCCAAGGGCACCTGGGGGCAGTGGTGGGTCTGGGATCCGCGGCTCACGGTCACCCTGCTGCTCTGGTTCGTGTACCTCGCCTACCTGCTGCTGCGGAGCTTCACCGACGGCAGCGAGCGCACGGCCCGCTTCGCAGCGGTCTACGGGCTCTTGGGCATGCTGGTGGTCCCGCTCAACTACTTCGCCATCGAACTGTTCGGGGGCGCCGCGATGCATCCCGAGAACCTCGAGAGCGACAGCCTGGGCAAGGGCATCGCATTGCCCTTCGCCATCAGCGTCGTGACCGGCTTGGTGGCCCTCTGGCATCTGGTGCTGGTGCGTGCCGACATCGAGCACCGCCAGGCGCCACCCAATCTTTGATCCGCGCATTTCGCGGGCCTGCGGTGCGAGATCCTGGTTGACAAGAGGGGCCATTCGGGAGTATAAGCTCAAGTGGCCCAAGCCACCGTGACCGTTGGGTTTTCACCCGATGCAATGCGGTGCGATGGGCGCTTTCGACCCAACATGGAGGCGATCGCTATCCCATCCCCCAGAGGGGAAGCGTGCGCGCGGCGGAGCTGAGAGCGGCCCACTGCGACAAAATCTGCGCATCCTCGGCGTGGGTCGGCAAAACACGGTAGAGCACTTCCGTCAAAGGCACTCCGCGGCCGCCCCTTCCGGGCTTTCGTACAGACGCAACGCAGGGGAAACCGGGCCCGTAAGCCCGGCCCTGGACGAAACAATCTGCCACTGCACGGGGCAGTGGCACGGGGTTTGCGAGGTTCTCCGCAGGGGCCCGGGAGAACCTCGGGTCTATTTGCCACACCCCCCGGTGGCTCGGGCCCGGGAGGCGATCCGAAAAGGGATGGCCAGCATGAAACGCGGCGTCGGATATTGCGAAAACACCGATTGTGAGGACTACGCCAAGGGCGTGTTTCTGCTCAATCACGGGGACACGTTCTACTGCCCCCGCTGCCGCCAACTCGGCAAGGTCGAGAAGGAGCGCGGCTTCTACACCGGTAACACTGACATCTTCAAGGAGGTCCGTGTCGAGTACAACTTCGATCCCATCAACGGCGTCTACCGCGAGATCGCGATCGTGCGGGACGAGAGCCTGTGGGGCCGCAACAACGTCTACACGTTGCAGTCTCCGCTAATCAAGACCGAGAAACGCGCGCTGAAGGTGGCCGAGGCGATCCTCGCCAACCTGAATCGCTACCGCGGGCTACTCAACAGCGACGACATTCCGCGCACCACCGAGATCATCCTCTCCTTCGACGACGATTTCGACGAATTCTCGCGCAAGCTGCAGCAGCTGAGCAAGGAGTGGGAGGCCAGCGGGTTGCGCGAGGGCGCGCGCTAGACCGGCGTCACCCACCGCGCAGCCACTCGACGACTGCGCCGAAGTGACGTCACCCATGACCCGCGCACATGTGTTCGGATTTCACGAAGCCTCCGGTCAATCGACCGGGGGCTTCGTCGTTCCCGACCGACACAGGTCGAACGATCTCGCCAACCCATGGACGCCAGCGATTGGGCAGAACGGCCGGCAACCACCATCCACCGTACTACCCACCGCCCGCGCAGCAGCGCAGCCGCCCCGTTGAAATCGCCCCCCCTCCGGGCCTCTCGGTCTACTTGTCAAAATGGCTACTGATCGGACGTCGCGGAAACTCTGCTTGACCTTCCTATGCTCTCGGCGTAGTGGGGCGTGTCGCCTGCGGGTCCGATTCTATTCGAACCGCCCGGCGCGATGCCCGCTCGCGCGCATTCTCAAGTCGATGGCGATCGCGCGCGCGGTCTCCGAAACGCCCCAGCGCTCGCGACGGTCG
>CAXMOC010000266.1:0-5104 GCA_964194865.1 uncultured Opitutales bacterium | reverse complement strand
CGCCTGACCCCAGCCCAACTCTTCGTGATCCCAGCCCAACTCTTCGTGATCCCAGCCCAACTCTGCGTGATCCCAGCCCAACTCTGCTCGATCCCAGCGCGACACCCAGCCGAGCTGCACGCTTTCGGCAGATGCTGGAAGAGCCCGGGCTCGAGTTCTTGATGGAGGCCCACAACGGTCTGTCCGCGCGGATCGGGGAAGAGGCCGGTTTCAACGGGCTGTGGGCCAGCGGGCTGTGCCTATCGGCGCAGTTCGGCGTGCGCGACTCCAACGAGGCGAGCTGGACGCAGGTGCTCGAGATGCTGGAGTTCATGGCGGACGCGACCCAGCTCCCCATCCTGCTCGACGGCGATACCGGCTACGGCAACTTCAACAACGTCCGCCGGCTGGTCCGCAAGCTCGAGCAGCGCGATATCGCGGCCGTCTGCATCGAGGACAAGCTGTTCCCCAAGACCAACAGCTTCATCGACGGCGCCAAGCAGGAGCTGGCGGACATCGACGAGTTCTGCGGTCGCATCAAGGCCGGCAAGGACGCACAGCAGGACGATGACTTCTGCATCGTGACGCGGGTCGAGGCGTTGATTGCCGGGTGGGGTCTGGGCGAGGCGTTGAAGCGCGCGGAGGCCTACCACGCGGCGGGTTCCGACGCGATCCTGATCCACAGCTCGCTCGCGCTGCCCCACGAGGTGCTCGACTTCAAGCGCGAGTGGGGCGATCGCCTGCCCGTCGTGATCGTTCCGACCCGCTACTACACCACGCCAACCGAGCTCTTCCGCGAAGCGGGGTTTTCGCTGGTGATCTGGGCCAACCAGGTGCTGCGCGCGGCGGTCAGCGCCATGCAGGAGTGCGCGCGCACCATCTACCAGGAGCAGAGCATCGCCGGTGTAGAGGCCAAGGTCGCGCCCCTCGCCGAGATCTTCCGGCTGCAGGGCGCCTCGGAGCTGCGGCGCGCCGAGGCACTCTACCTCCCGCACGGGAAGTCCGCGCGCCGGGCCATCGTGCTGGCCGCTTCGCACGGCAGCGCGCTCGCCGAGTTGACCGACCGGCGGCCCAAGACCATGGTGGAGATCGCCGGAAGGCCACTGCTGCAGCGCATCGTCGACGCCTACAACGCCGCCGGCGTCAAGCACATCTCGGTAGTGCGAGGCTACCGCAAGGACGCGGTGGATCTGCCCAATATCAAGTACGTGGACAACGATGACTTCGCAGAGACCGGCGAGCTGGCGTCACTGGGCCTGGCCCTTGCGGCGGACCGCGACGACACGACCGACCTGCTGGTCTCCTTCGGCGACGTCCTCTTCAGCCCCTTCCTGCTCGAGATGATCGAGGAGGCGGAAGAGCCCTTCGCGATCATCGTCGATACGGACTGGCGCGACTCGGTCAATCGCGGAAGGGCGGCAGACTACGTGTCCTGCACCGAGCCCTACTCGCGCAAGGTGTTCGAGCGTCACATCCTGCTGACTGAAGCAGGAGAGGGTCTTCACGAGGCCGAGATCCATGGGGAGTGGACCGGCATCCTGCGGGTATCGGCGGCGGCGACTCCCGCACTGCGAGACGCTGTATCCGACCTGTTGAAGACGCCCGAAGGCAAGACGGCGAAGCTACACGTCCTGCTGTCTGATCTCGTGAAGCGCGGCAATCCGATCCGGGTGCTCTTCACCAACGGGCACTGGCTGGACGTCGACAGCTTGGAAGACTTGGTCGCCGCGAGTAGCTTCCGTTGATCCAGGCGGAGCTCTTCATCGAGGCGGCGCGGCAACGGGGCTTCGGTCTCTACACCGGCGTGCCCTGTTCCTATCTGAAGCCCTTCATCAACTACTGCATCGATTCCGGTGCGCTGCGCTACATCGGTGCCGCCAACGAGGGCGACGCCGTAGCGATCGCCGCGGGAGCCGCGCTGGGCGGCCTTCGCAGCGTGGCGATGTTCCAGAACTCGGGTCTGGGAAACGCCGTCAGTCCGTTGACCTCGCTGACGGAGACCTTCCGGCTTCCGATCCTCCTGATCGTGACGCTTCGCGGTGAACCCGGCGGCGCACCCGACGAACCTCAGCACGAGATGATGGGAAACATCACGCCGTCCCTGCTGGAGCTGATGAACGTGCGCTGGGAGTATTTTCCTGAAGAGTCGGACAAGGTGGCGGAGGCGCTTTGTCGCGCGACTGCGCACATGGACACAGAGGCCCGGCCCTACGCGTTCGTGATGCGCAAGGGATCGGTGGCCCCCTGTGCGCTCCGGACCCAGCCGAGTGCGCAGCCGCCGAGCGCGCTGCCGCCCGCCCGCGCGTCTGCGCAGTGTCGGCGGCGCGAGATTCTGGCTGCGCTCCAATCGGCTGCTCGCGAGGACGACATCGTCATCGCGTCCACGGGCGTTTCGGGTCGCGAGCTCTACGCGCTCGAGGATCGCGCGAACCAGCTCTACATGGTCGGTTCGATGGGCTGCGCGATCAGTCTCGGCCTCGGGCTGGCGGCGGCGCTTACGGCGGCGCGTCAGGACCGGCGCGTGATCGTGGTCGACGGCGACGGGGCCGCGCTGATGCGGCTGGGCGCGCTGTGCACCGTTGGCGCCGAGAAGCCGGAGAACCTCGTGCATCTGCTGCTCGACAACCGCATCCACGAGTCGACGGGCGGCCAGGCGACCGTGTCCGGCAGCGTGGACCTCTGCGCCATAGCGGCCGCGAGCGGTTATGCGAAGGTGAGCTCCGTCGCAAGCCCGAGCGCTCTGCGAGTCGCGCTCGAAGCGGCGCAGCCGGGGCCGGCCTTCATCGAGGTTCCGATCCTGCGCGGTGTTCCCGACGATCTGCCGCGGCCGGAGCTCAGCCCAGCTCGGGTGGCGGAGCGCCTGCGCGGCTGGCTGCGCGCGGGGGGCGATCCGTGAGTCGCCGGAGCATCCTGCTGAACCCCGGCCCGGTCACGTTGACGGAGCGAGTCCGCGGGGCGCTGCTGCGCGACGATTGGTGTCACCGCGAGGTTGAGTTCGCGCAGCTCACGCAATCGATCGACGCCCGGCTCGCGTCGCTGTACCCGCCCGCCGCGAGCGACTTCGAAGCCGTCATGCTGACGGGGAGCGGTACGGCCGCCCTGGAGGCCATGCTGGTGGGCTTTGCGCCGGATGACGCGACGACCCTGGTAGTTGCCAACGGTGTCTACGGAGAGCGCATCGCGAAGATCCTCGAGCGCCAGGGCAAGTCCATGCTGCTGGTCGCCAGCGCGTGGACGGATCCAATGAACCTCGAGCAGGTGGCGGAGAGTCTGGCGGGGAATCCGCGCATCAGTCACATCGCGGCCGTTCATCACGAGACCACGACCGGCAGGCTCAACGATCTTCCCGCGCTCGCGCGTCTGGCTCGGGATGCCGGGTGCCAGCTTCTGTTGGACGCGGTCAGCAGCTTCGGCGCGGAGGAGATCGACTTCGACCGCTGGCCGATCGCCGCAGTTGCGGCCACGGCGAACAAGTGCCTCCACGCGGTTCCCGGGGTTTGTTTCGTGCTGGCCCGACGCGAGCTCTGGCAGGCGGGGCCGCCGAAGTCCGCTGGCAGTCTCTACCTCGACCCCTTCGTCTATCACGAAGCACAGCACGGCGACGGCTACTCGCCCTTCACCCAGTCGGTGCAGGCGGCCTTTGCACTCGACGAAGCGCTGAACGAACTCGCGGACGAAGGGGGCTGGCAGTCGCGCCGCCAGCTCTACCGGGATCGCGCGGCTCGCATCGCGAAGGAGCTCCGCGCTCTGGACTTCGAGCCCTTGCTACCCCCAGAGGTTCGCTCCTGCGTGCTGTGTGGCTTTCGGCTGCCCGCCGGCGTGAGTTACTCGGATCTGCACGGCCAGCTCAAGCGCGACGGCTTCATCATCTATGCAGGTCAGGGGCACCTCGCTTCCGACCTGTGCCGGGTGGCGAACATGGGCGACGTTCGGGAGTCGGACTTCACGCGCTTGTTCGAGTCCTTGCGACGTGCCACCGGGCGAAGGGCCAAAGGCGAGATGGCGTGAGCTCGCCGATCCGTACCGCGGTGATCCTGGCGGCTGGCATGGGCACACGCCTCGCCGGCCAACACACGGAGTCGCCGAAGGGTTTCCTCGAGATGGGCGCCAAGCCAATCGTCGAGGAGTCCGTAGACAAGCTCGTTCAGGCCGGCATCGAGCGAGTCCTGATCGTGACCGGGCATCTCGCCGAGTTCTACCAGAAGCTGGCGTCTCTACGCCCGGGCCTGATCGAAACTGTCTACAACCCTCGCTTCGCAGACTCGGGCAGCATGTACTCGCTCTATTGTGCGCGGTCTCGGGTCGACGCCGACTTCCTGTTGCTGGAATCGGACCTCGTCTACGAGCAGCGAGCCCTCGACGTGCTGCTCGAAGGTGACGCAGCAGATGCGGTCCTGATGTCGGGCTTTACCCAGGCGGGCGACGAGGTGTACATCCAGGCGCCCGGCGGACTGTTAGAGCAGATGTCGAAGGACGCAAGTGAGCTGTCTTCGATCGACGGCGAGCTGGTCGGGATCTGTCGCGTCTCGGCCGGGCTCTACCGGCGCATGTGCGAGTTGGCCGCCAGTGAATTCGAAGACGGTCTGCACGTCGCGTACGAGACGGACACGCTGGTCGCCGCAGCCTCGGGAATGGCCATCCAGTGTCCACTGGTTCCCGATCTGGTGTGGGGCGAGATCGACGACGAGCACCACCTGAGGCGGGTTCGCGAGGAGGTCTATCCGCTGCTTCGCGCGCGGCGCTAAAGCGCGGTGTCTCGGGGCAGTTTGGAGCACCGCGTCGAAGTGGTGCTCGGGTCGGCGCAAGCGATGAAGACTTGGCGGAGCTCTGGATACTTGCTGGATAGCGGCTGCAGGCGTTGATGCATAAATGGTAGCGGGGTCGCATCTCCTGTCCGTTCTCACAATCGGTCCGTCCCGAAATCATTGAGTATTCGCTTCCGGCAGTCGATCGATCAACGACCGATGGTAGGCCGGATCCGGACGAAGAATCAGTCTCGAATTTGGCAGTGACACTGTGCAAAATGCACCTCGTTATGTGGACCACTGTTCAACTTCGTGACGCTCCTCCTTCGCTGCACTCCGGCCTTCTTTCGACGTCGGAATGAGCAGGAATCGTCGAACTC
>CAXMOC010000265.1:0-11561 GCA_964194865.1 uncultured Opitutales bacterium | reverse complement strand
CGGGCCAAGCTCGCTGCGGGCCGTATCGCGCGCAGACCAAAACGCGCGAGGGTGAAAGGATGCCGCGGCCAGCCGAGCGGGCCCATGGCGTCGCGAACCAGCCAATCCCAGCGCTCGACGAAAGGGAGGATCCAGCCCGGGTAGCGGTCGCCGTCTGGGCCAAGCGTCTCGGCGGTTCTCTCGACGCTGCGGTTGAGCACGGCGGCGGTTCCGTCGTCCAGCGGATGGGCTAGGGGAACCGTCGGGTGAATCCATTCGAGACCGTGCTCGCCGAGCGGCAGCGACTGCAAGAAGGGGGACGCCAGCGCCATGGGATGGACGGCCGAGCATACGTCGTGGCGAAATCCGGGCAGCGTGAGCTCGGCGGTTCGCGCGCCGCCCCCGATCGTATCCCGGGCTTCGAAAACCATCACGCTGCGGCCGCTACGGGCCAGCTCGATGGCCGCGCTCAGGCCGTTGGGTCCGCTGCCAACCACCACGGCGTCATATTGATCTGCGGCCATCACTACCCCCAGCGCCCTCGGCTGGTCAACCGTAGGTACGCGATACCAACCAGAAGACTCCCATCGCGCAGACTGCGCCCGTGCCAATCTCCATCGCCCATCGGTGCAGTGCTCCGTGCTTCCAGCCGGCTACAGCCCGAAGCAATGGCCAGAGAGCTACGACGACCACCAACTGGCCAACCTCGACGCCGAGATTGAAACCGAACAAGGCAGTCGCGAGCTTCTCCCGCGAGAGTGAGATTTCCTCGAGTACGCCGGCGAAACCGAATCCGTGGACCAGGCCGAACACGAAGGAGATAGCGACGCGGAAGCGGACCGGCCTGTCGACCCGCTTCAAGATACCGAAGTAGCACAGAGCAAAGATGCACAGGCCTGCGGGAATCGACGCCGGTAGACTACCGACTCCCGCCAAAGCAAGCGCTGCCATGAGCGCGAGCGCGGCTCCGATCAGCCGCGGAACGACGATGCGTCTTCCACTCAGCAGCCAGGCGTTTTCCGAGGCGACCAACACGATCGAGAGTCCGATCAAAGCCTCTACGGCGATGGCCTCCGGGCGAAGGCCTCCAAAGACCGCGAGCCCCAGCGTGATGCTGTGGGCGAGCGTGAACCCGGTCACGATCGTCACCACCTCGCTGAGTCGCGACGCCAGCAGCAACAGTGCGAAGAGAAAGACGAGGTGGTCGTAGCCAGTGGAGATGTGTTCCACGCCGAGGGCCAGGTAGGCCGAGAACGAGCTGCCGGTTGGGATTGGCGCTGGAGATGGCCCGCCGCCCGCGAGGGGCCAGGAGCGGTTGCCCTCTGTGAGCACTCGCTCGAGCGTTGCCGAGTCGCCGTGACGCAGTCGTGCAAAGTGGAGGTGCGCCGGAGCGACGTCGCGAAACAGCTCGCTGCGGATCGCGGTCGGCATCTGCGCATCGCAGTGAATCCGCCACTCGAAGGCGACCTTGCCATCGCTTGCCGTGAGCAGGCGCGGTACGTCTACCACGGCGCAGGTTTCGCTGTCTGCTCGCAGCTGCAGTTGGCTGGAGAGGTAGTCGGCCAGGTCGCGATCGAGCGACGGACTGCGGCCCAAGCGGTTCCGAAGCCGAGTCAGCTCGAGAAGCGTCAGCCGCAGCGTGACGCGTGCGTCCGGTCCCTCGATCTCCCAATGAGAGTAGGAAACGCTGCGACCGTGAGCGGATGCTTCGCCCGAAAAATGCACCGCGGCGCACAGAAGAATCGAAATCCAGCCGGCCAGCTTCATTTCAGCTCAGGTCGAACGACGACGACCGCGCGTTCGCGCAACTCGTCGAGGTAGCTCCGGAGAGCGTCGTCCCCGACACGGCGACGCCACTCGGCGCGGATCTGCGGTTCGAGCTCGAAGTATTCCGGTTCGCTCGCGGGCTCGCGTTCTACGACGCGCAGTACGTGGTAGCCCGCACCCGATCGAACCGGTTCGCTGGGTGCTCCCGGCTCGAGCTCGAGTACCGCTTCTAGGGCAGTGGGGCCAACGTACTCCCGCAGCTTGGCGGGGGGCAGAAGAGTGTCGGGGATCGAGGAGAGGACGGGATCGCCCAGCGCGTTCTGGACGGTTGCGAAATCCTCGCCCGATCTCAGACGTTCGAGTGCGGCATCGGCGCGTCGGCGGGCTACTTCATCCTCTCCAGGTTTCCTCACCCGGAAGAAGATCTGCTGAGCTCGAAGGCGCCCGGGACGGACGAAGAACGCTTTCTCGCGCTCGAAGAAGTTCTCGAGCTCTCCGGGTGACGGCACGCGCCCGTCGGCCTCGACGACGACGGCGCGAATCACCTCCGCGCTCAGGTCTCCGCGAATTTTCCGGTCGCGGGTCGCCAAGCCCAACTCGAGACCGCGCTGAACTAGCAGCTCTTCGTCGATCATGCGATCCAGAACTCGCCGCTGCCCCTCCGCGTCAACAGCGATGCGGTCATTCCGCAGGCTTTCCAGCAGCCGCTCGTAATCCGCTGCGAGAATGAGGGAGTCATTGATGCGAGCGGCGGCCTCTTCGGGAAGCTCGTCGTCGGCGAGCTCGGCCGTCTCGAGTAGGCCGGTGGCGGCGATCAGCAGTCCGAGGGCCGCACCGAGGGCCAGCAGCAGGAGCGGCCGCCGCGACTCTTGCGTGGTGCGCTCCCGGTTCGCCTCTATGCGCTGCGCCATCGCTCTCGCGGGCTTGGGGGTCGGATTCAGTTGCCCGAAACGAGCTCGAGCCCGGCGAGTGCCGACCGCAAATCTGCAGCGCTGCGATGGAAGATCGGCAGATCGGTGCGTCGCCAGCGAACGCGACCATCTTGTCCGATCAGGACCAGCGCACGCTTGGTGATTCCGAGTAGGCCCACCGCTCCGTAGGACCGACATACCTCTTTGTCGACGTCCGAGAGCAAGGGAAACGGCAGGTTGTGTTTCTTGCTGAACCTCTCATGGGACCCGAGGCTCTGGGGATTGATGGCGAGCACGTCCAAACCGAGATCGGCGAAGACCGCGAGATTGTCTCGGTAGTCGCAGAGCTGGCGGGTGCAGACTGGCGTGTCGTCACCCGGATAGAACACCAATAGAACGGCCCGGTTGGCCAGGCGATCCGAGAGCTTGATCTTGCCCTCGGTGCTGGGGAGCTCGAAGTCGGGAGCGCTTGCGCCAATCTCCGGCATCGCTGCCATCTGTCGATCATAGCAGGAGAGCACCGGGGCGACGCCTCGCGAGCCCCGACTGACAGGAAGCTCCACGATCCAGACCGGGTCATCGGCGAAGCCGAGGAAATTGCGGATGCCAACCATGGGGTCTGCGTGCGATCATCCCGGACGCGGAGGCGTAATCTCGAAACGGGGGGTATTCGATGAAGACTGCGAGCTGGATATTCGTTGGCACACTGGCGTGGCTGCTGGTGGGTGCTTCGGGCTGTCGGGAGGCGGGCCCTGCAGAGCGGGCGGGTGCGGCCGTGGACGAGGCCCTCGACGGGGCGAAGGATCGGCTCGAGGAAGCGGAGGGCGGGCAGGAAGAAGCCCTCGACGAGCGCTGATCCGCCGTGGCGTGGGGGATGCAGCTCGATCACTCGCGGGCGATGCAGCCCGGTCATTTCGCGGGCGATCGAGCGGAATCATTCACGATCCAGCCCAATCTTTGGCTGGACGGCGTTTCGCGATCCTGGGCGAAGGATCCCCGCCTTGAAACGGGCAGCCGCCCAGTCGATAATGCCAAGCATCGGAGGCCACGATGAGCCGTCCCGCTCCGGGGAATCACAGCGCGGACGAGCTCGGCAGGATCTATCGCCAATTCGTCTCCGACTCCGAGTCCGTCGAGCCCGCGTGGCAGGAGATCTTTGGGAGCCTCGCGCCGGAAGCGCGAGCCTGGCTCGAATCCGCGGTGGTCGAGCCTCCTCGAGCCCCCGCCTCAGGTGTCCTGGCTTCGGACGCGCGTTCGGCCGCACTCGACTCGATGCGCGCCCTGATGCTGATCCGCGCCTACCGGGTGCGTGGGCATCTCGAGGCGACGCTCGATCCGTTGGGTCTCGCCAATGACGGCACCCACTCGGATCTCGATCCGCTGACCTACGGCTTCACGGAGGCGGACCTGGACCGGCATATTTTTTGCGACGGGCATCTCGGTCTCGACACCGCGACCTTGCGTGAGATCGTTCACTCGGCGCGCTCGGTCTACTGCGGGACGGTCGGCGTCGAGTTCATGCACATCCAGGATCCCGACCAGAAGAACTGGATCCAGCACTGGATGGAGGGGGCGCGCCACCGTGTGGTGCTTCATCGCGACATCAAACGCGCAATTCTCGAGTCGCTGACCGCCGCGGAAAGCTTCGAGAACTTCCTGGAGCGGAAGTTCACTGCCACGAAGCGTTTTGGCCTCGATGGAGGAGAGTCGACGATTCCGGCGTTGGAGCAGATCCTGCGCTGCGGTGCGCGGCTGGGCGTCGAGGATGTGGTGATCGGCATGGCCCATCGCGGTCGGCTCAACGTACTGGCCAACCTGATGGGCAAGCCACTGAGAGCGATCTTCGCCGAGTTTCGCGGCTCTGCGGTCAACCTCGAGGAGGTCGGTGGATCGGGTGACGTCAAATACCACCTGGGGACTTCGATCGACCGAGACTTCGGAGGGCAATCGGTCCATGTTTCGCTCACCCCAAACCCCTCGCACCTGGAAGCGGTCGACCCCGTCGTAGCGGGCAAGGTCCGAGCCAAGCAGGATCAGATCGGGGATCACGAACGCAAGAGATGCATGGGAATTCTGTTGCACGGAGACGCGGCGTTCGCGGGGCAGGGCGTCGTCGCCGAGACTCTCGAGTTCTGCGATCTCGAGGGCTACAGCACCGGCGGGACCATCCATCTCATCATCAACAACCAGATCGGCTTCACGACCAGCCCTGTCAAGGCGCGCACCGGCCCGTATTGCTCGGATGTGGCGAAGGCCAATCAGGCCCCGATCATCCACGTCAACGGAGACGATCCCGAAGCCGTCGTCGAGGTGGCCGAGTTCGCGATCCAATACCGTCAGCTCTTCCACCAAGACGTCATCGTCGATCTGTTTTGCTATAGGCGTCACGGCCACAACGAGAGTGACGAGCCCGCGTTTACCCAGCCGCTCATGTACCAGAAGATTGCGACCCATCCGACCACCCGAGCAGTCTATGCGGAGAAGCTCGTGGCCGAGGGAAGCGTCGCCGCGCCCGACGCGGAGGCGATGGTTTCGGATTACCTCGATCGGTGTCAGAAGGAATTCGACGCCTCCGAGCGCTACGTGCCCGACGAAGCCGATTGGCTCGAGGGATCCTGGTCCGGACTGCAGCCGGTGCAGGGCTACGATGCGCATCGCGGTCACACAGAGGTTTCGATCGAAATTCTCCGGGAGCTCGGCGCGGCGCTGACCAGCGTGCCCGAAGGCCTGAACGTGAACCGCAAAATCTTGCGGCAGCTGCGCACCAAGCAGAAGATGTTCGACAATCAAGAGGGCATCGACTGGGCGACTGCCGAAGCCCTGGCCTTCGGCTCGCTGTTGCTCGAGGGACATCCAGTGCGGCTGTCGGGAGAGGACTGCAACCGAGGAACCTTCTCCCATCGACACGCGTCATGGATCGATCAGCAGAACGAGGCGCGCTACATCCCGTTGAACCATATTCGCGAACAACAGGAGCGAATCGAGCTCATCGACAGCCCGCTCAGCGAGTTCGGAGTGCTGGGCTTCGAGTACGGTTACGCGATGGCCGAACCGCGCGCCCTCGTGCTCTGGGAAGCGCAGTTCGGCGACTTTGCGAACGGCGCTCAAGTGATCATCGACCAGTTCATCACGGCCGGCGAGTCGAAGTGGTTGCGGATGTCCGGGCTCGTGTTGCTGCTGCCCCACGGTTACGAGGGGCAGGGCCCCGAGCATTCTTCGGCGCGCCTCGAGCGCTTCCTCCAGTGTTGCGCCGAGGACAACATCCAGGTCGTCAACTGCACCACTCCGGCCAACTACTTCCACGTGCTGCGGCGCCAGCTGCATCGCCCGTTCCGCAAGCCGTTGATTTTGATGGCGCCCAAATCGCTGCTGCGAAAGAAACAGGTCGTGTCCAGGCTGGCGGACTTTTCCGCCGGGAGTCACTTCCACCGGATTCTCTTCTGCGACGAGCTGCCCGGAGATCCGCGAGAGGCGCGACAGGTCGTCCTATGCAGCGGAAAGGTCTACTTCGATCTGCTCGAGGAGCGCAGCCGCCGTCAGATCCGCGATGTTCACTTTCTCCGAATCGAGCAGCTCTATCCCTTTCCCGGTGACGCCTTGGCAGAGCTGTTGGCTCCCTATCGGCACTGCAAGCTAGTCTGGTGCCAAGAGGAGCCGCGCAATATGGGTGCCTGGACGCTGGTCTCGGAGCTGATCGAGGAGGTCGCTGAGGAAGTTGGCTGTTCAGACCCCGAGCTTCGGTACGCCGGACGGGCCACCGCGTCGTCTCCCGCGACCGGCTTCCTCAAGCAGCATCAACGCGAGCAGGCGACCCTAGTCGACCAGGCGCTCACGATCGGCATCGAGCACGCGGGCCGAATCGGCAGCCGTCGGGCCAAGGCGCGAAAGTCGCAGACGCCGAAGTGACGCCACGGGCCCGGGCCCGGTCGCTCGCGCGACGAGGAGAGGAATGGTCATCGAGATCGTCGTGCCGGAGCTGGGGGAGTCGATCACCGAGGGCACGGTGGCGGCCTGGCTCAAGCAGGTCGGCGATCTGGTGGCGGTGGACGAGCCGGTTCTCGAGCTCGAGACCGACAAGGCCACCGTCGAAATCTGCGCTCCGAAGGCCGGTGTACTGACGGAGATCGTGGTCGGGGCTGGGGAGGACGTGGAGGTTGGGGCGTTGCTCGGACGGATTGGCGAGGCTGGCGAAGCGATGGCCTCTGCGCCAGCAGCCGCATCGAAGGCTCCGAGTGCGAAGACGCCCGCAGCGCGCCCGGCGCCGAAGCCGGCGATCTCGCAGCTCGACCCCGCACGACTCAGCCGCAGCGGACCTGGAGGTACCGTTACGCGGGACGATCTGCTCGAGTTCGCCGGCATCACTGGCGGCGATCTCAGCCGCCACGGGCCCGCTGTTCGGAAGCTGGTGGCGGACCACGGCCTGGACCCAAGCGAGATCCCGGCCTCGGGACGCGACGGGCGAATCACCAAAGCCGACGTCCAGAACTTCGTGATGCGTCGAGAAGAGCCTCCCACGCGATCTCCCCAACCGGAGACGGAGGTGGAGGTGGAGACGGCGCCCGCTCCACAAGAGGAGCGGGTTCGGATGAGCCGGATGCGCCGGACGATTGCCGGGCGCCTGAAGGAGGCGCAGAACACCGCTGCGATTCTCACGACCTTCAACGAAGTCGACATGGGCCCGGTGCGCGAGCTGCGCAAGCGTCACCGCGAGGAGTTCGAAACCAAGCACGGAGTCCGGCTGGGATACACCTCCTTCTTCGCCAAAGCGTGCGTCGCCGGTTTGAAGCAGATCCCGGCGGTCAATGCAGAGATCGATGGGGATACGATCGTCTACAAACATCACTACGACATCAGCATGGCTGTGAGCACCCCGAACGGCCTGGTGGTGCCGGTGATTCGGGATTGCGATGGCAAGTCCTTTGCGGAGATCGAAGCGAGCCTCGCCGACCTCGCCCAGAGGGCTCGCGATGGGTCTCTCGGGGTCGAGGAGATGCAGGGAGGCACGTTCAGCATCACCAATGGTGGAGTCTTTGGCTCGTTGCTCTCGACACCGATCCTCAACCGCCCCCAGTCGGCGATCCTCGGGCTTCACAAGATCGAGGATCGTCCGGTTGCCCGAGAAGGAGCGGTCGTCATTCGCCCCATGATGTATCTGGCACTTTCCTACGATCATCGCCTCGTCGATGGTCGAGAGGCGGTGACCTTTCTGATCCAGGTGAAGGAGGCGATCGAAAGCCCGGCGCGCCTGCTCCTCGAGCTTTGAGAATGCCGACACCGAAATGACTCAGCAGAAGTACGATCTGGTCGTGATTGGAGGCGGGCCGGGCGGCTACGTGGCGGCCATCCGGGCCGCTCAGCTCGGTTTGAAGACGGCCTGCGTCGAGAAGCGCGGCGCATTGGGCGGGACCTGTCTCAACGTCGGCTGCATCCCGTCCAAGGCGCTGCTGCACTCCTCCGAGCGCTACGCGGAGGCGTTGGGCCAGCTGGCCGAGCACGGAATCGTGGCGACCGGCGTGCAGCTCGATATGGCCGTCATGATGTCACGCAAAGAGAAAGTCGTTCGAGAGCTCACCCAGGGAGTCGAGTTCTTGATCGACAAGAACGGCATCGACTACATCAAGGCAACGGGTCGGATCACCGGTGCGGGGCAGGTCCTCGTCGAGCGGCTGGATGGGCAAACTGAAACGATTTCTGCAGGTAACATTCTGATCGCCACGGGCTCGGATTCCACACCGCTGGCCGGCGTCGAAGTGGACGAACAGCGAATCGTCAGCTCGACCGGCGCCCTGAGTCTCGAGAGCGTTCCGAGCCAGCTGAGCGTCATCGGGGCGGGGGTGATCGGGCTGGAGCTCGGCTCCGTCTGGTCACGACTCGGCGCCGAGGTCGTGGTGGTCGAGCTTCTCGACCACATCCTGCCGGGGATGGATCGCGAGATGACTCGGCGCGCCCAGCGGGTGTTGGAAAAGCAGGGGCTGGAGTTCCGGTTGTCGACCAAGGTTCGCTCGGCGGCCCCAGACGACGACGGAGTAACTCTTTCGCTGGAGTCGAGTAACGGCGGCGCCGACGAAGCGCTGCGGGCTGACGTCGTCCTGCTGGCGATCGGACGCCGCCCTTACACCGAGGACCTCGGGCTGTCGGAAATCGGTGTCGCACTCGACAAGCGCGGTTTCATCGAGGTCAACCGCCGGTTCGAGACCAACGTTGCGGGCATCTACGCCATCGGAGATTGCATCGGAGGCCCGATGCTCGCCCACAAAGCCGAAGACGAGGGCGCGATCTGCGCGGAGATTCTCGCCGGAGAAAGCGGACATATCGACTACGACCGCGTTCCCTCCGTCGTCTACACCTGGCCAGAAATCGCAGCAGTGGGCCAGACCGAGGAGGCGCTGCGCGAGGCTGGTGTGGAGTATCGCGTGGGCAAGTTCCCGTTCTCGGCGAATAGTCGGGGACGGATCACGGGGGACACGGATGGGTTCGTCAAGATCCTGGCGGATCAGCAGACGGATCGCGTGCTCGGCGTACACATCCTTGGACCACTCGCGGGAGATCTGATCTCCGAGGCCGTGATTGCACTGGAGTTCGGCGCATCGGCGGAAGACGTGGCTCGAACCTGCCACGCCCACCCAGCCATGGGCGAGGCGCTGCGCGAGGCGGCCCTCGACGTGGCCCGGCGGGCGCTCCACATCTGAACCGTCCGACTCCGCCACGGCGTCTCCGAATCGGGTCCGTTGAATCGGGGCTAGCGGGGCTCCGCGTGTTAGGATCTTCGGCCACGCATCGTGTTGCGCGAGGAGGAAGTAGCATGCATCGAACACGAACTCTGGCGGCGGGAATGCTCGTGCTGATCGCCGCACTCGGCTGGATTGCGCCCGGTTTGGCGACTTCTGAAACCTCGCCGACCCAGTCCTGGGATCAGCCCAAGGTGACGGAGATTGCGAAGGCTCTGGCGGCGGCCGCCAACGATCTTCAATTGGCCTTTCGTCGGGAGCCCGCCGACATGATGCCGTCGGCGGATCGGCGATCGCGCCACGCCGCCAAGCAGGATTTGCGTCGGCTCAGGAGCGAAACCCGCCACCTCGCCAGTGAGCTCGAGGCGGGCGAGGGGCACGACGAGACCATCGACATCTTCTTGAACATCCAGTCGATCGCACACTCGGCGGCCGAGAACGGCAAGCGCTCGAGGTTGACGCAGCCCACCTTCGACCGGATCGCGGTGGCCCGCGAGCAGCTTACCCAGCTTGCTCCGTATTACGGCGAGACCTGGAAGCCCCTGATGAACACGCCGTAGATGGGGGATACCGCCGCCCGCCCCGTTTTGGGTCGCGCCGCACTCCAACCCGATCGCCGCCGCTGCAAAGCGCCCGGCCGCATGGGGCTGATTGGGTTGCTGCGGGCGGGTGGCTTGCTGCAGCTCTTGGTTCTCAGCACGGCCTGTGCGCACTCAACCGATCAACTCGACCCCAGCGACATCTCCTATTCGAAATTCGTGCTCGAGAACGGTCTCACCCTGATCGTTCACGAGGACCACAAGGCGCCGATCGTCGCGGTCAACGTCTGGTACCACGTCGGCTCGAAGGACGAAAAGCCGGGGCGAACCGGGCTGGCCCATCTGTTCGAGCACCTGATGTTCAACGGCAGCGAGCACTTCGACGACGACTACTTCAAGGCCCTCGATCGGGTGGGCGCAACAGACCTCAACGGTACGACCAACGCCGATCGAACCAACTATTTCCAGAATGTTCCCACCTCCGCGCTGGACGTGGTGCTCTGGCTCGAATCGGACCGGATGGGCCACCTGCTCGGCGCCGTGAACCAGGAGCGATTGGACGAACAGCGCGGCGTCGTGCAGAACGAGAAGCGCCAATCCGAGAACCAGCCCTATGGAAAGGTTTGGAAGACGCTGGGCGCGATGGCGTATCCGGAGGGCCACCCCTATTCGTGGCCCACGATCGGCTCGATGGAGGATCTCGAGTCAGCCAGTCTCGAGAACGTTCACGACTGGTTCCGGCAGTACTACGGAGCTGCCAACGCAATCGTGGTGGTCGCGGGTGATGTCGACGCGGAGCGTGTCCACGCGCGGGTCAGGGATTACTTCGGTGACATTTCCGCCGGGCCGCCTCTGGAGCGCCACGAGGTCTGGCTCGCTGAGGCGAACCAGGAGAAACGCCGAGTTCTCGAAGATCGCGTCCCCCAGGCTCGCCTGATCAAGGCCTGGAACGTTCCGCAGCTGGGTTCGATCGAGGGCGACTACTTGAACCTGGTCAGCGATCTGCTTGGAGCGGGCAAGAACTCGCGACTCCACGAGCGTCTGGTCCACGACGAGCAGATCGCGACCGACGTAGCCGCCTTCGTTTGGCTGCGAGAGATCGCAGGGCTGTTCGTGATGTGGGCGACCGCCCAGCCCGGCCAAGACCTCTCGCAGGTGGAGCGGGCGATGGATGAAGAGCTGGCGCGCTTCATCGCCAAGGGCCCGACGAATCGAGAGCTCGAACGGGTCAAGAGCGAGTATCGCGCCAATTTCATCCGCGGCAGCGAGCGAATCGGCGGCTTTGGGGGCAAATCCGACATTCTCGCAAGTAGTGAGGTATTCGGCGGCAGCCCAGATGCCCACCGCGAACAGTTCCGGCGAGCTCGCGATGCGACCCCGAAAGACCTGCAGCGAGCGGCCGAACGCTGGCTCTCGGATGGCGCGGCGATCCTCGAGGTTCGCCCCTTTCCCGATCGCACCACCGTTGCCAGCGGGATCGACCGCAGTGCGCTCCCCGAGCCTGGGCCCGCGCCGGAACCGGCTTTTCCGAAGCTCCAGCGCGCAACGCTGTCGAATGGCCTGGCTGTCATTCTGGCCGAACGCCACGACGTGCCGCTGGTTCTCTTCGACCTCTTGATCGACGCGGGCTACGCGGC
>CAXMOC010000264.1:0-2572 GCA_964194865.1 uncultured Opitutales bacterium | reverse complement strand
CCCGGTTCTGCTTCTTCCCCAGGCCTTCAACGATGACGACGGCGAGGTGCTCGGTGGGATTACCGTCGTTGTCGATCTGGCAGCGATCCAGACGGCGAAGCAAGCGGGCTACGCGGCGGAAGGAACGCTGCGGGGCTCACTAGAGCGCGTCGCCTTGGAGATCCAATCGCGCGGAATTGCTGCCGATGTTCCGGCATCGGCTCGCGCCCCGCTGGAGCATCCCGAACTGGCGGGACTCTCGCCCCGCGAGCGGGAGATCCTGACTCATCTCCTGTCGGCTCACCGGGTGCCGCAGATCGCAGAAGTGCTCCACATCAGCCAGAACACGGTCCGAAACCACCTCAAGTCGATCTTCGAGAAGATCGGCGTCTCGTCCCAGGCGGCGCTCATCCGCAAGGTCCGCTCGCTCTCCAGCTAGCCCTACCCGCTCGGTTTTCCTTCGAAATAGCGCAATCCGGCCATACGAATGAGTCAGTCCGGCCGTACCTCGCGGCCTCCGCTGGAAGCACCTTTCGTCACATCAGGCGGGCATGGGCCCGGCCAGGAGGTCTGATGGACGACTACCGCGATTACCAACCGACGCTCTTCCGCAGCTGGAAGGAATTCGCCCTGTTCGTGCTCGTCGTCGCCGGGGCAACCCTATCCCTGGCGCTAGCGCCCGGAGCGAGTGCGCAGAAAGCAACGCCGCCCACAGCGGCTGCGCTCTGCCAGCAAGCGTCGTAGCGACAGGGCGTGTGGATCGCACTGATCGAGCACAGCCTCTACAGCACGCAGAGTGTGCACTATCCCGGGCTGCTGCAGCGGACCGCGTGTGGAATGGAATCGGGGCATGCGCTGCTGCTGATGTCGCGAGATCTGCCGCAGGTGACGTGCCGACGCTGCCAGGCAACCTGGCGCTTCAAGCTGGGGACGTAGGAATCGGAACATGCGGCTCGAAGGCTGCTTCTCGTTGAGAACCAAGGCGCGAAACACAGCAGTTCGAGGAGGACTTCCAATGCAACGGCGAGACGTTGTTTTCGACCTCACACTCGCGATACTGGCTGCGGCGCTGTTCTTGGCTGCCGGCATCGCAGACTCGGCGGCTTTGGAGGGAGACACCCGGGCGCCCGAGCGGACCCAATGCGTCGGCATGACAACCCCGACGTCGGATTAGCGGATTCACGGGAGATCGGCGGGAACCGCTGTGGCACAGCGGGTTCCAATCGAACTTTGATAGAGTTGGGCATTGAAGGCGCGGGCGAGCGCTGCCATGAATCCGTTCTTGGGAACTTTGATGAAATGACGACACGAATTCTTGCGGTGATGATTTCCGTATTTTTCTTCGCCAGCTGTTGGAACGGGGGGAGCAACCACGTCCATCTTGGCGACGTATCCGTTGGTCAACAGTTGATCGATCTCAAGCTCGCGCTCGATCGCAATGCGATATCACAAGACGAATATCTCGAGACCAAGAAGACGCTGCTTGCTCTGAATGCGATCTGCGAGAACACTACCGATGAAGACGAGTGAGCTCGGTCCCAACCTAGCGAGCGGCAGCCGCTGACGGCACCGCTTCGAAACCAGCTGCGAATCGCAACTCGACTCGGGGCCAGGGTCGACGAATGGCTGGCTATACTCCCCGGCGAGAGCTGCTGGCCCGAGCCAAGGGGGGATTGGCGATGACCCGTGTGACCGCATGCGCGATCGCGGTTGGCGCCGCGCTCGCATTGGCCTTTCCGGCGTCAGCCCAGAGAGTCAAGTGCAAGCTCGAGTACGACCTGACGGGTTGGTCGATGCTGTACCGATTTGGCGAGGGCAGCGGTCGCATCACCTGCACGAACGGACAGGGGGCCAGCGTGAGCATCCGCGCCCACGCCGGTGGGCCCAGCTTCGGCGGACAGAAGGTGATCGATGGGACCGGAACCTTCTCGTCCGTGCATGCGATCGAAGATCTCTACGGCACCTACTTCGACGCGGGCGCGCACGCGGGGGCGGGCAGGTCTGCGGACGCCAGAGTCATGCTGAAGAGCACCGGAAACCTCGCGCTCTCCGGGACCGGACTTGGGATCAACCTGGGCTTCGCGTTCGGGGGCTTCACGATCCGGCCGAGGTAGAGGCATACGGCCCCGTTCCACTCCAGAATCAGAGTGACTCGCGTGCTTGATCGTCTGCGGCCGCCGTGGGAGAATGGTGGGCATACCCGGATGGTAGGTCCCATGCTGCGTTGCCTTGTCCTTGCCCTCGTCGTGGTCTCTTGGCTGCCGGCCCAGGCCGCCCTTTTCAGCGTGGACAGCACCAGCGACGTCAGCGACGCCAGTGCGGGCGATGGCGTCTGCGACGACGGCGGCGGGAGCTGCACGCTGCGGGCGGCCATCGAGGAAGCCAACGCCTTCGCGGGCGAGGACCACATCGCGTTACCGGCGGGTACGTACGCGCTCACTCAGGGCGAGCTGAGCGTGACCGACGACCTGCGACTCGCGGGAGCCGGGGCCGACGTGACGACCATCGACGGCGACGCGTCGGACCGGGTGCTCTCGGTGTCGGTCGCGACCACGACCTTGACACTCAGCGACGTGACGCTCACCAACGGCCT
>CAXMOC010000263.1:0-5481 GCA_964194865.1 uncultured Opitutales bacterium | reverse complement strand
CGCAGTCTAGCTTCCGATAACCCGTTCGAGGCGCTATTCCCTGGCGGAGCGGTTGATCCGCGTGGTTTTCCGTCGGCTCATTTCTGGGCGCCAAGGAGGGTTGTCATGAAGCGGGCCCTGGTCGTACTGCTGGTCCTGATTGGTGCGCTGATCGTGTTGCCGCCGCTTTGGTACGCGGTGTTTCCCGGTGATCCCCCGCCAGAGCTGCCGCCCGCGGGCCGGCGCGTCGAGCTACCCGGCGGAGTGGGAGTCAACGTCGTCGAGCAGGGAACCGGGCCGCCCGTGGTCCTGGTGCACGGTCTTCCGGGTACGGCCTACGACTGGCGGGAGCTATCCCCCGAGCTGGCGAAGCGAGGGCGGCGGGCAATCGCATACGGCCGGGTGGGATGGGGCCGGTCCGACCCTCGAACCAACGGAACCTACACGCCGGAGGCGAACGCCGCCGAGCTGGTCGCGTTGCTTGCCGCACTCGACGCGCGAGATGCGACGCTGGTGGGCTGGTCCTACGGGGGCGTGACTTCGATGATCGCGGCGATGACCGATCCGTCGCGAATCGGAAGCCTGGTGCTCGTCGGCACCGGCGGGCCAGACTCACCCGACGCCGAGCCACCCTCCCTCTCCGGCTTCATGGGCTTCCTCTATTCGGACCCGGTACTGCGCTGGCGCGTTGCAGTTCCGCCGACTGGAATCGCGCTGATGAAGCTGTCGAGCGACGTGGCCTTCAGCGGTGGCCCCCAGCCGGACTGGTGGCTGAAGGGGCTGCGCGGAAACTTCAGCCGCGGGGAAACACTGACGACCTACCGGAGCGAGATGATGGGCATCGGCGCCCACCCCGACGCGGACCCTGCGGATTTCGCACCGCAGTCGATCGCGCTCCCCACGCTGATCCTGCACGCGGACGACGATCGGCTGGCTCCCGTCGCAATCGCCCGTTACCTCCACTCGTTGATCCCCAACTCGGAGATCTTCGAATACCCCGGAGCCAGCCACATGCTCCCGGTCACCCATGCCGCCGACCTGGCGGACCGCATCGTCAGCTTCTCGTCCGGAGCGCCTTGAGGCACGTCTCACCTCGGGACTCACGATCCTCGGCGGCGGGGCCACGGAATCAAGGCCGGCGTGCGGCTCGCGTATTCGGCGTAGCCAGGGCGCCGCGCTGCACTGCGCTCGTCGAGCATCGGAATGCTGGCACCCAGGAAGAGCCCGATCATCGCGACGGGGCCGATGACCACCCACCAGACTCCCGGCGCCGACGCGACCGCGAACAGCCACAGCGATACCCAGAAGCTGATCTCGCCAAAGTAGTTGGGGTGACGCGAGAGGCGCCAGAGTCCGCGGTCCATCACCTCGCCGGGCTGCTTCGTGGCGGCGAACGCGCGCATCTGCTCGTCGGCCGCGAGTTCGATCGCGACGGCGCCGAGCCCGACGAAGAGCGCCAGGGCATCGAGCACACCGAAGCTCGAGTCGCCCAGCGCGAGGGCCGGATACAGGGAAAGACAACCCAGCCAGACGAAAAATGCGGGCACACTCTCGACGGCCACGAGGTACACCGCCCACTTGGGCAACGGCCAGCGCCGCTTCAAGTCGATGTATCGCCAGTCTTCGTGGCCGAGCCCCGGCCAGCCAACCGCCCAGTTCGTCGTGAGCCGGAAGGCCCAGAACCACACCACGGCATGCACCGCGACCTGGCGCGAAGTGAGGCCGTCGCTCTCGGAGAGCCCGGTGAGCCAAAGCGCGGCAAAGGGCGGCAGCACGCTCCACCATGGATCGAAGACCGAGCCGTTGTCCGCGTGCAAGGCCGCCACGAAGGTGACCGCCGTGGCCGCGCCAAGTGCGGCGAGCAGCCGCCAATGCGGGTGCCCGTCGACCAACGCCCACGCGAGCCACGCCGCACCAATCGCGAGGACGTAGACGACGACGACGTAACGGAAGGAGCCGGCTCGGTCGGGTCGGGGAGGCATGTGGGATGGAGATACGCTAGCCCAGATCCGCGACCCTCCCGAATGTGCGTTCCGAATTGACAGGGTATACGTTCCCCCACCCTGGGTGAACCAGGCGCTGTATCCGCGCCTATTCCAGAGGGGAGACATGTCACCGACGTCAACCGACCAGCCCATCCCCAGCTCGGCTCGCGTGGTCATCATCGGTGGCGGCGTGATCGGCTGCAGCGTTGCGTACCATCTCGCCAAGCGCGGGTGGAGCGACGTCGTCTTGCTGGAGCGTCATAAACTGACATCGGGAACCACCTGGCACGCCGCCGGGCTCGTCGTCACCTCCGGATTCACTACGAGCACGGCCATGCAGATCGCCAAGTACACGCGCGATCTCTACGCCACGCTCGAGCAGGAGACCGGCTTCGCGACCGGCTTCAACCCAGTGGGGCTGCTGCAGGTCGCTGCAGACGGCGAGATCCTGGAAGACCTTCGGCGCAAGGCGACGTTCGGCCGCCAGATGGGTGTCGACACACAAGAACTCTCACCGGGGGAAGTCGCAGAGCTGTGGCCGTTGGCACGAACGGAAGACGTCCTGGCGGGCTTCCTCACCGCCGATGACGGCCGCTCGAACCCGGTAGACGTGACTGTGTCGTTGTCCAAAGGAGCCCAGGCTCACGGCGTCGGCATCATGGAGGGCGTCGAGGTAACGGGCATCGAACAGGCGCGCGGCCGCGTGTCGGGTGTCATGACGGACCAGGGTCCGATCCAAGCCGAGTACGTGGTCAACTGCGCGGGTATGTGGGGACGCCAGGTGGGTGAGATGGCCGGCGTGAGTTGCCCACTTCAGGCAGCCGAGCACTACTACATCATCCTCGACGGCGTAGACGGAATGCGCCGCGACCTACCCGTCCTCGAGGATCCGTCGGTATACGGCTACTTCCGCGAAGAGGGCGCGGGCCTCCTGGTCGGGTTGTTCGAGACCATCGCCGCGCCGTGGTCGCTGGACGGCATTCCGGACAAGTTCTCCTTCGGCGAACTGGAGCCGGACCTCGACCGCATGATGCCCTACCTGCAAAACGCACTGAAACGGGTGCCGTCGGCCGAGGATGCGAGCGTTCGACAATTCTTCTGCGGTCCCGAGAGCTTCACGCCCGATCTCTCGCCGCTGATCGGTGAGGCACCCGAGCTGGCCAACTTCTTCGTCGCCGCCGGGTTGAACTCTCTCGGCATTCTGCAGGGCGGCGGGATCGGTCGGCTCGTCGCCAACTGGATCGTCGATGGTCTGCCGGACCTCGATGTGGCCGAGCTCCACATCGACCGTTTTCAGCGCTACCAGAGCAACCGCGCCTACCGGCGCGACCGGACCAGCGAGATCGTCGGGGAGATGTACAAGATCCACTTTCCCAACGAATCGTATGAGACCGGCCGCAACCTGAAGCGACACGCGCTGCACGAACGCCTCAAGGACGCCGGAGCGTTCTTCGTCCAATCGGCTGGCTGGGAGATCGCGGACTGGTACGCGCCGAAGGGGCGCAAAGCCGAGGTCGAAACCTACAGCTGGCAGCGGCAGAACTGGTTCGAGTACGCGGCCGAAGAGCACAGGGCCTGCCGGGAGGATGTGATCCTGATGGACATGTCCTTCATGTCCAAGTTCAGTGTGCAAGGGCTGGACGCACTCGCCGCTCTCAATCGTCTGAGCTGCAACGACCTCGACGTCCCCGTTGGGCGCATCACGTACACGCAGTGGACCAACGAGGCCGGCGGGATCGAGGCGGACCTGACCATCACCCGACGCTCCGAGAATGAGTTCCTGATCGTCTGCTCCGACACCGTCCACCGCCACGTCGAGACCTGGATGCGACGGCACTTCCCCGAAGACGCTCACATCGCGATTGCCGACGTGACGTCCGGCTATGCGATGCTCACCATCCAGGGCCCGCGTTCGCGAGCGCTCCTGACTGAGCTCACGACGGTTTCTCTCGCAAACGAAGATTTCCCCTATCTCACCGCGCAGCCGATCGACATCGGCTACGCGAGAGTCGATGCGGTCCGCGTGACCTACCTGGGAGAGCTCGGATGGGAGCTCTACATTCCGACCGAGCACGCGATCGACGTATACGATCGCCTGATCGAATCAGGCTCCCCCCACCAGCTGCGGCACGCGGGCCTCCAGGCGCTCAGCAGCCTTCGCCTCGAAAAAGCCTACCGAGACTTCGGACACGACATCGGAAACCTCGACACCCCCTTCGAAGCCGGCCTCGGCTTCGCGGTCAAACTCGACAAGCCTGGCGGCTTCATCGGTCGCGACGCGCTCGCCGGGCAAAAGAAGGCGGGCGTTCCGAGGCGTCGGCTGGTTCAGTTTCTACTGGAAGACCCGAAGCCGCTCATCCACCACGGTGAGGCGATCTGGCGCGACGGAGTTTCGGTGGGAACGATCCGAGCAGGCGCCTTCGGACACACCCTGGGGGCCAGCGTGGGGCTCGGGTACGTCGAACCCGACGAGCCCGTCACCCGAGACTACGTTGCCTCCGGCGAGTGGGAGATCGAGATCGCGGGTCAGCGACACACCGCACGGGCCTCGCTGCAGCCCCTCTACGACCCCAAGGGCGAGCGGATCCGAAGCTGACCCATCCACGCGCTCCCTCCTTTAGGAACGGCTCAACTTTTAGGAACGGCTCAACTCGCCTCTTCCCTGCGCGCCTTGCGAATTTGCGCCAGGCTCGCAGCGACGATCGGGCTGATCTCGGCGGGCTGCCAGGCGCGGTAGGCAGTCTTCGTGTCGATCGGCCACTCGAGCTCGAGGTCGCGCCGGGTCTCGGGCTCTCGCGCCTGCTCGAGTAAACGCAACGCCGCCTCGGTCACCTCGCGCTGCATGTCGAGATCGTCGACCATGCCAAAGCCCTGAGAGAAGGGGAACTCGACTCCGAGCACGCGCGAGACGCGCGTCTTCGTCGCCAGGTCCGGCATCATCGTGAGCGTGACAGTGGGGATTCCCGCCGCCTCGATCGTACGTGCCAGCACGGGCACGTTCCGACAGCAGTCCGGTCAGGCAGGTGCCAGCAGTAAGGCGTCGACCGCGGCGTCCTTCAGCCGGACGGCGATCTCGGGCCCGGTCTTCGCCTGCCACACCTCGCAACCACCCTCCTGGTAGCCCATGACCGAGTAGTTCTCCGTCGCCAGGCGGCCGATCACGCCGTCGGCCTCGAGCGCCGCGATCGCGCGGAGCCCGAGCGCCACGCCCACGTCTCGCTTCAGGTGTTCCGTATTGATGTGCAGATGCGCTGCGTCGATCCGATCCTGAGAGACGTCGCGGGGAATCGCGCGCCAGCTGGGATCGCCCCAGGTTGGCTCGCGCTTCTCACGCTCCAGATCGAAGGATTCCTGCGTGTCCTTCAGGAAGATGCCCGCCGACGAGAGTACGGCGACGCTGGCCTCGGCGAGGGGCTTTTCGAAGGGCGCCCACACCGGCCCCTCGACCTCGATCTGGATGTTCTCGAACATGGGACGGAAGCTCTTGGGCAGGAACTTGAAGCTGTCTACGGGCATC
>CAXMOC010000262.1:0-46115 GCA_964194865.1 uncultured Opitutales bacterium | reverse complement strand
GGCTCGGTGTCGCCACCACTCAGCTGTATCGAGGGTCGCTCTTTCTGCGCGGCTTCGACGACGACGTTCGCGAGGCGCTCGCCTCGGAGATGCAGCGCTCCATCGATCTGCGGTTCGACGCCAATGTTGCGTCGATCGTGCGGGCCGGGAGCGGCTTGCGGGCGACGCTGGAGGATGGCTCCACGTTGGATGCGGACGTGATTCTCTACGCGACGGGCCGCACGCCCAAGACCCGCGGCATTGGCCTCGAGGAGGCCGGAGTCGAGTTCGACCCCAAGGGTGCGGTTGCCGTCGATGCGTTCTCGCGATCTTCCGTGCCCAGCATCTGGGCCATCGGGGACGCAACCGATCGCATCAATCTCACCCCGGTTGCGCTCCACGAGGCCAACTGCCTCGCGCGGACGCTGTTTGGCGACGAGCCGACGGCCCCGGATCACCACAACGTTGCGTCGGCCGTCTTCAGTCAGCCGCCGATCGGATCGGTAGGGCTTACGGAGGCCCAGGCCCGCAGCGCCCACGCTGAGGTGGACGTCTACCGCTCGCGCTTTCGGCCGCTCAAGCACACTCTGACCGGGCGGGACGAGCAGACGATGATGAAGCTGGTGGTGGATCGCACGTCGGGCCGCGTGGTCGGGGTCCACATGGTGGGCCCCGAGGCCGGCGAGATCATCCAGGGCTTCGCGGTTGCGCTCAAGTGCGGCGCCACCAAGGCGCAATTCGACGCCACCATTGGCATCCATCCGACCTCCGCCGAGGAGTTCGTCACCCTGCGCGAGCCGGTCTAGCCAACCGCCCCCGGCTTGCCGACGAATTCTTCGCAGACGATCGAGTTCGATGGGGATGGTGGAACGACGTCTTCACGGCGGCGGTCGTTCAGTTCCTCCGCGACGTGCATCCGACCCGCTCTTGAGCACGCTGTTGGCTTGGAGATGGTCGATCACGTCGGTTGCCTCGGCCCGTTCGGCGTCTAGAAACGCCGACACGGCCTGGGCCAAGCGTGGGTCTGCCAGCAGATGCAGGCTGTACGTCGGCTGAGCATCGAAGCCGCGAAGGTATTTATACTCCCCTCCAGCGC
This sequence comes from uncultured Opitutales bacterium, assembly GCA_964194865.1. Classification (GTDB taxonomy): domain Bacteria; phylum Myxococcota_A; class UBA9160; order UBA9160; family SMWR01; genus CAXMOC01. Next base: position 45,040 of record CAXMOC010000262.1, on the reverse strand, counting down.
CGGGTTCGAAGCGAGAAAGGCCGGTGGCGATGCAGTGCTCGATCGCCGCGTAGTAGCAGACGTTGAAATGGAGATGTTTCACGTACTGCAACGCGCCCCAGTAGCGACCGTACAGCGTGTCGCCTTTGACCACATTGGTGGTTCCGGCAATCACCTCTCCGTTGCGGCGCGCCACCACGAAGCAGAGCCGATGCTTGAAGCGTTTGCGCAGCAGCTCGAAGAAGCGCGGGTTCAGGTACTGGCGACCCCAGTAGCGGCTCTCGATCGTGGATAGGTAGCAATCGAACATGGGGCCGAATAGATCATCGGGTATCGCGTCGCCTGCGAGGGCTTCGATCGTTACTTCTTGCAGCAGCATCTCTCTTCGCTCGCGCTTGATCTGGTTGCGGCGCTTGCTGCGAAACCGCGCGAGATAATCGTCGAAGCTCTCGAACCCGTGGTTCTGCCAGTGGTACTGGAAGCCGACCCGCAGCAGGAAGTCGCTTTTCGGCACGCCCGAGTCGGTCGTGGGGTCCGTTGGGCCGGCCAGGACGGCGACTTCGTCTTCGCGGCAGAAGTTGATGTGGACACCCGACATCTCGTTGCTCAGGCAGATCTCTCGCAGTGCGGAGCCGAGCTGTCGGATCAGGGTCGGCCGGTCTGCGCCCGGAGCCACCAGAAAGCGCGCGCCCGATACCGGTGTGAAGGGAACGCCGACCAGGAGCTTGGGGTAGTAGGGAATACCGGCCCGGGCCGCGGCTTCGGCCCAGGAGAAGTCGAAGACGAACTCACCCTCGCTGTTCCCCTTGAGGTAGAGCGGACAGGCGGCCAGCAGCCGGCCCGCGTCGCGAATCACCAGCGGTCTGGGAAGCCAGCCGCTCTCGCTGCCGAGCGCCTGGGAGTCTTCGAGCGAGGCCAGCCAATCCCACTCTAGAAACGGCGAGCCCTCGCCCACCAAGGCGTTCCACTCGTCCCGTGGCAGCCGGGCGACGCCCTCGACGAGCTCTGCTTGCAGCACCGACCCAGTCTAGGAGATTGCCCGCCGGCCGGCGCGAGCCTCGGGTCCGCGGGAGCGGATTGCTATCCTCTCGCAATGCCGAACCAGCCGATCGGACCCGGTGGCGACGAAGGGAGTCCGCCCGGGCCCGGTGATCCTCAACACGAGGGCGGAATTGCCACGCAGACGCGCCGAAAGGTCGCGCGTCCAGAGCGCTACAAGGTGCTGCTCTACAACGACGACTACACTCCCATGGAGTTCGTGGTGAAGATCCTGGAAGGCCTCTTCGGCAAGGGTCCGTCGGCCGCCACCCAGATCATGCTCCAGATCCACAACAGCGGCCTCGGTGTTGCGGGGGTCTACGTGCTCGAAGTCGCAGAGACCAAGGTCGTCGCAGTACACGGCGAGGCAGAGCGCGGGGGCTACCCCTTGCGCGCCGGAGTCGAGAAGGAGTAAACGAGGTCGCATGAGCCAGATCGGGCGTGAGCTCCAGTTGATGCTCCAGGCCGCCTATCGCGAGTCGATGGTCCGCCGCCACGCGTATCTCACCGTTGAGCACCTGCTCTACGCGCTGCTGCACGACGATCGGGGCGCCGAGATCCTCCGGCATGCGGGAGCCAAGCTTCCGGCTTTGAAGGCGGCTCTCGACAAGTTCTTTTCCGAGGATCTCGAGACGGTCCCGGGCGACGAGCCCTACGAAGCCCAACAGACGCTGGCGTTTCATCGGGTTCTGCAGCACGCCGTCACCCACTGCGAGAGCGCGGAGAAGGAAGAAGTCGACGCGGGCGACCTGCTCGCCGCGCTGTTCCAGGAGCCCGACTCCTTCGCCGTCAACCTGCTGCGTTCCCAGGGTGTCTCCCGGCTCGACATGCTCCAGTACATCTCGCACGGCGTCTCGAAGCTCTCGGACTCGGCGGCCGACGACGCCATGGGGCCGGCCGGAATCGAGTCGGGAATCGGCGATGTGGGGGAGCTTCCGGCGGATCCCATCGCCGCCTTCTCCCTAAATCTTTCCGAGCTCGCCGCCGAGAGCAAGCTTGATCCGCTGATCGGGCGCGGCCCCGAGCTCGAGCGCACGGTCCAGATCCTGGCGCGGCGACGCAAGAACAATCCGATCTTCGTGGGAGAGAGCGGCGTTGGGAAAACAGCGCTGGCCGAGGGGCTGGCCATGCGGATTCACGAGGGCCGCGTGCCCGAAGACCTGCAGACCGCTGAGATCTTCTCGCTCGATCTCGGCTCGCTGTTGGCCGGCACCCGGTACCGCGGCGACTTCGAGGCGCGTTTCAAGGCGTTCATCGCGGCGATGGGTGAGCGAGAGTGCCCGATTCTCTTCATCGATGAGATCCACCTCATCCTGGGCGCTGGATCGGCCCAAGGCGCCACCATCGACGCTTCGAGTCTGCTGAAGCCGCTGCTCGCAAAGGGCGAGCTGCGCTGCATGGGCGCCACCACCTACAAGGAGTATCGGAACTTCGAGCGCGACCGCGCTCTCTCCCGGCGCTTCCAGAAAGTGGACGTTCGCGAACCCAGCGCCGACGAGGCGGTGCGGATCCTGCAAGGGCTCGCCCCGCGCTACGAGGAGCACCACGGCGTCCGTTACACCGCGCCGTCGTTGAAGAGCGCCGTGGAGTTGGCGAGCCGGCATCTCAACGAGCTCTTCTTGCCCGACAAGGCGATCGACGTGATGGACGAGACCGGCGCCGCCGTGCGGCTGCGCCCGGGTGCCCGAAAACGCAAGACCGTGAGCGTGCGAGACGTCGAGCAGGTGATTTCACGGATGGCCAACATTCCCAGCGTTCGGGCGTCGGGCTCCGATCGCGACCGCCTCGCCGGCATGGAAGCCGACCTCAGGGGCGTGGTGTTCGGCCAGGATCCCGCCATCCAGACGGTGGTGCGCGCGGTCAAGCGCGGGCGCGCCGGATTGTCGGGTTTGGATCGGCCGATTGGCTGCTTCCTGTTCACCGGGCCCACCGGCGTTGGCAAGACGGAGCTTTCCAAGCAGCTGGCGCGGGCGCTGGGCGTTCCGTTCCTGCGCTTCGACATGAGCGAGTACATGGAGAAGCACGCCGTGTCTCGGCTAATCGGGGCTCCGCCGGGCTACGTGGGCTACGACCAGGGCGGCCTGCTGGTCGAGCGCATTCGCAAGAGCCCCTACACGGTGTTGTTGCTCGACGAAATCGAGAAGGCGCACCAGGATCTCTTCGACATCCTCCTGCAGGTGATGGATCACGCCACCTTGACGGACAACCAGGGGCGTGAGGCCGACTTCCGTCACGTGACGTTGATCATGACCTCGAACGCCGGCGCTCGGGAGATGAACGCGCAGGGCATCGGCTTCGGGGCGGGCCGAGCGGGCGATGGCAGCAAGGAGATCGAGCGCCTGTTCAGCCCGGAGTTCCGGAACCGACTGGACGAGATCGTGAACTTCGCGCCCCTGGAGCCCGCGGTGATGGGCCGTGTGGTGGACAAGTTCGTGGACGAGGTCCGCGAGCAGCTGAGCGAGCGCAAGGTGGAGATCGAATTGACCGAGGCCGCACGCGCCTGGCTGGCGGAAAAGGGTTACGACCCGGATTTCGGCGCCCGCCCGCTCGCGCGCGTGATCCAGGTGGAGCTCAAGGATCGGGTCGTCGACGATCTGCTCTTCGGGCAGCTGGCCAAGGGCGGGCGGGTCCGAGTCGATCGGGGCGAGGACGGCCTTGAGTTCTCGGTTCAGCCCGCGACCTGAGCGCGCGTTGCCGCGATCCGCCAGCGCCCCCGCCGGAACGACCACGTCAGCCACGCGGTCCGAAGCAGGTGATCGCACAGCAGCGCGTACCACACCCACACGACGTCCTTCTCCAGCACGAACGCGAACACGAAGGCGAGCGGAACCCGCAGCGCCCAGTTGCCCAGCGCCGCCGAGATGAAGGGGGTGATCGTGTCGCCCGCACCGCGGTGGGCGCCGCCCAGCGTGAACTGGGCCTGGAGGAAGGGCTGGGCCAGGGCGAGGCAGAGCAGAAAGGGACCGAGTGCCTCGAGCACCGCTGGGTCGTTGGTGAAGAGGCTCGCCAGGGGCTTGCGAACCACGATGCACACGGCGCCGAGGACGACCGCAATGCCCAGTGAGAGCCGCGTCGCTCGCCAGCCGGTCTGGCTGGCCACTTCGACGCGCCCCGACCCCAGTGCCTGACCCACGAGCGTGGCGGCCGCGGCTCCGAAGCCAGTCCCTGGAATCCATGAGAAAGAGAGGATCCGAATGCCCACCGTATAGGCGGCGATCGGCACGGTTCCGTAGCTCGACAACACCCGGAAGTAGGCGAGCAGCGCGAGGTTCATGGCCAGGCGTTCGCCCACTCCGGGCAGCGCGAGCCGGATCACCTCTCCGCGCAAGCGACGAGCGGCCGAAAAGTCTGCCCGACCAAGGGCGATTGGCGAACTTCGCTCGGCGCGCGCGACGACTGCGACGAAGAGCAGCAGCCCGACCGCCTGTGAGACGACCGTTGCGATGCCTGCGCCCCAGAGCTCCAGCCGCGGAAAGCCGAGGGTGCCGAAGATCAGCAACCCGTTGAGCCCGATCTTGATCGCCGTCACGACGCCCGCGATCAGCATGGGAGTCTTGGTGTTGCGGTTGGCGCGCAGGGCATTCTCGAAGGTCATCGAGATGGCCAGCAACAGGCACGAACCCATCAGCATCGCCAGGTAGGGAAGGGCGGTCGCGATCACCGTCTCGCTGGCGCCGAGCAGCCGCAGCAGGGGCGCCGGTGCGGCCAGTACCGCCGCAATCACCACAACCGCTGTCACTGTCGAGACCTGTAGGGAGGCCGCCAGGGCGTGACGCGCCCGCTCGGGCTCTCCGGCGCCGATGGCGCGCGACATCATGGCCACGCATGCGAATCCCACGGCGAACAGCAGCGAGATTCCAAGGAACATGAACTGCGACGCGTAGCCGACGGCGGCCACCGCGTCGGAACCCAGCCGTCCCACCATGGCAATGTCGATCAGGCCGACGGCGCTCACCAGCACCTGCGACATCATTACCGGCCAGGACATGTTCCAGATCTCCCGGTAGCTGTCCAGATCGCTGCGGGCGCTCTCGTCGGGCTGTGCCAGGGCCCCTGCGGCCAGCGAAGCTGCCGGCAGGCTGGGAACCGCCTCGATGTCCTCGGGATGTTCGAGGGGCGTCTCGTACGCGGACGGATCGGTGGTCGGATCGGACAAGCGCTGGATTCAGCGCAGCGCGGCGGGCAGCTGGAAGACCACCCCTTCGTCGACAGCTGGGAACGAGTCGACCCGGGCGGAGCCTCCCGACAGTTCGCGCAATCGATCGACAACCTGGCTGACGAGCAGCTCGGGCGCCGACGCTCCCGCCGTGACACCGACACACGACGCGCCCTCGATCCAGGCCGGATCGATCTGGTCCGCCGTCTCGATCAGGTACGAGCGAGCGCCCAGCTTGGCCGCCAGCTCGGCGAGTCGGTTGCTGTTGGAGGACTCGGGAGCGCCCACCACGATCACCACCTCGGCCTCGCGGCTGAGTTGCTTCACGGCGTTCTGCCGGTTCTGGGTCGCGTAGCAGATGTCGTCCTTGCGGGGCAGCTGGATCTTCGGAAAGCGGCGCCGCAGGGCTTCCATGATCTCCTGGGTGTCGTCGATCGAGAGCGTGGTCTGGGTGACGCAGCCGAGCCGCCCCGGGTCGGCCACCTTCAGGGTCTCGACGTCTTCCACCGATTGAACCAGCTGCATGCGCTCCGGCGCGTGGCCCATGGTGCCCTCGACCTCGACGTGGCCCTCGTGACCCACCAGCACGATGTCGAAATCGCGCTTGGCCATGCGGGTCGCTTCTACGTGGACCTTCGTAACGAGGGGGCAAGTGGCGTCGATGATCTGCAAGTCGCGCTCGGCGGCCTGCTGTCGCACCGCTGGCGAGACGCCGTGCGCGCTGTAGATCAGCCGCGCGCCGCGCGGTGCGTCGGCCAGATTCTCGATGAAGACGGCGCCCTTACCCCTGAGATCCTCGACCACGTGGCGGTTGTGGACGATCTCGTGGCGCACGTAGACCGGCGGCCCAAAGCGCTCGAGGGCGATTCGGACGATGTCGATCGCCCGATCGACGCCGGCGCAAAAGCCCCGGGGATTCCCCAGCAGCACACGCATCGAGATCCAGGCTAGCAGGAGTTGGCAGGCGACGAGGTCAGCGCTCGCGCCAGACGCCGGTCGATCCGGCGCTGCGCGCAGGCCACGGCTACACTGGATCGCCCGCCCCGTTGCGGGGCAGCGTCGGATCGCCCCCGATGGGCGCAATTCCTCGGCCAATGAACCCGTGACTGAACCCGTCCAGTCCAGCCTTCGAAGGGGCTCGGCGATGCTCGATCCCACCGAGCGCTTGCTGCGCGCATGCCGAGGCGAAGCGGTGGACCGCCCGCCGGTCTGGCTGATGCGCCAGGCCGGCCGCTACCTCCCGGAGTACCGGCGGCTGCGCGAAGGCATCGGCTTCCTGGACATGTGCCGCGACGTGGATCGCGCCGTCGAGGTGTCGCTCCAGCCAGTCGAGCTGGTCGGAAGCGAGGCCGTGATTCTGTTCTCGGACATCTTCACGCCCATCCCCGGCATGGGAGTCGAGCTGGACTTCAAGCCCGGCCCCGTGATCGCCGAGCCGATCCGAACCCTCGCGCAGGTAGAGAAGCTTCGGGTTCCCGATCCCGAAGCGTCGACGCCCTTCGTGTTCGAGATACTCCGCACCCTTCGCCGCAAACTCGAGACCTCGAAGACACCGCTGATCGGCTTCGCGGGCGCACCCTTCACATTGGCCGCCTACCTCGTCGAGGGTTCCGGTTCCCAGGACTTCGCAACGCTCAAACGCATGATGTTCCGGGCGCCGGAGGTGCTTCGCGCCCTTCAGGCGCGGCTCACGGAGCTGGTCGTCGGCTACCTGAACGCCCAGATCGAGGCTGGCGCCCAGGTCGTCCAGCTGTTCGACACCTGGGCGGGGTTGCTTTCCCCGGCCGACTATCGGAGCTGGGTCCTGCCGGTTCATCGGGAGATCGTCGAGCGTGTGGCGCGCGCGCGCGCGCCCCTCATCCTTTACGTGAACAATGGGTCTCACGTACTCGACGAAATGCTGGAATCGCGGGCGGATGTTCTCTCGCTGGACTGGCGGATCGATCTGCGCGCGGCGGCCCAGCGGGTGGGCGGCCGGGCCAGCCTCCAGGGCAACCTCGACCCCTGCGCGCTGCAACAAACGCGGGAGGAGATCTTCGCCAGCGTGCGCCGGATCGCCAGTGAGGCCGCCCCGGCGCGGGGACACATCCTGAATCTCGGCCACGGTTGCCTCCCTCACACCCCCGTCGAAGGAGTCCGCGCGTTCACCGATGCGGCGCGCGCCCTGGGGGAGGAGTCGTGACGGTGGGGAAGTTCCGGCTCGATCTGGCCCAGATCGAGAGCATCCTGCCGCGCTATGCGATCGACGGACCGCGCTACACCAGCTATCCGACGGCGCCCGTCTGGAGCGAGGCCTTCGGGCCGGAGCGGTTCGAGGCGGCGCTCGCCGGCGGCGGCCCGGGGGAGCCGACCGACGAAGGCGACGGGCTGTCCCTCTACGTCCACGTACCCTTCTGCCGCAGCCTGTGTCATTTCTGCGCCTGCAACAAGATCATCACGAGCAAGCCCGAGCTGCCGGCTCGCTTTCTGGCCGGCATCGAACGCGAGGTTGCGGCGGTGCGAGAGGCCGCTGGGCCGCGCAGCGCCACCCAGCAGCACTGGGGCGGCGGCACGCCGACGTATCTCACACCCGAGCAGATTGCAAAGCTCCACCGCACCGTGACCGACGCCTTCCCGATGCGTGAGGGGGCCGAGATCTCGATCGAGGTCGACCCACGGGTGACGACACAAGAGCACGTGGCGAGCCTGAGCGAGTGCGGGTTCAACCGGATCTCCATGGGCGTCCAGGATTTCGATCCGCGTGTGCAAGAGGCGATTCACCGGATTCAACCCGCGGAACAGACCCGACAGCTGGTGGAGTGGTCTCGCCGCAGCGGCTTTCTGGGGATCAACTTCGATCTGATCTATGGGCTGCCATACCAGACCGAGCAGAGCTTCAGCCGAACACTCGACGCCGTGATCGAGATCGCGCCCGATCGCATCGCGCTCTACTCCTACGCCCACGTGACCTGGGTGGCCAAGCAGCAGCGCGGCTTCGAGCGCAAGGATCTACCGGGCCCGGCCACGAAGCTGCGGATCATGCTGAACGCGATCGATCGACTGCTCGATGCGGGCTATCGATTCATCGGTCTGGATCACTTCGCGAAACCAGAAGACGAGTTGTTTCAAGCCCTTGAAGACGGAACGCTGCGGCGAAACTTCATGGGATACACGACTCAGGCCGGGGTCGATTTGATCGGCTTTGGTCCCAGTGCGATCAGCGAGCTGCGCACCAGCTACGCCCAGTCCCATCGGGACCTGGACAGCTGGGAGCGTGCGGTGACCGCGCGCGGGGTCGCGACGATGCGGGGCCACACGCTCTCGCGGGACGATCGCGAGCGGCGCTGGGTGATCGGCCGGATCATGTGCCACGGCGCGCTTCGCGCCACGGAGTTCGAGAAGGCCTTTGGCTGCCCCTTCGAGGAGCGCTTCGAGCGCGAGCTGCGAGACCTCGAGCCGCTGGTGGCAGATGGCCTGGTCGAGCGCGCGGCGGGCGGGGATTGGGTCGTCACATCGCTGGGCAGGTTGTTCGTGCGAAACGTGGCCATGGTGTTCGACGCCTACCTCGCAGAGCAGCAGCGGGCCTCGAAGCCGATGTTCAGCAAGACCGTCTGATGGGCGAGCCCGAAGTGGGCGCGGTGGTGGCGGGAGCCGGAATCGCGGGCCTGGCCGCCGCCCTCGAGCTGCAGCGGGCCGGCGGCGAGGTGCTGGTGGTCGATGCCTCGGACCGTCCCGGCGGCGTCATGCGTACCGAACACGTATCCGGATATGTGATCGAACGCGGTCCGAACACGACCCAGATCAAGGCGCCGATGCTGGAATTTCTGCGCGCGCAGCGGGCGGAGGGGCAACTGCTTGCGGCGAGTCCCGCCAGCCGGCAGCGTTTCTTCTACGCCGGGGGTGAGCTGGTCCGAGTGCCGTCGTCGCCGCTCTCGCTGCTGCAAACCCCTCTACTCACGGGGCGCGGCAAGCTTCGGCTGCTCTGCGAGCCCCTGATTCGGCGCGGCGATGCGACGGCGGAATCGGTGGAGGAGTTCATCGGCCGGCGGCTCGGCCCGGAGGCCGTGTCGGGGTTGATCGGTCCATTCCTCACCGGCGTGTACGCGGGAGACGAGCGGGAGCTCGGTGCGGAAGCCGTGTTTCCAGCCTGGGTGGAGCTCGAGCGCAGCAGTCGATCGCTGGCGCTCGGTCTTGCGAGGGGGGTGGTTCGGAGAGGGTCGGGTCGGGGGCTGCGCGGCAGCTACTCGGCCGCAGAGGGGTTTGGCCCCTTTGCGCGGGCACTCTCGGAGGGGCTCGTGGAGCCGCCGGCGCTCGAGAGCAGGCTGACCGGCATTCGACGCGATGGCCCCGGCTGGCTGATATTCGTGTCGGGGCCTGGCGGTGAGCGACGCCTGCGGTCGCCGCGTGTCGTGCTCGCGGTTCCCGCGCGCGAGGCCGCCGAAATCCTGCGCGGCGTCAGCAGCGAGCTGGCCGAGGCGCTCGAAGCGATCGACTACGCTCCCATCGTCAGCGTGTCGCTCGGCGTCGACCCTCAAGAGGTTCGCCGGCCGGTCGAGGGCTTCGGATTCCTGGTGCCGCGCGACGAAGGGGCGTCACTGCTCGGCTGTCTGTTCATGAGTCAGCTCTTCCCCAACCGGGCGCCCGCCGGCCGCGAACTGTTTCAGTGTCTCTTGGGTGGGGTTCGTTGGCGCGAGGTGGTCGACCTGCCCGACGACGTGCTGCTCGAGCGGCTGCACAGTGACCTCGATCGGATTCTCGGCCTGAACGGGGAGCCTAAAACCTTGGCGGTGACGCGCTGGCCGAGGGCGATTCCGCAACCACGGCCGGATCACGTCGCGCGCATCCAACAGCTGCGCTCGACGCTTGCGCGCTTCCCCGGGCTCTCCATTGCCGGCAGCTATTGCGGCGGTATCAGCATTTCGGACTCGCTGGAGTCGGGCCTGTGCGCGGCCCGGGAGCCGAGCTAGGAGCGTCAGCGAAGGCTGGCTCCTCCGGCCTGAGTGAGCAGGTCCGCCACGCCGCGGACCCAGCCCGGGCGCGAGTTGGGTGCCGGCACCGCAACCAGCGATTCCCCCCCGAGCCCCCGCCACTGCTTGGCTGCTCGGATGCCAATTTCCTCGAGGGTTTCGAGGCAATCCGCTGGAAATGAAGGACAAATGACAGCCAGGCGGCGAATTCCACGCTGGGCGAGCTGGGGCAGGACACGGTCCGTGAAGGGCTGGATCCAGGGCGTGCGTCCGAGCCGCGATTGGAAGGCGGTCGAGTAGGTTCCGGGAGCGAGTGCCAGCGCAGTGACCAGGGCTCGCGTGGTGGCGAAGCACTGGGCGCGGTAGCAGTGCCGGTTGGCGTCGTGGAGCGAAGCGCAGCAGTCGTCGAGTGCCAGGCAACGCGTGCCGGGGTCTGCAGCGCGAATTTGGCGTTCCGGGAGCCCGTGGTAACTGAACAGAACGAAGTCCGCGTCGAATCCGCTCAGCGTCTCGCGGCTGACTCCGGCCACCGCGTCGATGAAGGCGGGGGCGTCGTAGAACTCGCGAATCGTAGAGACCGGCAGCGATGTTGCGCTGCGTTCGATCTCCTCTTTCAGCTTCGCCAGCGCGGAGCCGGTTGCCGCCTCAGAGTATTGGGGAAACAGCGGCAGGACCACGATTCTCTCCACGTTGGCAGCCGTCAGCCGCGCGAGCGCATCGCCGATGCTGGGCTGGCCGTAGCGCATCGCCAGCTCGACGACCCAGCTCGGCCCCAAGCGTTCGTCCACCTGTCGCGACAGCGCCTGGCTGTGCACCAAGAGCGGTGAACCGTGTGGTGTCCACACCTTGGCGTACGCGCGCGCCGATCGCCTGGGTCTGAAGGGAAGGATCAGCAGCTCGACCAACAGTCGACGCGCCAGCGGCCCCGAGTCGATGACCCGTGGGTCACTCAGGAACTCTCTGAGGTAGCGGCGCACGTCCGAAATGCTCGGCGACTTCGGCGTGCCGAGGTTGATCAGCAGTGCGCCACTGCGAGCGCCCGTCACGCCGTCTCGAACCGGGCGCTCACTGGGAGGGGCGGTGCCAACCGCCGAGCCAGAAGGAAAGCACGGCGTAGTAGAGCGGGTAGGCGAGTGAAAGCTCGACGATCGGCAGATTCCGGGCGCGCTCGGGGTTGGCCACGCACAACGCCATCAGGATCATCCAGGCTGCCGACAAGGCCAGCGTGGTTCGATACCAGACCCGGAGGTGGCTCGGATAAATGTACTTGAGCGGGACGAAGACGGCGGCGGCCAGGAACAGCACGATCGCCGCTCCCGCCACGGGCGGAACCTCCAGCAGCCAGAGGTAGAGTGCCAGCGCGTTCCAATAGGATGGGAAGCCGAGGAAGAAGCCGTCGTCGGTCTTGGCGGCGCTCAGTGAGAAGCCGTAGCCACTCGCCAGCACGGGCAAGGCCGTCCACGTCCAGTGTGGCAGGCTTCCGGCCCCCGCCATGAAGACGACCGGGACGATGACGTAGTTGAAGTAGTCCACGATGTCGTCGAGCCGGCGTCCATCGAAGCCGGGCAGCACCCGCTCCACCTCCACCGCGCGTGCCATCGCGCCGTCGACGGAATCGATCGCGAGCGCGACGAGCATCAGCAGTGCCGCCCGAGAAAGATTGCCCTCGGAGATCGCCAGGAGCGCAGCCACCCCCACCGCGGCTCCACTCGCGGTGAATAGATGTACACCCCACGCGAGTGCGATCCTGCGCGGCGTGATGCCGTTGGCCAGCGGCGCGTTCACCGGGATCGAGCGCTCGTGGACATGAGTCGATGGAGGGTATCAGAGCCGCCTGGGAGTACCCGTGCCCGGAACGAACTCCGAAGCGGGGACTACGGGCCGACGCTATAATCGCGTGCAGTGGCGCCCTCAACACATTTTGGCCTGGCCCTGCACACCGGTCGGCGAGAGTTCGAATGAAGCGCGATTTCAAGAACGTCGTCGAGCCCACCTCCGCACAGCGGGCCGCCGTGGCCGCCCATTCGGAGCGCGCAATCGAGTTCCTCCGCCAGGGGGGCGACTCCTTTCTCACGACCAAGGCCGACACGGTCATGAACTGGGGTCGCAAGTACTCGATGTTTCTCTATCCCTTCGTGACCGCGTGCTGCGGGATGGAGTTCATGTCGGTTGCGGGCCCGCGCTACGACATCGACCGCTTCGGTTGCGCGCTGCCGCGCTTCTCGCCGCGGCAGTCGGACCTATTGATGGTGGTGGGCACGATTACGCACCGTCAAGCGCCCATCCTGAAGAAGGTCTACGACCAGATGGCCGAGCCCAAGTGGGTGATGGCTTTTGGGGCATGCACCTGCTCGGGTGGCCCGTACAACAACTACGCCACGGTCCAGGGCATCGACACCATCATTCCGGTGGACATTTACGTTCCGGGCTGCCCTCCCAGGCCCGAGGCCGTGATCGATGGTCTGATGAAGCTCCAGGCCCGCGTCCAGGCAGAGCGCGTGCCCCCGGACGGCCGCCATGTAGAGATCTCCGAGCTCGAGCTGCCAGTGATCGAGAAGCCGATCTCGTAGACGCTCCACCCACCTCCAGCCACGCCTTGGCCGCCGCGCTTCTCCGAAGCGCACGGAACCCATCAAGATCCGCTTCCAGCCTTCCGATCCGTGGGATCGGGGGTAAGCGGTCCGTGGGCGCGCAACAGAGCTTCGACGTGGCGGTCGTGGGGGCGGGGCCCGGTGGCTACGTCGCCGCGATTCGCGCCGCTCAGCTCGGCCTTCGGGTGGCCGTCGTCGAGGCGGATCGGCCCGGCGGCGTGTGTCTCAATTGGGGCTGCATTCCGACCAAGGCGCTCCTGTCCGGGGCGGAGCTCGTCGACTCCCTTCGCGCGCACGGTAAGGCGTTCGGGATCGACGCCGACGCCGTCACCCTCGACTACGGCCGCGCGGTCGAGCACAGCCGCCAGGTCGCCGATCGCCTCGGCCAGGGCGTGTCGTCGCTGCTTCGGAAGAACCGGATCCGGCTGGTGCGAGGCCGCGCGAGGCTCGCGGGCGCCAACACGCTGGACGTCTCGGGCCCGGACGAGCAAACGGTCGAGGCGGATCACGTCGTGCTCGCCACCGGCTCGAGCGAGTGGGTGCCCCCGGGTGTTGCGGTGGACGGAGAGCGAGTCGTTACCTCGCGAGAGGCACTGGCGTTGAGCAGCGTTCCCGGGCGCCTGTTGGTGGTCGGGGCCGGCGCCGTGGGAGTCGAGTTTGCCTACCTGTACGCCATGTACGGTGCCCGAGTGACCGTGCTCGAGATGGCCGATCAGATGCTGCCGGGTATGGATGTGGAGGTCGCACGCACACTCGAGAGCGAATTTAGGCGCAAGGGGATCGACGTCGTGCTCGGCGCGCGTTTCGAGGAGCTGGAATCCTCGGGAGGGCAGGTTCGTGTCGGCTACATCCGGCACGGCCGACGCGAAGAGATTTCGATCGATCGCGTGCTCGTTGCGATGGGCCGTCGACCGCTGACCGAAGGGCTGGGATTGGAGGCCGCAGGGGTCAGGCTCGATGACTCCGGCTTCGCCGTAGTCGATGCCGCGCACCGCACATCGCTTCCCAGCGTATTGGCCATCGGGGATCTCGCCGGCGGGCCGCTGCTCGCCCACAAGGCGAGCGAGGAAGGCATTGCGGCTGTCGAGCTGCTGGCTGGCGTGGAGCGCCCACCCTTCGATGCGGCTCGCGTGCCGGCTTGCATCTACGCCCAGCCTCAGGTGGCGGCGATCGGGCTGACCGAAACCCAGGCCCGCGAACGCCGCGGGGATGGGGTCCGCATCGGACGGTTTCCCTTCTCCGCCTCTGGCAAGGCAGTGGCGGCCGACCATCCGGCGGGGTTCGTCAAGCTGGTGGTGGATGCTGAATTCGGCGAAATCCTGGGCGCCCACGTGGTGGGCGCCGGTGCCACCGAGCTGATCGCCGAGCTAGCGCTCGGCATGCAGCTCGAGGCGACGACGGCCGAGCTCGCGCGCACGGTTCACGCGCATCCGACGCTCTCCGAAGCAATCTGGGAGGCGGCCCTAGCCGCCGAAGGGCGCTCCCTGAACAGTTGACGGTGGCCGCCAAGGGTCTCCGGCGTAGTGAGGACGAACGGGAAATGTCGATTGCAGTGGTACTACCCGCATTGGGCGAGAGCGTGGTCGAGGGCACGGTGGCCGAGTGGCTCGTCAAAGAAGGCGATCGGGTCGAGCGGGATCAGCCGTTGGTCGAGGTGACCACGGACAAGGTCGACGCCGAAGTTCCATCGCCCGCGGCTGGCGTGGTGGAACGGATCGTGGTTGCGGCGGGGGAGACGGTGCCGGTGGGAGCCGAGCTCGCGCGTCTCGAGCCACGCGCTCCGGCCAGGCGCTCGTCCGCACGAGTACCCGCGGCGGACGCCGTCGTGCCGGCTTTGGAGGCACCACCGCAGAACCCGCCCGCTGCCGAGCAGAATTCTCAGCGCGGCCCGCGGGCGACCCCGCTCGCTCGAAGGGTTGCCGAGGCTCTGCACGTCGACCTCGATGGCGTCACCGCTTCCGGAGCAGCCGGTCGGGTGACGAAGCGAGACGTCGTGCTCCGTTCGGAAGGAGGTTCTCCGGCCTTCGATGCTGTCGGAGCCGCCAGCATCGAGCCGGCGTCGCCGGTGTCTCGGATTGGGGACGACCGACAGAACTCGGGCAGCGAGAAGCCGACCTTCGCGAGCTACGCCCTCCAGGAGGGCGACCGCGTGATCCCGATGACGCCACTGCGCCGGTTGGTTGCCGATCATATGGTCTACTCGAAGGCGACCAGTCCCCACGTCGGCACCGTGGCCGAGATCGATATGGGAGCGGTCGTGCACGCCCGCGACGACCAGAAGCGCGGGTTTCTCGAATCTCACGGGTTCAGCCTGAGCTTCCTGCCGTTCATCGTTCACGCGACGGCGCGCGCCCTGCGCGAGTACCCGAGCCTCAACGCCTCGGTGCTCGACGACGCCATCGTCGAGAAGGCCGGCCTCCACATCGGCGTCGCCGTGGAAACCGACAAGGGTCTGGTGGTGCCGGTGGTACGACACGCAGACCGGCTCTCGCTGCTGGGGTTGGCCCAGGCGATCGAAGATCTCGCCAGCCGCGCTCGCTCGAAGCGCCTGTCGGCCGATGAGCTCCGGGGCGGCACCTTTACGGTCTCCAACCCGGGGAGGGATGGAAACCTCTACGGCTTCGCCATCATCAACCAACCCCAGGTCGCGATCCTGAGAATGGGAGAGATCGTCAAACGCCCCATGGTCCGGACACTGGACGGCCAGGACGTGATCGCGATCCGACCCACCATGCACCTGGCCCTCTCCTACGACCACCGCGCCGTCGACGGATCCCCAGCAAACAGCTTCCTCCGCCGAATCCGCCAACTCCTAGAGGACGCCTAGCAACGCCGTTGGAGCTACCTCTCCGGCCTCACAGACCGGTACAGTGCAACTGGGTCCCAGCAGAGGCAGCGAACGCGTCACCCCGGATGGTCTCGCTGGGCGGGGCCCCAGCAGAGAGCGAACGCGTTACCCGGAGCGTCTCGCTGGGCGGTACAGTGCCGTGGGCCCCAGCAGAGGCAGTGAACGCGCTATCCGGAGGGTCTCGCTGGGCGGGGAGGCACCAAGATTTGCCGGACTTGGCGGTCGAGTGGCTGGGCACCGTGCCCTACGCAGAGGCGCTCGAGCTGCAACAGCAGCGGGTCGAGGCTCTGCGCAAGGGCGGCGGCCAGGACGGCCTGCTGCTGCTCGAGCATCCTCCGGTGGTCACCCTGGGCCGCGGCGCCGGGACCGACAATCTGCGGGTGAGCGAGTCGGAGCTCGCGGCGCGCGGCATCGCACTGCATCGGGTATCCAGAGGTGGCGACGTCACCTACCACGGCCCTGGTCAACTCGTCGGCTACCTGATCCTCGACCTCTCGGCTCGCGAGGAGCGCGATGTTCACGCGTTCCTGCGGCGCATCGAAGCGGCGCTCGGCGAGGCTCTGGGGGAGCTCGGCGTACCGGCGCGCACCCTCGCCGGCTACACCGGAGTCTTCGTGCAACCGGGCCCGGCCGAGCCGGCCGGCAAGCCGCCGCGCAAGATCGCGTCCATCGGAGTCGGGCTGCGCGCCTGGGTGACCTACCACGGCTTCGCGTTGAACCTGGATCTCGACCTCGACGCTTTCGAGTCGATGGTTCCCTGCGGGCTCGACTTCGTCGAGATGACCTCGATCGCCCGTGAGCTGGGTGCGGACGCGCCGGATGACCTCGCTGCGCGCGCGCGCCGGGTTGTCGGCGAGACGTTCGCGCGTCAGTGGCGCTGAACCGGGGGCTTCCACCGCGTTTGGGTGGGTCCATCGGGCATTTCGCCTATATTGCCGGCCATGCCCGGCCAGGTGATCAAGGTCAAGCGTCACGAGAAGCTCGGATGGCTCGAGCGGCTCTACATACCGATGATCGTCAAGGGCCTCGCCGTCACGAGCGGGCACTTCTTCCGCAACCTTCGCGGCTTCGTTACCGGCAAGAACCGAACGGACTTCGTGGTGCAGTATCCGGAGGAGCGTGTCGACTACCCCGATGCCTTCCGCGGCATGCCCGTGCTCGTACAGCTCGACAACGGCCAGCCGCGCTGCGTGGCCTGCGGCCTGTGCGAATTCGCCTGTCCCACCGACTGCATCAGCATCGTTCCCGGAGAGCTCGAGGGCGCTGCGATCGAGCGCTATCCCGAAGCCTTCGACATCGACATGTCGCGCTGCATGTTCTGTGGCCTGTGCGAGGAGGCCTGCCCCGAAGAGGCGATCGTGATGAGCCGTGAGGTCGAGATCTCTACCTACGATCGGGCCTCGATGAACTTCGAGAAGGAGCAGCTGCTGGTGCCCGAACACCTGCTCAAGCGTCGGCTGGATTTCTTGCGCGGAGAATACGATCGGGCGGGGAAGGGCGGCTGATGGATGACTTCGGTTCGTCGGCGCTGCGCTGCCTGATCGGCGAGCTGCCCGAGGCAGTTGCGAGGACCCACGCACAACTGGGTGATGCAACCGCAGTGGTCGAACCCGGTCGCATCCGTGATGTGATGCGGTTCCTGCGCGATGAAGTCAACTTCGACATGCTGATGGACCTGACGGCCGTCGACTACCTCGGCCGAACGCCGCGCTTCGAAGTGGTCTATCACCTCTACTCGACCAAGCTCAACGAGCGGGTCCGCATCAAGGCGCCCGTGGCAGAAGAGACCGCCGAGATCCCCAGCTTGACGGAGCTGTTCGCCTCGGCCAACTGGATGGAACGCGAGGTCTTCGACCTCTACGGAATCCGCTTCGAAGGCCATCCCGACCTGCGCAGGATCCTGCTCTACGACGAGTTCGAAGGGCACCCGTTGCGCAAGGATTATCCCAAGGAGAGGCGGCAGCCTCTGGTGGGTCCCAGGAACTAGCCGATGGCCACTCAGTCTCCCTCGTTTCCCGATCGCCCCGCGAATCTCGAAGAGGATTTCGAGCGAGACCTGCACACCGAGCACCAGATCCTGAATATGGGGCCGTCGCACCCGGCGACCCACGGAACCGTCAAGTTTCTGATCGAGCTCGATGGCGAGAGCATCGTCAATCTGGACATTCAGGTGGGCTACCTGCACCGCGGCTTCGAGAAGGAATGCGAGAGCGGAACCTGGTACCAGGCCATCCCCTACACCGACCGGTTGAACTACAACTCCGCCATCCTCGCCAACATCGGTTATTGCCTGGCGGTGGAGAAGCTGCTCGGGATCGAGACCCCCGAACGCTGTCAGTGGCTGCGTGTCATGTCGGGCGAGATCTCTCGGGTGGCAGACCACCTGACGCGCTGCGGCGCCGCTTGCTTGGAGCTGGCGGCGATGACGCCGTTTCTCTACGGCATCCAGGCGCGCGAGCTCTGCTGGGACCTGATGGAAATGCTCTGTGGAGCGCGGGTTACCTCGAACTACATCCGGATCGGTGGCGTCAAGCACGACATGTCGCCGGACTTTCCGCCCACCGCGCATGATTTCATCGCACAGATTCGCAAGCTGCTGGTCGACTTCGACGATGTGATCACCAGCAACCGGATCTTCGTCGACCGTCTGAAGCACACGGGCGTCATATCCAAGGAAGATTGCATCCGCTACGCGGTGACCGGACCGATGCTGCGCTCGGCGGGCGTCGGGCTCGACGTGCGGAAGACCGAGCCGTACCTGGTGTACGAGGAGCTGGACTTCGACATCCCGATTGGAGAGGTGGGCGACAACTACGACCGCTACCTGGTGTGCGTGGAGGAAATGCATCAGAGCCTGCGCATCGTCGAGCAATGCCTGGACCGGCTGGGGAAGCTCGGGCCCGGTCCGGTCAACGTCGACGACCCGCGGGTCCGCTGGCCCGCCAAGGGGAAGGTCTTCAACCGCATGGAGGAGTTGATCGCCCAGTTCAAGTCTGTCACCGAGGGCCCGTTGGTTCCGGAAGGGGAGGGCTATTTCGCGATCGAGAGCGCGAACGGCGAGCTCGGCTTCTACCTGGTCTCCGACGGCTCCGCCGTTCCGGTCAAAGTGCGCTGCCGACCGCCCAGCTTCGTCAACCTGGCCCCGATGGGTGCGATGCTCAAGGGGGCGCTGCTCGCGGATTTGATCCCGACCTTCGACTTTCTCAATATGATCGGCGGTGAGTGCGACCGGTGAGTCTCGATCGCGGTCAGGTCTGGAAGCGGCTCGGGGCGCCCACCGACCAGGTGGGAAGCGTCAACGATCCGCGCACCTTCGAGGACTACGGCGCTCGTTGGAACGAGAAGTGGCTCTACCGCGGTGAGGACGGCGAATCGATCACGCGCGTGGTGCTCTGGAATCGTTACGACCTGGTCGGGATCTTTCGCGTGAAGCCCGACGGATCCGCCGAGCCCGAGACGCTTGCCGCCGAGACGCCCACCGAGCAGTGAGCGATGGCGGGTCGCGGTCCCCCTCCGCTGCGCCCCTTCGGCCTCGTGCTTCACCACGACGGCCACTGGACCCACGAGGGTCAACCCATCCGCAACCGGCGCCTGCGCGAAGTCTTCGATCGCGGCGTCCGCTTCCTGCCGGGTGCTGGCTCTGAAGGGGAAGATGTCTACGTCGTCACCCTGGGCCACTTCCGGGGGCAGATCGAGCTCGAAGAGGCGGGCTTCTTCGTGCGCCAGTTCGATCCGCCCAGCGGTACGCTCACCCTCTCCGATCGCACCACCGAGCCACTCGACGTGTCCACCCTCCACCCCTCGCCGCACGATGATGCGCTGCTCTGTCGGGTGAAGCCGGCGCTTAGTCGCCACGGCCTGCTGGCCCGCTTCAGCCACTCCGCCCAGGCTGAGCTGCTCAACGCGGTGGAAGGCGAGGATCGGCCCTTCCTGCGGATCGACGGTGCCGAGCACCTGCTGCCCGAGCTCTAATCCAGGAATAATTGACGCCGGCCAGGGGACGCGTTACCCCAATGCTTCCAAGGCGCCGGCCCCGGCGCCCGGGCCGGTTCCCGGCGGCGTAGCCAAGTGGTAAGGCACGGGCCTGCAAAGCCCTGATCACCGGTTCGAATCCGGTCGCCGCCTCCAAAAGGTTAACAAAATCAGCTAGTTGAAAAGGCGACTTTTGGCTGCGGACAGTCCGCGGACAGTGCGGACACTTTTGTAGCGGTAATGGTGTTACACCCGAGAGAGTCTGCGTGGGTCTAAGGCTACACCCGCCGCGCCGTGGCAGTTCCGCGGAGGTCCGCGCTAGTGGGTTCGCTGGGGTGTTCGATGGGGAGGGTGGGAGGGGGTGGGCGCCCCCTCCTCAAGCCTCGGTTACTTGGCGGGCCTGAGCACGCCGACGAGACCCGAGCTGTCGAGCTTCGCGTAGGGTCTTGCTCTCGGTGTGGCCCATGTAGGCGCCCCACCTTGACCGCGGCGGAGCACAAGGCAAAAGGGGAGGTGGAGGGCTCGGATTGATCGGGGGCTTCTCTGCGAATCGAGGCTGGGCTGGCTAAACTGGCTGCAACCGCGGGTCCAGCGCGTTGGGCCTGTCTTGGGCTGGCTCAATCAGCTGTGGATATCACGCCCTGCGGCCGGTCGGCCCGGGCTCAACCCCCCGAAAGTGCTGAGTGCGGGCCGATCCTTTTTAGGGGTTCAAAAAACACGTAGGTTTATGCCCTCTTCGTGTTAGGCTGGCCGCAACCGTCGGGTTCCAGAAGCAGGCTCAGCACTTGTGGGTATTCACGCTCGGCGGCCGGTCGGTCCGATTCGGTGTCAGACGAGTCCGGGCCGATCTTTTTTTGACCGAAGCTCGGCCGCTCACGGCTACCTAAGGGCTTTTGGCCAGACGCCACGAGAGCGAGCTAGAGCTTCACTCTCCGCGGGGCGTTGTCGGTGGGGCGGGGAGCACCCACAGTTACAGATGGACGCTGATGGGACATTTTGACCCACGCCAGGCGCTCATAACGGGCCTGTGGAGGCACTAATCGAGACAGAACGCGGTCGCTAGAGCGATCGTGATAGGCGACGTAGACCTTCCCGAACCATCCAAAGCTAAACAGTCGAGGAACACCGCCCCACCCGGGCTCCGCCACTTTCACAGCTTCGGCCAATTGCTCAGGGCCACCCCATCCTGCGTTCGCGATCTTGAAGTTTTCTCGCGTCTGAGCATCTCTCTGGGCGCGTCGTGCGGCCCAGTCTTTGTCTTCAACCTCCACTGTTTTCACTTAATCGTCGTCCTCTGCCATCGAGTTCTCCGTTGATCGGCATGATTGCCGTCTGCTGCTGACGTAGCTCAACACACATAAGACGTCAACTCGAATGTTACTTAACAACTGGCAATCAAATTAAGTTGGTGTGCACGTGTACGTGCGGATGACGTTGCCGTCGGTGTGGAAAGGGTGTTCGCGGTGGTGGAAGGAAAGGGTTTGCAAGTGGTTCGGAAGTGGTGTGGATGTGGTGGTGGGAGAACGAGGGGGCCACGGGGGGAAGTGGGCGAGTTACGATGTCGATATGGGGCTTCAGACTTGCTCAACGAAATATTTCGG
Source organism: uncultured Opitutales bacterium (assembly GCA_964194865.1). Lineage (GTDB taxonomy): Bacteria > Myxococcota_A > UBA9160 > UBA9160 > SMWR01 > CAXMOC01. The sequence goes on along the minus strand of CAXMOC010000262.1, from coordinate 23,909 downwards.
GGGTAGGACCGAGCACCCACGAGTCATGCGGCAGCATCGTGCGGAGCTGGGCGGTAGACTCGCGGCGGATTAACAAGTCAAACGGCGGGATCGGCTCTTGTCACATTTCGAGTATGTGTCCGTGGCGAACGCTCTGCTGAACGCATTGATCGTAGGGCGTCTGCTGAGCGGGCTTTCACCCGCGTTGGATCACAGGAGGAGATATTGGGTCCATGCCGCGTGGATCTTTGCGCTCCTCCTAATCGCTGCCCTTCAGTGGTGGGGCTTCTGGGGCGCGAGGAACGTCGCATGGACGCCCATTCGTTTTCTCTGGGCGCTCTCGCTTCCGGGATTGACCTTCGTCAATGCGACTGTTCTCGTTGGCGACAGTCCCGGTTCGGTTGTCTCCTTCCGCGACCACTTCTTCGACCGACGAGTTCTCTTCTTTTCGATAAGCTTGGCCACCGGAGCAAGCGTCGCCCTCGGGCCATGGATTAACGGCGGCGCGCCGTGGTTCGCCGTGACTGAGATTCACGCTACCGCGGCCTCCATCATGGTGCTGTCTCTTGCCGGCCTCGGCTTCCAGGGCCACACTGCCCACGCGACCATTGTTTCCCTAGCACTGCTCGTCGCCGGAGCAACATTCTTGATCCCGGTCTAGAGGCTCGCCGTCTAACAATCAAGGCGTTACGGCAGACGTGGCGCCACAGCGCCCTCCAATCTCCCCGTGGTAGTGTGTTCGGCACATTGCCTGGCGCATGGTGGCGGCCCGCCCGCGCGGTTTTTGGTTCTCCTTCGGGGCGGCGATCCTCCTTCTCCAAGTCGCGAACGTGGCAGGGCTTCCCTTCGGCCGCGGCCCCGCTCCGTACCTTGCGGGGGTGGCCTTGGTGCTCCTCGTTGCGGGCATCAATTTCTTCCAGTTGGTGTCGGTTCCAGTTCCGCGAGAAGAGTGAGGCCGCTGCCTAACAGGGCGCCGTACCACAGTGCGCTCCCAGCGACCCGTGACGAGTCACTCACGGCTTTGGTGTTGGCTTCTCTTCACGCACCGCCGCATCCATACGGTCAGCCTCGGCTAACAGCTCCGGGGTGATCTTGATTTGCGCGGGCGGCGGTGGCTGCCAATTGAAAGGGTTCGACTACTGGATCTTGGTGGGCTCGGCCGCGGTGGCGTCGTCGTTTTCGGGTCCGCCAGGTCTATCCATCGTGTCCTGTTCCTTTTCGGTGTTCTGATAGCCCCGCTCTGATCTTGTTGACTTCGAAGAACTGTCTCTCCGCCGTTGAGAAGTGCGCCAGCCGCCCAACAACGCGCTGCAGCTGCTGACACCGCACCGTCCCGCCCCAATCCGCCCCCAGTCAGCTGGCCACACACAACACAACGCAACCGACTCGCGCGAAGGGGAAGCTCGACCGCGGCTCCGCAAGGGGTTCACACTGGGGTCGCGTAGGGGGTGCTTGGGAGGCACCCGATGATTCGAAGTCTGCTCTTTGCCGTGGCGCTGCTCGTTCCCGTTACAGCTAATGCACAAACCGACGCCTTCTGTACGGCTGTCTACGACGCCGACGGCACGAGGGTCGGACGGGCCGACAACGGTGGGACTGCTTCGGGGCTATCGGGCGTGGAGAACCACCTGTTCTTTGTACACCAAGGCAGGATCGCGCGGATCACTGCGAGACTGAACCAGTTGGTCGGAAACGCCAGCATCTTCTTCACCGGAGCGAGCTGCACGGGTGACATGTAGCCGACGTTTACGCCGCCGTTTCACCTCGAAGCCGAGGACTGCCGCCTCGCCACCGTTGCGGCACTCGGCCCGCGCACGCTTCTTGCGATGTGTGCGCTACTCGCGTTCGTGGCGGTGGTGTGGCTGCGGCGTCCGCAGAGCGCGTAGAGCCGACCCAACGGGGGTCGATCTATCCGTCAATGGTGGTTGACCCAGCTCCCGCAAGGGTTCACAGTAGGGTGCGTGGGGGGTGCTGGGATGCGCACCCGAATGCTGATGCGAAGGCTACTACTGCCCACCAATGAGAATCGACGAGATGGGACCACGCGAGCCCTGCTACGGCTAGTCGGGAGTCTCGCTGCACTGGTCGGCTTTGCAAGCTCAGCGGGTGCGAACGCGACGATCGACCTACTGTGGTTCACCAACGGTTTCCAGACGAGCGCTGGTGCCCAGAGCTTGGCGGCGAGTACGGTTGTCTACAGCGCGTCGGAGACAATCACCGCCGGGATCTACGTCACCAACACCAACACCCAAGACCCATGCCCCAATCCCGGGGCTCTTGCTGGCCCGTGCCGGCTGTCCATTGTCGCCTTGAGTGTCGACGCCAGCGACTTGCTCGCCTCTGGCAAGTGGAGCCTGCTGCGTTTCCAGGGGGCGGGTCCGCGGCAAAACGGCAATCCCTCGGGCGGGAGCTTCTACAATGCTTTCTCGCGGACCAGTTGCTACTACAACTACTATTCCCACGCGTGCCTCGGCTACTCACCGCCCTTCACCGTCGCCTCCAGCCCGCAGCTGCCTTTCGTAAACGGGAACGTGATCCGGAACTTCAGCGCTCACACTCTTCAGAGATTCGCCGAGGGCATCTTACCCGGCGACTCGTTCCTCGCGGGCGTGCTCCAGTTCCACAAGGACTCTGAGCCCTTCTCCGAAGTCGCAGCACTGTCAGCCATCATTACCAGTACCGACGCCATCATCGAAACGGGCCTGGCGGTGCCAGCTTCGGATCTGATCTTCCACGACGCAATGGTCGTCAACGTCGTTTCCACGGTCACGCCAACGCCCACGGCTACTTCAACCCCTTTCGATGACTTTTGCTCCATAGACAAGAATTGCTCGGTAGGCGGAAGTGAACCGCAGAAGTCTTGTACCGCCGAACCGGGGCAAGAGGTGACCTACACCTATGACTTTATTGGCGGCACCGCGTTGGTGATCGATGACAAGCTCGGAGTGATCGGCGAAACGAGCGGGGAAACGCTGAGTCGAACGACAACGTTGACCGAAACGACGACCAATACGGCTACGTTCGAACCGATCGCCGCCCTCTGCATTTTTGGGGATTTTCTCTCTACTGTGACGGTGACTGTAGGGACGCCGACCGCGACGCCGACACCTACCCCGACGCCGACAGCGACGCCCACCGCGACACCCACGGCCACACCGCCAGCCTCGGGCTGCCTTTGCGTTCCGACAAACATCGTGCCGGCGGGCAACGTCGCAGCACTCCGAAACGTGGGAACTGGGGGAAAGAGATCGACTCTCTCGAAGACTGTCAGCGTGATCCTCGATACCCAGGATGCCACCCCAGGGAGCTGCCCCAAGGGCGCCAGCTCCGGGCCTACCTCCCTGAGCATTCTCATGGTGGACGACGACGGAGACGTGATCCTCAGCAGAAACAAGAGTGGAGTCGTCTGCAACGAGGGGGAGGCAACGCACGTGAAGTTCGGAGTCGTATACGACGGCCCCCAGAACTGTGCTGATTCCGCCGTGCCGACACGCAACAACACGGGCGACGTCTTCGTCACCGTGAGCACCAACGCCGGAAGCCTGGAGACCACGCGCCGGATCAGGTGCAAGCAGTAGCCTCTGGGGAGCGGTGTGAGCGGCTTGATGGGCTGGCAGTCGCGGGCTCGCCTCGAGCAGGGGGAGGTGCGCGCTCGCGAGACACGGTAACGCGTTGCATCCGCCGTTTTCCTGAGTTTCTTTCGCGCGGACAGTTCGCGGACAGTTTCAGGGGACCTAACCCCTTGGATTTATTAGCGTGAACACTTCTTCGAATCCGGTCGCCGCCTCCAGACCTCGCTTCTTTCAGCTGGTTACCAATCGAAATCCCTCGCGACCATCGCGGACATTCGGCGGACAGGTTCATCTGAGGACACGTAGTGAAGTATGATACGCATGCTCGTGAAGGTGCTGCCTGTCGCACTCGCCGTTTTGGCTCTGTCAATTGTCGATGCCGCGTCGGCGCGCGCTCAGAACATCGTCGTCGTGGTGATGGACGACATCGGAATAGACCGCATTGGTGACTTTGGGTGGGGCACGGCGGGCCCCACGCCGAACATCGATTCGCTGGCGGCGTCAGGATTGCGATTCGACACCTTCTGGGCATATCCCGCCTGTTCGCCTTTCCGGGCGTCGGCGCTGACGGGAACCCATCCCGTCTTCCACGGAGTGGGAGCAGCCATCTTCGTCAACGGGTCGGATCCCGACAGGTTCGAGGGCCTCGATGCCTTGTCGCCGAACATGGCAAACCTCCTCGGTGCGAACGGATACCGGACCGCCGCGGTGGGAAAGTGGCACGTGGCCGGCGCTGATGTGAATCAACCTCTTCATCCCCTCGATTCGGGATTCGACTACCACGCGGGGTCGATCGGCAATCCGGGCGGCAGCGTGACAGGGCTCAGCGGCCTCAACTATTTCAATTGGGAAAAGTGCGTGAACGGAGCCTGTGCGCTCTCCAACACCTACATGACTACAGACACCACGAACGAGGCGATCGCTCAGCTCCAGGGAACGGAGCCGTTCTTCCTCTGGGTCGGTTACAACGCGGCCCACGTGCCGTATCACGAGCCACCCCTGGATCTTCACACTTTCGATGGCGAGTGCATCGGCCAGGCGCCGGCGGTCACGTGCCACAAGGCGGCCGTTGAAGCCCTCGATACGGAGCTGGGAAGGCTTCTTTCGGCAATCGACATGACGGACACCACGGTGTTCGTCGTGAGCGACAACGGCACACCAGCAAGTGCCGTTGAACTCCCCTTCACCGCGGACCACTCCAAGGGAACCGCGTACGAGGGTGGTGTCAACGTACCGCTCATCGTCGCGGGGCAGGCGGTCGCTCCGGGCATCGTAGGGACGATCTCCAACGATCTGGTAGAGGCTGTGGATCTCTTTCCCACCGTGATGGAGATCGCGGGCGTCCAGGCATCGACTCCTGAGTCGGTCTCGTTCTACCCCTATCTGGCCGACCCCGTCGCCGCGACGATCCGAAACTACGTGTTCTCCGAGTGGTTCCTCCCCAACGGCGGTCCACCCGCTGATCCCTGGCTACGCGCCGCCCGCGGCGAGCGATACAAGCTCATCCACAAAAGGTTCGGCCCCGAGCTTTACGATCTCGAGAGCGACCCATTCGAGCAGTTCCCACTGAGCCTCGCGACGCTGAGCGGGCCGGAGCTCAACGCATACGACGAGCTCGCGCCCCTCGTCGGGCTTCCGGAGCCGGGCCAGTTGACGCTGCTGGCCTCAGGCATCGCGTTTCTCTTCGTGCTGGTGCGCATCAGGTGTCGCTGCGCACCCGACACAGGGGCGAATGGGGACTCGTAGGGCTCTCACTTCATACGACACGAGAGGGGCGTGTTCATCGGTGGGCTGAGAGTGCGGACGGACGAGGAGGTGGTTGTTCCGTTGGTGCGGGCACCCGCTCAGCCCGCCAGCAGCGCCTCGACCTGCCGCACGCGCAGCGGTGCCCCCATCGCCTCGAAGAGGCGCATGGGTTCCTCCCCGGGAAGCATTGCTGGCGTCAACTCGATCGCCAATCGCAATCCGTCTGGACCGGCGGATCCGGACGCTATGATCTGATGGGCGTGACCTGCCCATTCGCGGACTGCGAGATCAGGCGGCCGTCTCCAGCTCTCGAATAGGCGGGGGCCAGCTTTTTCTGCGATCATGCTGCCCCCTTGCAACGCTCGGATCCCTTCGACCTCTTGCGCCGGATGGCCGCTCTTGTGGCAACGCTCGGGGCTGCGACGGCGCTCGCTGCCTGCCAGCACGACGTCTACCCAGACTTTTCGCCCCCGATCGTCTGTTCCACGAAAGCGGCCGTCGATCGATCTGTTTTCTTCATCGGCGACGCCGGCGCGCCAGAGCTGCCCGACGCTCGGCCGGGCGTCCCCGACCCCCTTATCGACCCCGTGCTGTCAGCGTTGCAGCGTGATGTGGCAGAGGCAGTCGAAGAGCTGGGGGCCGAGCGCACGGCCGTCGTCGTTCTGGGAGACAACGTCTACCCGGCGGGCCTCGAGCTTCCCGGCGAGCCGGGTCGCGCACACGGCATCCGGGTACTCGAGGCGCAGATCGCGGCTATCGGCGAGGCCCGGGGGTTCTTCGCCCTAGGCAACCATGACTGGGACCAGGGAAGCGCGAAGCGAGGCTGGGAGGTTGCCAACACCCAGGTCGAGTTCCTTTCTTCGCGCGCGCCCAACATCTCGGTCCACCCGCCGGGCACCTGCGCGGGCCCCGACGTGGTCGACTTCGGCGGATCGCTCCGCTTCATGTTCGTCGACCTCTGGGCGGCCATCTATCAGATCGAGAATCCCGACGGCCAGGCACAGTCTCACTGCAGTCTCGCAGCCGGCGAGGGAGTAATTCTGACGCGGATAGACGAAATCTTCGCCGAATCCGCGGACCGTGAAGTGATTTTCGTGAGCCACGCTCCAATGATCACGAGCGGCCCCCACGGCGGATACTTCCCGTGGCGCGAACACCTTTTTCCGCTGCGCGTCTTCCACCGCGATCTATGGATTCCCCTGCCGGGGATTGGCTCGATCTTTCCCCTTTCCCGGATCCTGGGAGTCACGGATACGGACCTGATGAGCGCGAACTACCAGCAGTACATCGATGGCGCGAAGTTGATCTTCCGCCCCGGGATGCCCACGCTCGTGGCCGCCGGCCACGAGCACAGCCTCCAGGTGCACGTAGACCCCACGGGTGTGGTGCACGCCATCAGCGGCGCGGGCAGCGTGAAGAAGGTCGACTTCGTCCGGGAGATGAACTCGGACCTGATGTCCCTGGCCGCGCCGGGCTACATGCGACTGGACCGCTACACGGACGACAAGCTGCGCCTCAATGTATTCGCGCTCGACGACGAAATGCGGCGCCAATTCGTCTACAGCACCTGCGTTCTCTAGCGCCGCCACTACCCCACCTTTGGTGGCGATCCACCAGGTGGTTCCGTCCGGACCTGTCCCCCCCCCGATCCTCGTCTCTGGCCTTTGACGGGTGGTTCGTGAAAACTCTCCGCATAGTCATCCGTTGCATCCCAGCACCACCCACGCGATCCAGGGTGCACCCCGGCGGCAGCTGGTGTCAGGCGGAACGCAAACTCTGGTGGATTTGGAGTGACTTCTACCCAACCGGGCGCAGGGCGCATCACGCAATCGTGTAAGTGCTCGAAGCCGCTATTTCGGGCCTCAGTGACCTTGTTCGCCTCCAGCATCGCGGTTCTGAGCGTGGCTGGCGCGCATCGCCCCGAGCCGGATACAGGGGCGAACCCAACGCGCACGCGCTCAGCCCGCCAGCAGCGCCTCGACCTGCCGCACGCGCAGCGGTGCCCCCATCGCCTCGAAGAGGGGCAGTGCCGCGCGCAGGTGGCGGTCGCGGGCGTCTGCATCGCCCTCGAGGCCGGCGAGCTTCGCGCGCTCGACCAATAGGAGCGGGCGCAGGTTGCACACGCCGTCCTTGCCAGTGACCTCGTCACCGGCGTCGAGCGCGGTGCGAATCGTCTCGGCGGCATCCGCGCCCTGCTGCGAGAGCAGCACCCGGGCCAGGGAGAGCTGCGCGAACGCGCCGTCCTGTCGGGCGCCCCTTTCTCGCCAGAGGGTTGCCGCCTCATGTGCGAGATCGTGCGCGCGGGTCAAGTCGTCCGTACCCAGCACCGCTTCCGCGAGCCAGGCCAGGGCCCGCGCCTCGAGCTCGAGCGCCGTTCGATTCCCGCGCATGATGTCGAGCGACTGTTCCAAGCTCTCGACCGCCGGCTTCCAGCGCTCGTTGAGCAGATGCGCGGCGCCCAGGCGCAGGTAGGCGATAGCCCGCGAGTAGACGCTCCCCATCTTCTCGGCGATTTCCAGGCCGCGCTGCCCGGGCCCCATCGAGCGGTCTGGGTCGCCGGCGACCAGCGCGAGGTCGACCATCCAGAGTTGCGCCCAGCCTTCGCTCTCCGTGTCCCCGTGCTGTCGGGCGAGCTCGACGGCCCGATCCAGCAGCTGCTGGGCGTCGCTGAGACCACCCTGCAGGACCGTCACGCCGCCGAGCATGAAGTGGCCCCAGGTAAAGGCGCTCAGGCGCCACATGTCGAATCCCCATTCCGGGTGCCCGCGCGTGTCTTCGATCAGCTTTTCCAGAAACTCCGTCGCCTCGGCGAAGCGCCCCACCACCTGCAGTGGATAGATCGAGGTCCACACCGCAATCGCGCGCAACTCCGGCTCGTCGGTCTGTGCGAGCAGCCGCGTGCCCTCGAGCGCATGCGCGACGCCACGCTCGAGCTTTCCCGACGTGGTCTCCGCGATCGAGTAGTTGCTCTCGAGTAGGCCGTCGGCGCGCACGTCGCCGCTCTGGGCGGCCCAGCGCTTGCCTTCGTCGAAGGCGCGCGCCTCCTCTTCCTCCACGAGCCCCAGCCTGAAGCCGTAGGCGAGGACCTGGCGGCAGGCCTCGGCGCCGAGCTCGGGCGACTCGGGGGCTTCCGGCGAGTCTGCGATCAGCTCCCGCACTCGCTGCCAATGGCGCAGCGATTCGGCGATGTCGTTCGTACCAGCCCACTCGGCCGCGCGGCGGTGCCAGTGGGCGGCCGTGAGCGACTGGCCGGCTTCCTCCCAGTGGTGGGCGAGCAGTGCCGCTTGCTCGTCGAGCTTGTCCGAGTGGAGGGCCTCGACCGTGCTGGCGACCGCGCGGTGCATTTTGCGGCGCCTCTCTCGCAGCTGGGAATCGAGCGCAACCTGCTGGGTGAGCGGATGTTTGAATTCGTACTCCGCCACGGGGAAGAGCGAAGCCTCGAAGATGAACTCTCGGCTCTTGAGCGCGCGCAGTGAGTCGTCGAGTTCGCTGCCGTCGAGCTCTGCGATCGCGTGGAGTATCGGCTGCGGGAACTCCTGGCCAATCACCGCGGCGGTCTGGAGCACACCCTTCTCGCGCTCCGGTAGCCGGTCGATGCGCGCCGCGAGCAGTGGCTGTACGCGGGTGGGAACCTGGAGCCGCTCCACCGGTGTGACCAACTCGTAGCTCCCCTTCGAACCCGCCAGGTGACTCGACTCGACGAGAGAGTGCACGACCTCCTCGGTGAAGAAAGGGTTTCCGGCGGTTCGCGCGTGGATCGCTTCGGCCAGCCCCTCGATGCTCCGGTGAGCGCCAAGCAGATCGTCGAGCAGCTCGCGGGTTGCCTCGGGCCCGAGAGGTGCGAGTGGGAGCTGGTGGTACCAGGACTTCTGCATCCAGTCGGCCCGGTACTCCGGGCGGAAGTTCACGATCAGAAGATTTTGGCTACCGGCGATCGCGTCGACCCACTGCTCGACCCAGGCTTCGCTCGCGCCATCGATCCAATGCAGGTCCTCGATCAGGGTGACCATCGAGCCCTGGGTGGTGTCCCGCTGGGCGACTCGGCGCAGCACGCCGAAGAGCTGGCGCTGGCGCGCCTCCGGGTCCATTCGGGGTGCGGGGTTCTCGGGGTCCGGCGCACCGAAGAACTCGAACAGCGTCGGGAGCACGTCGCGGTACTCCTCGTCGAACAACAACATGCGGCCCGCAATCTTCTCGCGCACCTGTCGGTCGGTGTCCTGCTCGTGAATGCCGTAGTACTCGCGAAAGACCTGCAAGATCGGCAGCAGCGGAAGGTTCTTGCCATGGGCGACCCCACTCCCCTGCATCACCCGGAAGCCTTCTGCCCTGCAGCGCTCCAGAAACTCGAAGCAGAGCCGGCTCTTGCCAACGCCCGCGTCCCCCACGATGCCAACGACCTGGCCGTTGCCCTCGCGCGCGTGAACGAGAGCCGTATCCAGGATGTTCATGTCGTCATCGCGCCCGACGAAGCGGCTGAGTCCGCTCGCTCGAGAAAAATCGAAGCGCGTCTTGACGGAGCCGACGCCCTGGAGCTTGTAGACCGGAACCGGATCCTTCACGCCACTGACCGCGAATGCACCCAGGTCTTCGAGCTCGAAGTAGCCGGCGACGAGCTTCGCAGTGTCGTCGCTCAGGTACGCGGTGTCCGGCGACGCCAGCTCCTGCATCCGCGCGGCCAGCCCCACCGTGTGTCCCTGAGCGGTGTAGTCCATGCGCAGATCGTCGCCGATGCGGCCAACGACCACGTCGCCCGAGTGCAGGCCCACCCGCACCGAGAAGCTGAGCCCGTGCTCGCGCTTCACCTCGCGCGCATAGTGCTCGAGGTCGTCGCGCATCCGGAGGGTGGCGTAGCAGGCGCGCTGGGCGTGGTCCTCGTGCGCAATCGGCGCCCCGAAGAGCGCCATGATGCCATCGCCGGTGTACTGGTTGATCGTCCCTTCGAAGCGGTGCACCCCTTCGGCCAGAACGGTGAAGAAGCCGTCGAGCACCCCGTGCCACTGCTCCGGGTCGACCCTTTCGGCGAGCGACATGCTGCCCTTCACGTCGGCGAACAGGATCGTCACCTGCTTGCGCTCGCCCTCGAGCGCGCTTTTGCTGGGCAGAATCTTGTCGGCCAGGTGCTTCGGCGTGTAGTCGCGGGGCGCCGGACCGGCTGTGTGGACGGGGGCGGCCGTCTCGAGCGAGGCTCCGCAGCCGTTGCAAAAGCGCGCGGCCGGCGGGTTTCGCTGTTCGCAACCCGGGCACACCAGCTCGAGCGAGCTTCCGCAGCTGTTGCAGAAGCGCGAATCGATCGGATTGTCGTGTTCGCAGGAGGGGCAGGCCGCCATTGGCATCGGATCATACTCCATCGGGCGCGTTGCGATTCGTGCGCCCGATCGGTTTAGCACCTCCGCGTCGGCCTCGGAATCCCCGACCCAACAGCGCTGGGGACGACCCCCGGCCGCGGCTCGTCGCCTCGGAGAGCTCGGTCCAACCCCTAATGACGGGTCCTGCATCGGCCTGCGCGGTCCAACGGTCTGCAGAGTCGCCGCTGCTTGATCTGGGGATGGCGTTGGTTCAGCGGGCTCTGCGGCTGGCCGAAAAGAGGTTCGAGGACATTCCGCGTGAGAATCGAGACGTTGGCATGAAAGGAAGCACTTTGCTCGCTGTCGTCGCCGCCCTCGCCCTGTTGGCGGGGTGGTCCGCGGTCCAATCGGCGGGGCAGGACATCGCAGTGCTGCGGACCTTCGATTTCAGCGGCGTCGACTTGTATACGACGCTTTGGTCCCTCGACGACGGTCGGACCGTCTGGATTCGCGCGAACCGCCCCGACCGCGAGTGGCTCGCTCAGATGCGCAGGAACCCGGACGTGGAACTCAAGCGGAGGGGGCGGAACTCGAAGTTTCGGGCCCTGTTGTTCGAGCGGATGCGGTCCGAGGCCTACGTCGAAGCGGGCTTCCGCGAGAAGTATGCACTGGCGGACCGCTGGCGGGAGTGGACCAACGGGAACGACACGATCCTGGTTCAGCTAAAGCCCCGCTGAGGCCATCGAGGCTTCTACGAGAGCGGCTGGTTCGACCTCCGGAGCAGCGCCTCCAGGCGCTCGATGGCATCTGGGGTTCCGAGCGCCAGCAGTCGGTCGCCGGCGTGAACGCGGAAAGACGGGTCGGGGTTGGGTGTGGTGCTGCCCGCGCGAGCGACCGCGACGACATTCGCGCCCGTCTGGGCGCGCACACCGAGCTCCGATAGCGAGCCCTCGCCCTCGAACGAAGCTGGCACGTTTACCCAATGGGAAGCGACCTCTTCGAGGAGCTCCACCAGCCACGGGTCGAGGATCGTATCGGGGTCGCGCAGGAACTCGTAGCCCTCAGAACGCAGCTCGGCTGCGAAGCGCGCGATCGACTCTTCGGGAACGCCGAAGTGCTGGAGCGCCGCTCCCATCAACTCGAGGGTAGATTCGAGCTCTTCGGCGATCACCTTGGTGGCGCCGGCGTTCTCGAGCGAGTCGACCTCGCGGACCCAGCGCGTGCGCGCGAGAATCGGAATCTCGGGGGCGAGGGTGTGGGCGCGGGCGACGATTTCGCGCGTTGCAATCGGGTCCGAGACCGCGACAGTGATCAGGTGCGCACGCCGAATCCCCGCGCGCTCGAGCAGGGAGACGCGCGTGGCGTCGCCGTAGAGGATGGGCTCGCCACGCGCGAGGGCGGTGCGAACCGATATGGCGTTGGCATCGATCGCGCTGTAGGGGATCCCGCGCGCCCGCAACGCCCGCGCCAGATTCTTGCCAGCGAGCCCGAAGCCGATCAGGACGACGTGGTCCTGCGGCAGGCCTGCTTCGGGCTCGGAGGTGGGTGAACGTTCCGCGCGCCGATCGAGGAAGCTCGCGATCGACGGCGCCGCCCGGATCAGGAACGGTGTTGCGAGCAGGGTGACGATTGAACCCGCGATGAAGATCTGATGCAGCCCAGCGTCCAGGATCGATGCCTGCGCGGCGGCGGCAGCGAGGACAAAGGAGAACTCCCCGGTCTGAGCCAGCGTGAGCCCGGTGAGCACACCCAGGCGCACGCCTTGGCGCAATGCCAGCGCGACGATCGCCGCCACGAATCCCGCTTTGAGGGCGACGACGCCCGCCGCGTATGCCGTGATCCCCAACCAATGTTCGGCTGCCACGCGCGGGTCGAACAGCATTCCTACCGCGGTGAAGAACACGCCGAGCAGCAGTCCGCGCAAGGGCACGACCTCCGCGAAGAGCTGATGGGCATAAGGCGTCGCCGCGAGCACGAGCCCGCCCACGAATGCACCCACCGAGAGCGTGAGTCCGAGGCGCTCGGCGATGACCGCCGACCCGACGACGGAGAGGATCGCCACCATTGTAAAGACTTCGCGGGAGCGCAGGCGCGCCGCGCGATCCAGCAAGCCCGGGAGCAGGAAGCGCGCTACGACGAAGAATGCTGCCAGCGCCGCCAACGCCTGCACGAGCTCGAGCACCACGTTCGACGCGTCGGCGCCGCGCGCGGCGAGGATCGGGACTGCGAGCAGGAATGGTACGACGCAGAGATCTTGGAAGAGCAGGATGCCCACGGAGAGCTGTCCGTGTGGCGTATCGATCTCGCCCCGCTGGGAGAGGAGGCGCATCGCGAGTGCCGTGCTCGACATGGCGACGAGCCCGCCCATCACGAGCGCGGCCCGCGGATCTAGACCGAGCGCAACTCCAACCGTGGCGACGCAGGCGAGCGTCGCGGCCACCTGGAGCCCGCCCGCAACGAGCGCGCTCCGCCACATCCGTTGGAGACGCTCCAGGGGAAGCTCGAGACCGATCTCGAAGAGCAGAAAGACGACTCCGAGCTCGGCGAGGGCGCGCACGCGATCAGGCTCGCCGATCAGCGCGAGACCTCCCGGACCAACGAGGGCTCCCATGACGAGGAAACCAGCGATCGCAGGCAGTCGCAGGCGCTCGAAGAGGGCAACGCCCGCGGAGGCGACCGCGAGCAGAACGAGGAGCTCAGTCAGGAAATGAGAATCCAAGAGCCATAGAGTGCGCGCGGGAATCCTTGTGCGCCAGCAGTCATTCATCGCGACGCTGGAAACGTCGAACGCCTCAGACCCGCTCCGGCAATCGACAAACGGGGCTGTCGAAGTTTCAGGGCGACTGGGTTGCGGGGGTTGGGCTCAATGGCTGGCTCTCGGGTCGCGTAGCCGGGCTGCTAGTCTCAATCCGATGTGCGAACCCGAGAAGCTGGGGGCAACTGCTCGTTTTTTCGAAAGCTCGGAGTGGATGCTCCAATGTCTCACGATCTGCGAGGCGCGCTTTGGCGGGTTCGAGAACTGCGCTCCGAAGCTGGAGAGGGGCCGCTGAGGCGATTCCACTTCAGGCACCCGGGCCCGGCGAAACGCGCGCGCCCGATTTCGATTCTGATCGTCTCGTGGGTCGTCGCCCTCGCGCCGGTCGCCGCGCGCGCGGAGCGACCCTTCTCGCTGTTCCTGCTGCCGCCGCTGGTCGACGAGCTGATCGAGATGGTGGTGCCTCTCCAGGTGAACTCGGATCTTGGAGAGAATAGGAGCATCCGCTTCTGGATTCTGGAGTCGCGCTACTGCGGCGCCGGCGCGGATGGTGCGGGAAAGTTCGTAGCCATCGCGGTTCCCGGCTTCACGCGCGAGGGTAAGGCGTTGCGGACGCTCGGCGCCGAAGACTGCAGTCGCAGCTTGATCGACGTGGCCAAGGCGTCGTCCGCTGCGCGCCGCGCTCAGGCCTGGGTTGCGGCCGTTTCTCTGCGTGCGGTCTGGCGGTCCTCTCGCCTGCAGTGGAGGCTGATTGCTGCCCAGGCAGCCCGCGCTGGAGACGGCGCGGCGCCCACCTTCTCGATTCCGAGCGGGGGGCTGACCATCGCCGGGGTCGGTACGGCCGACGTCAAAGTCGCGGTCGACGATCAGCTCGATCTGACCGTCCAGTTCGCGCCTGCCTTCTTCGACGACTTCGCTCGTGTATCAGTGTCGCGAGCGCCTCTGAAATCCACCTCAAAGGGTGCCTCGCTGAACCGCTCCGGGGTGCCGGCCAACACTCGCGCGATCGCGCTGCTCCCCCACGAGGCCGTCTCCTCGATTCTCCAGCAAGACTTGATCCAGCAAGAGCTGGTCTTCAATCACAGCGTTTCGGGCGAACAACGCTTCTTGATCCAGAAGGCGAGCGTCACTTCGCCCGACCCGGAAACCTACGCGCTCTCGGGCCAATCGGTTCACGTTGGAACCGACGAGTCCTTCAGCGTCAACGTCGTGTTCCGCGGCGACGACTTGCTCGTCGAGTCGATGTCGCTGGAGCAGCAGCTCGACGATTGCGGGGCCATGCCGCCGGTATCGGAGCTCGCGGCGTGGACCGTCTATTCGGAGTGTATGGCCGAATTCGCGCTGCGGCGCGGCGGTGCGGAGGTGGGCTCGGTTCTGCTGACCCAGGCCTACCGGGGACGCTCGCTGCGACCCACCGGATCTCCAACACCGGTTCAGGTCTGGCTCGACGGCCATCACTTCAACATTGCGGTGTCCGTCCTGAAGGCGTCTGTCCAGGGGGATGCGCTGGCGCTGTACCTTGAGCCCACCCTGTCGAGGGGCATCACTGCGCCCTAGCGGTTTGATCGGCTTGATCGGGTTGATCGGGTTGGTGCCCCGGTGAAACTCGGAAGGCACGGCGGGGGTTGAAGTGGCGGAATAGCCGGGGAGGACCCCGTTTTGAGTTCAGGCGATGCGACCCAGCCGCCGGAGCCTCAACAGCACGGGTAGCGCGAGTGCGACGCAGAGGGCTTCGCTCGCCCCCGCCACCGCGAAGGCGGCGCGGTAGCCAGTGAGCCAATCGTGCTGGGTCGCCACCCATTGGCTGATGGCACCGCCCGCGACTGGGCCAACTACGAAGCCCAACGAGCCGGCGGCGTTGAAAGCGCCCAGTGCGGTAGCGCGAATCGAGTCCGGAGCGATCCGGATCGTCATCAACATCGATGGTACGAACATCACGGCTGCCGTGATACCGATGGCGAACATCAGGAAATACAAAGTCGGAGGAGCCGCGAAGCCGACCGCCGCCGTACCGCATCCGTAGAGGAGACTTCCGCCGCAGAGCAGGGCGATCTGCGAGCGGCGCTCGGCGAGCCGCCCGAACGGATAGGAGAGCAGCGCAAAGGGAATCATGAAGCTGGCGATGGCCAGGCCGACCTCGGCGGAAGACAGGTCAAAAATGCGCGTGACGTACAGAGAAAATGTGGTGGTGAAGAAGCCCACGGTGAACCGATCCGCAAAGGCGAAGGCGAGTGGAGCGAATATCTCCGGATGGGCTCGAAGCGATCGGGTGATCTCGCGCAGGCCGGGCCGCTCTTCGCGACCGCTTGCTTCGCCCACCGTCAGCGCCGCGAAGGCGGCTGCAATCAGCAACAGAGCTCCCCCGGCCAGCAGAGGCACATCAGGACCGCCCCCCCCGAGCAGGCCACCGATGGGCGCCCCGAGAGCCACCCCGAGCATCATGCCGCCGCCGACGAATCCCATCGCCCGCCCGCGGCGAGCCTGGGGCAGCGCCTGGGAGCCGAGCGCCAGGAGCACCGACAGTGCGCTGATGTGGGCGCAGCCTTCCAAGAATCGAATCGCCAGGAAGGCGCCAAAGGGAAGGGGAGCCGTCAGTGCGAAGAAGCAGAGCGCGTCGACGATCAATCCACCGATCAGGATGATCCGGCTTCTTCGCAAGCGGTCGGTCATCGCGCCCGCGAGGGGAGCGCACAACAGCGCCCCGACCATGTTGACCGACATGAACAGCGAGGTGAGGAGCTCCGAGACGTCGAACCGCTCTTGCACCAGCTCGCGCAGCACCGGGACCGGAAGCGTTACCGGCGCCATGATCCCGAGCGCCAGAAGACCGAGAGGCAGCAGCAGCCGGGCGTCGCCGCTGGTTTCGGCGTCGGGGTTGGGGGACGCGGTCAGATCCATCCCCTCTCGAGGGTCAGACGCGTCAGCTCTCCGTCCCCCCCACGAAAGACGCGGCTTCCTCGAAATCGACAAGGCCCAACCTCCCGCCGAATACAGAGGGGTGGTAGGTCGCGTAGCCCAGTAATTGGCGGGCGCGCTCGGGAAGGGCACGGGCTTTCTCCAACGGCACCGCGAGGTAGTGGTTCTCTTCCGGTCTCAGCCACCCGACCACGAAGCTCAAGTGCATGCCCCGTCGCCATTCGTCCCTCGATCGGTTGTTGCCGGCGCCGTGGATCACTTTTCCGGTGTACAACAGCGCCGATCCCGCAGGCATCTCCGCGACAGCGATCTCGCCAAGCTCCGGCTCCCGCCTGTCGTTCTCCCAGTGGTTGCTACCGGGAACTACCAGGGTGGCGCCGTTCTCGTAGCGGAAGTCGCTGAGGGCGAACATGCAGCTCACGGTCAGCTCGAAACCGGGCCAGGGGAAGTGGGGCCAATTGGCTTGGTCGCGGTGCAGCAGCTGGGCAGGTTCGCCCGGACCGACCACCATCATCTGCGTGGTGTTCACCCAATAGCTTCCGCAGTTCGGAAGCAGAAAGCGGTCTGCCAGCGCCGTCATCGCCGGGTGGAGCAACACGTCGAGGAAGGAAGGTGCGCGCACCGCGAGTCCACAGAATCTCTTGGTGTTGTGGCCGTGAAAAGCGCTCATGAAGACGTCTCCCGTCTGGGAGCCCGCCGGCCGTGTATCGATCTCTGCGTCGAGCTCCGCGTTCAGCTTTCGCAGCAGGTCGGTCTGGAGCAGACCCTCGACGATGGCGCCCCCATCGCGTTCCACCGTGTCCAGCACGGTCTCGATGGGTGAACCGGAAGAAAGCGTGGTGATCATCGGTCGCTCGGACATCGCGGATTCTCCCAAGAGCACCGGCTTCGGCGCCGTTCCCGCCATTCGTCGCGTCGAGGCGTCCGGCGCATTTCGGCCCGATTTCGTAGGTTCCAGCATACCGCGCTCCGGGCGGGCGACGAACGGATGGGTGCCACTCCGATTTTGACGCAGGCCGACTCGATGGATGGACGAAGAGGCAGGAATGGCCGACGATTCTTAGGTGCGATCGATGCGACTCCTCCTGCTGATGCTGCACTTCGTCACCCCGGCCGGCGCATGCCCGATTCCAGCGGGTGATCCGGGCGCGGCCAGCCTGAGCGCCGTCCAGCAGGCCCATCCGGACGGCCAGAAAGAGGCCGACAATCAGGATCCGTACACCGGAAACGGCTGGCGGGAATCCGAGGGCGGTGCCCCGGACGTCACGTTTTCCTCGTCTGGCGTCACGCTTCGGAGCTGGATTACGCTGGACGAATTCGACCCGGCGGCCACCGATGGCAACGACTGCTGGGGATATACGGCGCCGTCTGGGCGCGAATACGCGTTGATCGGTCTCAATACCGGAACCGGCGTGGTCGAGGTAAGCGATCCCGGCGACGCCCAGATCGTCGCGCACCTTCCCGGCATCGCGAGCATCTGGCGCGACATCAAGACCTACTCGCACTACGTCTACGCGGTGAGCGAGGGCGGCGGCGGCATTCAGGTCTTCGACGTCTCCCAGATCGACAGCGGAGTCATCGTCGACAAGGGCTCTGTCACGACAGGAGGCGGCACGCTGGCGTCACACAACGTGGCGATCAACGAGCAGAGCGCTCGCCTCTACCGTGTCGGCGGGGGCGGTACACCGATCGAGGGCCTGCGCATCTACAGCCTGGCCAATCCCGAAGTTCCGGCCTTCCTGGGGTCTTGGAACGACCGCTACTGTCACGATGCCCAGATCGTGACCTGGACCCGCGCTCCGTACGTCGGCGTAGAGGTCGCATTCTGCTTCGCGAACAACACCGCGAGCAGTGGTGCACCGGGAGTGGAGATCCTCGACGTAACCGACCCCCAGAACATCTCCGTGATCGGAGCCATCGACTTGACCCAGGCGCCGATCTTCTCGCACCCGGCTTCCTACTCTCACCAGGGCTGGCTGTCAAAGAATCGACGCTACCTCTACTTCGATGACGAAGTCGACGAAAGCGCAACGGGAAATCCGACACTGACGCGCGTTATTGACGTGCAGGACCTGTCCAATCCGATCCAGGTTGCCAGCTTTTCGAATACCACGGCGGCCAGGGATCACAATCTCTACACGGTGGGACCGCGACTCTTCCAGGCCAACTACCGCAGCGGACTGCGCGTGCTCGACGCGACGCTGCCGCTAGCCCTTGCGGAGATCGGCTACTTCGACACCTACCCTCCAGACGACAACGCCAATTACAATGGTTTGTGGAGCGTGTACCCCTTCTTCCCCAGCCAGACGATCATCGGAAGCGACATCGAGAAGGGGTTGTTCGTCTGGACGGTGGATGCCAAGGCCGTTCCGAGCTTGCCCCTGCCGGGGTTCGGCGTCCTGGCGTTGCTGTTTGCTGGAGTGGGTGTGGCGGCGCTACGAGCATCCCGGCGAGCTCGCGTGCGGGTCTGAGCCAGCCGCGCGGCTCCGTTCGTCAGCTGGGGTTGATGTCTGCGAGCAGCTGGTAGTAGTCCTCTGGAGCCGATTCGAGCCGGCAGCCCAGCCCTCCCCGGGCTATCGAGACCAGCTGCTGGGGGATCTTCCGGCGGTTCGTAACGGTCGCGCTGACCCGGATCGCTTCGCCGCCCCGGTGTTGGAGCACGACGTCAACCTGCTCTCCGATGTCGGCCGTGGCACTGGTCTGTAGGAAGAAGCCCTTGGCGGACAAGTCGATCGCGACGCCCACGTGCTCCCGGCCGCGAACCGCCAGGTTGCAGTTCACCCGTCGTTTGATCCGCGAGAACGCACGCTTCAGCCTGACCATCTCTCATGAGATGTCGGACCTGCAGACCTCCGGCTTGAGCCGCGAGGGAGCTGGACGCATTCCTAGATCAGATGCCAGATCCGTGCCTGCAGCGTGAGCGCGTAGGCGATGAGCGTTGCAAACGCGATGACGAAGGCCGGTACCACGATGCGGACCATATTGTCTCCTCCGGAGCCGGGCAGTCGGACGGCTCGCCAAAACTCCCCCGCCCGTTTGGATCTCGCAATTTGCGTGCCCGGTCGAGCTCGGCGTCCCGAGCCTTCGCGGCCCGCCATGGGGAACCCCGCCACAGAGCGTTCGAGGTCGTGGGGCGTCCTGTCGCGCCGTGCGGCGAATCTTCCTGGCGGTCGGTCTTCGTGAGTCGTCCTCGGCGCTGCACCCCCCAAACAACGGGATGCGGGGCTGGCACGCAGATTGCGATTGCAACTCTACGCGACGACCACAGGAGAACTGGAATGCCCGCCAAGAAGCCGACGAGACGCGCGCCAACCCGGGCTCGAGCCGCCGCTGCGCGCAAGACGCCGCGCAGACGCCCGCCGGCGAGCTGGGGCAAGCCCGCCTTCAAGCGTCTCGAGGAGGAGCTCCCCACAGAACTCCGGGACTTCTCTCGGCGTGTGCGGCGAGATCTGACCCGCCTCGAACGGCAGATCGACACCGCCCGGCGCGATGCCCGGCGCCGCTGGACGAAGGTCCTCAGGGAGGTCAGCCATCAGTTGGGTCATCTCGAGGCGCAAGGCGAGCGACGCTGGCGACGGCTGAACCTTCAGGCGCGTCGAGATGCCGTCAAGGCGCTGCGTCGCCTCGAACGGGCAATCGAACCGCCGAAGCGAAAACGCAAGGTGAGCCGGGCGCAAAGCGAGGCGAAGCCGGCACCCCCGCCCGAAGCGCGCGGAGCTGGGATCTGAGCCGCGACACCACGCACAGGGTGGGGCGGCCGTCGGAGCCGGCTTCTGGGGAGGAGCCGGCTCCGGCGTTGACTCGGCCCGGGCTTCGGCTGCAAGTGGCTCGGGAACCGCGTCGGCGAACGCAGCAGATCTCTGCGCAGATCGTGGCGCAGCACCACACGCTCGACCAGATGGTTGCGGTGCTCGGCCACGCGATTTCCAGCCGCTTGAAGCCCGACGCCCGCAATGCCTTCGGGCGCTTCCGGTCAGCGCTGTCAGCTCACTTCGCCCTAGAGCAGCAGTTCTTCTTGCCACTCATGCACGGCGCCGTGGACCGCGAGAGGAGGGAGGTCGAACGGCTGGTCGTCGCTCACGAACGGCTGACGGAAGAGCTGGCCCAGATGAGCGCGCAGCTCGAGCTGCTCGCACCCGAAGATTTCTCGCGTCGGCTCAAGGGCTTCGCCACAGCACTCGCGACGCATGTGAACCGGGAAGAAGCGCTGCTCTCATCGGTGTTGGACGCGGGCGCGACCTGAAGGCTCATCGGAGCTCCAGCTCGACTCTGTCTGCATTCTCAGAGCGGTGTCGCTCGTCGAGCAGTATCTCGTCTTCTTCGTCCATGTCGGACCTCAGCAACGCGATCAGGTCCAGCAGATTGCGCGCGCGCAGGGTGTCTACCCCATCTGTTCTCATCGACCCTGTCCGCCTAGGCGCCGGCCTGCTGCTTGCGATCGCGTTCGGCGCGCCGGTATAGCGTCTTACGGTCGACACCGAGAATCTTCGCGGCGCGCACCTTGTTTCCATCCGTGAGCCGCATGATCTCTTCGATGTAGCGGTCTTCTAGCTCCCGAAGGGTGAGGCGGCTGTCTGCCGCCGAGCGAGCGAGTACGGCGGGGGAGCTCGCGCGCGACCGGCCGCCCTCGATGTCGAGGGGTAGGTCTTCCGGTCCGATCTGAGCCGATTCCGAAAGAGCGAGCGCCCGTTCGATCAGGTTCTCGAGCTCGCGTGCATTTCCCTTCCACGGATACGACGTCAGCTGCTCGAGCCCGCTGGGGGAGATGGTGCGGGCTTGGCTTCCCGAGTGCTTCGTGACGAAGGCTCTGGCGAGCGGCGGGACGTCTTCGGGGCGCTCGCGAAGCGGTGGGATGTAGATCGGGATGACGTTCAGACGGTAATAGAGATCTTCTCGGAAATTTCCCTCCTGGATCTCGTGCTGGAGCTCCTTGTTCGTAGCCGCGATCACCCGGAGGTCGACTTTCGTGACCTGTGTGCCACCAACCGGCCTTACCTCGTGATCTTGAAGCACCCGAAGCAGCTTTCCTTGAAGGACGAGGCTCATGTCTCCGATCTCGTCGAGAAAGAGCGTTCCGGTGTTCGCCTTCTCGAAGAGTCCCTGCTTGGATGTATGCGCTCCGGTAAATGCACCGCGCACGTGCCCGAATAGCTCGCTCTCGAGCAGGCCTTCCGGAATCGCGGTGCAGTTGATCGGCACGAACGGTCGACTCGAGCGATTGCCGCTGTAGTGGATGGTGCGCGCGACGACTTCCTTGCCGGTGCCGCTTTCGCCCGTGATCAGCACACTGCTGCTGCTATGAGAAATCTTGCGGATCAGTGCGAAGATCTCGCGCATCGCCGGGCTCTCGCCGATGAGATCTCCGAAGGAGCTGGTCTGGTCGACGGCGCGGCGCAGTCTCCGGTTTTCCTCCTCGAGGGCGCGGCGCTCCAGTGCCCGTTCGATGGTCAGGGCCACCGCCTCGGGTTCGAAGGGCTTGGTGATGTAGTCAAAGGCGCCGGCCCGCATCGACTCGACAGCCGAATCGATGCTGCCGAATCCGGTCATGAGCACGACCGGCGCGTCGGGGCGGAGTTCGCGTAGCTCGCCGACCATCTCGATTCCGGTCTTTCCCGGCATCCGGATGTCGCTCAGGATGACGTCGAATGGAGCGTCGCGAGCCTGTTCGATGGCAGTTGCAGCCGAATCTGCCTCGGTCACTTGGTAGCCGCGATCGCGAAACAGTGAGGCCAGCATCTCGCGCATGGCGGTGTCGTCATCGACGACCAGGAGCTGAAAGGAAGGGCTCATTTCTTTCATCCTCGTCCCGGGAGTTCCAACCCAGCTCACTTTCCTAAGCACGACTCGTACCAACCTCTCGCGTCCGCTTAGGGCGCCGAGAGCGTTGGATCTGAGTCAATTTGCCCCATATATGTAGCAAAATGACACAATTCGTGAGCGACCTGTGGGGAAACGGATTTTCCGCGATGGCGGTCTGGAAGAGGCAGCGGTCGTTATGTCTCAGCGAGGTTCGCGCCGTCGGGGGCCGGGAATCGGATTATGAACTCAGTCCCGTGGCCTTCGGTGCTGCTGACCTCGATGTCGCCGCCGTGGTCTGTGACGATCCCCTTGGC
The DNA here is from genome assembly GCA_964194865.1 of uncultured Opitutales bacterium. Lineage (GTDB taxonomy): Bacteria > Myxococcota_A > UBA9160 > UBA9160 > SMWR01 > CAXMOC01. The sequence continues at coordinate 1,543 of CAXMOC010000262.1, read as the reverse complement.
GACCATCAGACCCAATCCGTTTCCGGTGCCCGCCTCTTTCGAGGTGAAGAAGGGGTCGAAGATCCGCGCCAGGTCCCGTGGAGCGATCCCGGCTCCCTCGTCTGCTACGCGAACCTCGATCTGGCCATCGGGAGCCCCGAGCGTGATCCGCAGCTTGCCGCCCTTCGGCATCGCATCCACCGCATTCAGAAAGAGGTTCAGGAACAGCTGCTGGAGACGCTCCGGATCCCCGAGCACGTCGGGTACCGGGGTGCCGGACGATTCGGGGTCAATTCCACATGAGGCGAGCTTCTCCTGGAGAAAGGCGAGCGTGGAGGCAATCAGGGGCTCGAGCGGCACCGGCAGGTGTCGGGTCTTGCCGGGCCTCGCCATGTTGAGCAGCGTCTGGATGATCTTCGAGATCCGCCCGACCTGCTCTTGAATGGTGCGCAGGCGCCATTTAGCGTCGTCGCTCCGCACCTCTGACTCGAGCAGATTCGCGTGACCCTGGATTACACCCATCGGCGTTCCGATCTCGTGGGCCAGGCCGGCGACCAGGGTGCCGACGGAAGCCAGCTCCTCGGCGACCCGTGCCCGGTCCTCGGTGAGGCGTAGCGCGAGCTTCTGGTCCTCATAGTCTCGTGCCAGGCGTCGCCCCTCCTTCGAGAGCTCGTCGGTCAGGTAGTGGAGCTCGCGTTCGCGGCGATCGATGTACGCCTCCATGGCAATCTGCGCGTCGAGCCAAAGAAGCTTCTGAAGGGCCACAATCGTGGCAGCCGCGCGGCGGGGGTCGTGGTTGGCTTCGTGAACGACGGGAATCAGAATCGAGAGATAGAGCGCATAGGCGCCGAGATACCAGCGCGGCTCGAGTCCGATGCGCTCGTGATGCTCGCCGATCATCCGCCGCCGCCTGACGAACTCATCATCCACGGTGGGGCCCGCCAGACTCAACAGGTACACCCGCTGCGCCTCGAGCAAGCGCTCACGAACTGCCGGGTCCTTGAGCAGCTGGCGCGTCGCAGGGAAGGAGAGCAGGTGGCGGTAGAAGGCGGCGACCAGAGCGGATGCCTGCTCTTCGAGCAGGGGGCCCAGATCGCTGAGCAGCTCCAGATCCGATGGCGAAAGATCCAGATACGCGATGCGCTGTTCGAGGTCGGGTGAGCGCGGCACGGCAGAGGGAAGAGTCGGCGCGAAAGCGCCAGCGTCAAGGGGTCGAGGCGTCCAGGCCAGCATGTCGTCTGGAAGTGCGCATTCTCCCGGAGAGCTCGTGGACTGCGGCTCGCCAGCCTTCCGCGTCGGTTCGGATCACCTCGAGGTGGCCTTCACCCCCCACCGGCTCGAAGCGCGCGACGCTGGTGGCGTGGAATTCCGCTTCAGCATCCGACGGATCCCTTCCGTCGGCCAGCCGGTGGGCCAGCCGCTCGCGCGCGATCTCCGGCGAACATCTCACCTCGACGAAGCAATAAGGAACGCCCAGTGCCTGGGCCAGCTCCGCCGCCATCGCGCGGTGCTGCCGACTGCCGAAGGTTGCGTCGAGAATCGCCACGCGCCCCGACTCTACCAC
>CAXMOC010000261.1:0-1626 GCA_964194865.1 uncultured Opitutales bacterium | reverse complement strand
GTTCGGCAGTGGGTTCGCTGGACTCGGTCGCCGAAACCATGGCTCGATTCGCAGCGGAGACGAATGCCGACGAGTTGATGTTGGTCTCGTCGATCTATGATCACGAGAAGCGGCTGCGCTCCTTCGAGTTGGCCGCCGAAGCGGGAAACTCAGGCACAGCCTGAGAAATCTCCGCGATTCCGCGGGGTCTTGGCCGTCAAGCCCTCGGGCGATGTATCCACGTCGGATGAGGTCGTCGAGCAGCTCCGGCGGCGCCTCCGCCGAGGCGCTCGTTTCAAACATCTTTCGAAGTGCGCGGGCCTCGTCGCAGGTGACGAGGTCCACCGCACCGGTCAACAGGTGCAGCAGAAGGGACTCGTCGTCGTTGAGCAGGGGCTCTCCATCACGAGCCGGCAGTCGCAGGGCCGACTCGCCGCCCCACCCACGGGTCCGGGCTGTAGCGGCGATCGACCTTCATGAAGCGGCGGGCCTTCGCCATAGAGTGGCGAGCCAGCCCTGTTGATTCCGCGGCAACCCCTCTGGCCGATAGTAGTGACCGATCTCTTCGAACCCCGCCCCCAGGACGAAGTCCCGCCACTGATCGAAGTCGTGGAAGACCCCGTAGCGACCGCGGCTCCACCCCTCTTGATTCTCACCGCGGGGGTTCGAGCTGAACAGGACCCCGCCCGGGCGCAGACACTCGAGCAGCTCTTCGAGCACGCGCGGCAGCTCGCTACAGGGCACGTGAAAGAGTGACGCGTTGGCGAAGACACCGTCGAACTCGGCGGCGGCGAGATCCAGCCGCAGAAAATCTCGATGCCTCACCTCTGCGCGCGATTGAGCCCGGGCCATCTGGACAAAGGCTTCCGCTCCGTCGAGACCCACGGGCTCGTGCCCGCGTTGCTCGAACGCGAGAAGATCCCTACCTGGCCCACAGCCCAAGTCGAGGATGCGCTTGGGCCCGTCGCCTCCGATCGCGTCGAGGAGCGCGTCAATGTTCTGAGAAACGTCGTGATCGCGCGCCCCCTCGAAGAAGGAGTGCGCCTGATCCTGGTAGTGCCGCAGGGTGCCGCTGCTGATCTCCGAAAGCCGCGCAGCGTCACTCGAGGACGACGGGATATTGCTTTGGTCTCCGCTGGTTCTCACGCGCCTCACCATCGCGCAGGGATAGGGAGTGTCAAGACAGGTCGTTTGGAAGGGTCGCGGGGAAGCCACTCATGTGCACCGAGGGGGTGGGCAGTCGACCTATAGCGGGCTCGGGGGGCTCCAGGTCCACCACAGCAATCCCGGTATCTCCGTCGCCTTGCCCGAGCTCATCCAGACCGCGACGGCGGGTGTCGCACGAGAAATCGCCGGGAAGCCGGTCCAAATCAGCTCGCGCTAGACACGACCTTTCCTAGTCGCTTCCCAAGGAATCCTCGGCTCCGCGCTCCAGACGCCGCGCGAAGCTCAACTCATGCCCGTCCGGATCGCGCAGGTGGAAGTAGCGCTCGCCCCACGCTGGCAGCTCGCGAGCTGGAGGGGAAGGATCATCTCGTCTTCGTTCGGCCTGAGACTGTCGTCCGATGGCATCGCCAAGGCTTTCGCAGGTACTGGCGATCCATCTCAACGCACGGCCCCGGCCGTCCTCCCATCTCTAAAGAAGTC
>CAXMOC010000260.1:0-2019 GCA_964194865.1 uncultured Opitutales bacterium | reverse complement strand
CGAGTCGTTCGATGCGTCCGCGGTGCCGCACGGGACGACCGTTCTCTCATTCAAGTATCGCGAGGGCGTGATCATGGCTGGCGACCGTCTCGCCACCGAGGGTCATCGCGTTGCGTCCCGCGACATCGAGAAGGTGTTTCCAACGGACAACCACTCGCTGATCGCGATTGCCGGTGCTGCCGGGCCCGCCATCGAAATGGCTCGGCTGTTGCGCATCGAGCTCGAGCACTACGAGAAGATCGAAGGCGAGCCGCTCGAACTCGACGGCAAGGCAAACAAGCTGTCTCAGATGGTCCGCGCCAATCTGGCGGCCGCGATGCAGGGCCTCGTCGTCGTGCCGCTCTTCGCCGGCTACGATCTGCGCCGCGGCCACGGGCGGCTCTGGAAGTTCGACGTCACGGGCGGTCGCTACGAGGAGGCCGAATTCGAGGCGACTGGCTCGGGCGGCCTCTACGCCGGCGAATCGTTGAAGAAGAGCCACGATGTGAACGCGAGCCAGGAAGACGGGCTGCGCATGGCGGTGCAGGCGTTGACCGACGCCGCCGATCAGGATCGGGCCACCGGTGGTGTCGATCTACAACGCCGCATCTTTCCCATCGTGTGTTTTTGTACGGAACGGGGCATCGAACGTGCGGACGACAGCGTCGTCGAAGCCGCCTATCACTCGATCGTGGGAGCCTCGTCATGAGCATGCCGTTCTACGTTTCGCCCGAGCAGGTGATGCAGGACAAGGCGGAGTACGCCCGTAAGGGCATCGCCCGCGGCAAGCCCAGTCTGACTCTCGAGTTCGAGGGCGGCGTCGCTCTGATGGCCGAGAATCCGTCCTCCCTGATGAAGATCGGCGAGATCTACGACCGCATTGCCTTCGCGGGTGTGGGCAAGTTCAGCGAGTTCGATCAGCTCCGTAAGGTCGGCGTGCGCTATGCCGACACCAAGGGATACGCCTACTCGCGGGACGATGTGCGGGGCAGAGCCCTCGCCAACGCCTACTCCCAGGCCATCGGCGACGTCTTCACCCGGGAGCTCAAGCCTCTCGAGGCGGAGGTGATCGTGGCCGAGGTCGGCGACCCGACACTGGTCGGGCACGAAAACAATGCCATCTACCGGGTGACGTTCGATGGCAGCATCAGCGATCACGAAGGCTATTGCGTGATCGGGGGAGCGGCGGACGATCTGGCCAGCTATCTGCGCAAAGAGTACCGGGAGGGCCTCTCCCTGGGGGATGCGCTGCGTCTCGGACGTGACGCACTGCAACGCGCGGCGGAAGCGCAGCCGCAAGTGACGCCAGAAAACCTCGAAGTCTGTGTGCTAGATCGGAGCCAGACGGGACGCAAGTTCCAGCGCCTGTCCACCGATACACTGAAGGAGCACCTGGGGGGCTAGACTCCTATCCGGCGGACGGCCTAGTGCAGAAGCGAATCTACGGCGTCGAAACCGAATACGGCATCATCTTCACGCCCGAAGGGCGGAAGACGCTTCCTGTGGAGAAGGCGATCCGCTTTCTCTTCGAGAAGCTGATCACCACTGAGCACTTCCTCAACGTCTTCCTAGAGAACGGCGCCCGCTTCTACCAGGACACCGGCTGTCACCCGGAGTACGCCACGCCGGAGTGCGCGTCGCCGCGACAGGTGATCCTCTACGACAAGGCCGGTGAGCGGATCCTCGAAGATCTCCAGATCTACGCCGAGGAGAAGATCCGCGAGGAGCGCATTGCCGGGAAGCTCTCGATCTTCAAGAACAACACGGACTTCGTCGGCAACAGCTACGGCTGCCACGAAAATTACCTCGTCGACCGGGACGTCGATTTCTACTACCTCGCCGAGCAGTTGTTTAATGATCCGGCGACCCCCGAGATCTACACCGGCGCGGGCAAGGTCTTCCAGACGCAGGACGGCGTACATTACTGCATCAGCCAGCGAGCTCAGCACATCTATCAGAAGATTTCGGGTACCACGACTAACGACCGATCGATCATCAACACCCGTGACGAGCCCCACGCGGATCGCGAGAAGTACCGGC
>CAXMOC010000259.1:0-8498 GCA_964194865.1 uncultured Opitutales bacterium | reverse complement strand
TTGGTGCGTCGGTTGTCGATGCAGCCCGGCGCAGGACCACCAGGGGCAGTGTCGGGCTGGTCGGGCTTGTCCACCGAATCAGTCGCACTCGTCACCGGGCATTTCGGGTTGACCCCGAAAAACCCGATGGGCGGCTCCAGGGCAGGGTGGTACTTATTGACGTCTGCGGGGTCGGATATGGTGATCGGGGTGTCGACCACCTCCAACACGGCCCAACCCGCTGGATTCCGGATCGTCGGGCTGATCCGCCTCACGATCCCCTCCGGATCCGCCTGGGCGTTGGTATCGATCGCGCCGCTGAAGTCGAAATCGTCGCCGTCTCGCAGTCGCAGCGGCAGGTCCTGCGAATCGTTGCCGTAGACCCTCGCGTTCGGCACCATCCCGCAGCCTCTGCTGTAGATGCAGTCGTAGCGGCCTTCGATCCGGGCATAGCCCTGCAGCAGATCGAATGGGCCCCAGCCGTCCGGCAGAAAGTCGATCTCGATCTCGACGTTGACGACGTTGTACCACTGAGCGAGATCGAGTTCTTCCGAGAAGTTGCGGTTGAGACCGCGCACCTGCATCTCGGCAAAACCGTGCGCCTGGATCCTGCCGTCGAAGACCTCGATCGCCTGCGCGCCAGGAGCGAATCCGAGGAGCGAGACGATCGCAGCGAGGGCACGCGCAACGCGTCGCCCCGTATCGGCAGCGGTCATGACACCTCCTGTTACCAACGTCGCAACCGGTCTTGCCGACGCGCTTCCCCCGGATCCTTCGATGCGAGTCCCGAGCGGGCGACATCTCCCAATTTTCGGTGGCGGAGAAGCGGGCACGGACCCCGCCACACGGGCATTCCCCTCGGGTCAAGCCCCTCGGTTGTACTCCGCAGGCAGGACGAAAATCAACAGGTTTTTGGGGGAGTTGCGCTTTGCGCGCTGACTCGGAGTCGCCAGTGAAAATCTGACTAGGCGTCGGTGTCGGGCGCGCCGCCCGCTGCTCTCCCTGCGGCAGGATCGGGCGCGCCAGCGGGCTTCTTGCGGGTTACCGCCTTCCTGGCGGTCTGGCTCGCGGCCTTCTTTTTGGCGGCCTGCTTCCTCGTCTTCTTCCCGGCTTTCTTCTTGCCGGCCTTCTTCTTGCCGGCCTTCTTGCCGGTCTTCTTTCCGGTCTTCTTTCCGGCCTTTTTGCGCGCACCGGCTTCGCGTGGCTGGAACTCGAAGCCGTGCCGTCCGTTCGGCTTCAAAACCAACGTGGCCGAGAAGGGTCGATCGAAGCGCGACGTGAAGTCGGTGAGGAGCTCCGTGCGACCGCCCTTCAGATAGGCCTCGGCTTCATCGCGCACAATCTCCCGCTTGCAGACGGTGCGGGGAAAAACGAAGCCACACGGCTCCGGGGCCTCCGGGTTCGAGTCGGCCCGCGCCTTCTTCTTGGCCTCCGAGGGCTTCTCGCCGGCCTTGATCAGCTCGGCCTTGCGTGCGAGCTCCGCGGCCTGCTCAGCCTGCACCCGGATCTCATTCTCACAGATGTAGAGGGTCGGCGTCTCGACGATGTCGAAGCCCGCGTGGAAGGGACACGCACCGAGGGGATCCGGGTTCACGTCGTATTCGGGCTGGTCGGAGACGCCCTCGCCCTCGTTGTAACCGAGGGAACGCACCTTGACCTTCCAGTCCTCGTCGGGCAGCAGCTCCAGGTAGCCGCGGTACGTGCGACCGTTGCGCGCGGCGAAGCCGTCGAGCTCTCCGGTGCGGCCATCGGCGATCAGCGTCCTCACCGTGCCGCGGTCGAGATAGCGCCCGGATGTGTCCTTCCAGAAACGCACCGGACAGTCGTCCTCACGCTCGACGTCGGGCTCCGCCTTGCAGCGGTAGAACCAGGCCATCTCGATCACCGGCTTCTTGCAGCCGGGACACTCCCCGAGGCTCTCGTTCAGGTCGTAGAGCTCGTCGTACTCGAAGGTCTTCGCCGTATCGACGATGGCGCTGGCGTAATTCGCCATCTCGCTCATGAAGTCATCGGCGCTGCGCTCGCCCTTCTCCACCTGCATCAGGTGGCGCTCGATCTCGCCGGTGAGCTCGGGCGACGTGAGACGATCGATGTGGATGCGTTCGAGAGTATCGATGAGGCGGATGCCCTTGACGGTCGGGCGCAACGACTTGTCCGAACGCACGACATAGCCCTTGGCGATCAGATTCTCGATGATGTCGGCGCGAGTGGCGGGGGTTCCGATGCCCTTCTCTCCTAGCGCGGCGGCAATGTCTTCGTCCTCGATCTGCTTGCCGGCGTTCTCCATCAACGAGAGCAGACGGGCTTCGGTGATGCGCGGCGACGGCTTGGTCTGCTCGGCTTCGACCTCGGCCTGGCTGGCGGTGACCGCGATGCCGTTGGCCTCGCTCTGGCCAGGGGCCAGGGGCGAGAGCTCCTGGGCCGTGGTCTCTTCCGTCACCGGCGGCAGCACGGCGCGCCAACCGAGTTCCTTGAGCACCCGGGCACGGGCGCGAAAGCTCTCGCCTTCGACCACGCACACCCGCTCGACCCGCTCCCATAGCGCCGGCGGGTGGAACGCACCGAGGAAGCGCCGCACGATGAGATCGAAAAGGCGCCGATCGTCACCCGTGAGCGGCTGCGCGGGCAGGTTGCCAGTCGGCACGATCGCGAAGTGATCCGACACGCCGGAGTCGTCGAAGATGCGCTTCCGGTTCTGCAGGCCGTCGACGAGCAGCCGCTCGGCGCTGGCTGCGTACTCCGGAAAGCCCTCTTCATCGTGACCAGCAGCGCCCGCGAACGCCGCGAGCACGTCGTCCACGACGCTGCGGTAGTCCTGGGGCAGGCAGCGCGAATCGGTGCGCGGGTACGTGAGCAGCTTGTGTCGTTCGTACAACCGCTGGGCGGCGGACAGAGCGCGCCGGGCCGACCAGCCAAACCGGCGGTTGCCCTCGCGCTGGAGACTCGTGAGATCGAAGAGCGGCGGCGCGGACTCCCGGGAGGGTTTACGGATTTCGCTGGCCTCCCCTGCGCGGCCAGTCACCTTGGCGACGATGGCGTTGGCGCGCTCCTCGTCGAAGATGCGGTCCTCGCGAGCCTGGTCTTCCTCGCCCTGCTTGAAGTCCGGCGCGAACCAGTTCGCCACCCATGGTTTGCCAGCGTGTTCGAAGTGGGCCGAGACCTTCCAGTACGGCACCGGCACATGGGCCAGCACCTCGAGCTCTCGCGCTACCAGCAGCGCCAGCGTGGGCGTCTGGACGCGGCCCGCCGACCAGGCAGTCTTCTCCTTGCGGCTCTTGAGCCGCTTGGTGAGGGCACGGGTGGCGTTCATTCCGATCAGCCAGTCCGTACGCGCGCGGCAAACCGCCGCCGCCGCGAGTCCGTCGAGTTCCTCGCCCGGCCGCAACGACTCGAAGCCCCTGGCAATCGCGCCGGACGTCATCGACTGGAGCCACAGCCGTTGGGTTGGCTTCTCTGATTGCAGATGATCGACGATCTCGCGAAAGATCAACTCCCCTTCGCGACCGGCGTCACAGGCGTTCACCACCGTCGTGATGTCTTCGCGGGCCAGCAACTCCTTGATCGTACGGATGCGCTCGCTCTGCCCGGACTTCGGCCGGTAGGAGAATTTCTCGGGAAGAATGGGCAGGTTATCGAGGGTCCAGCGCTTGTAGATCGGGTCGACCTCTTCCGGCGGTAGCAGCTCGAAGAGGTGGCCCACGGCGAAGGTCACGACGAAATCGTCGTTCTCGAACCAGCCGTCGTGGTCGGTGAAGCCTCCGAGCGCCGCGGCGATGTCCCGGGCCACACTCGGCTTCTCGGTGATGACGAGGGATTTAGCCACAGGTCTCCTCACCCCCCCAGGGGAGATAGGTGCTCTCTGTTCCAGCGCCCATCCAATTAGCCCGGGCCACCGGGGCTGGCAACTCGGGGCCTTTCGCAGGGCACCGATCCCGTGTGCTTCGGGCGGCGCACCCAGAGCTTGAGCCGGGGCCTCTGGCGCAGCCCCGGGCAGGCCTACAAGTTACTGTCTGGAAAGCGGTTTCCATCCAGGCCGGGCTAGGGTTCGGGGATCAACTCGACCGGCAACGGCATCAAATTCCAGGTGAAGATGGGCCGCCCATCGCGGCGCTGATAGAGGGTTTCGCGCACCAGCTTGGCACCGTCCCAGCGATAGCGTCGAACCGCCTTGTCGTCGTCGCTGGCGACGTAGAGCTCGTCGACCCCGTCGCCGTCCAGATCCGTGAGCACGCTGGCGTGCTCGAAGCCGCCCGAGTCAGCGTCCACCAGTTCGGCATGCCAGCTCTGGTTCGGATCGGCACCTGGCCGCAGCAGCCAGACTCCCGCCTTGTAGGCCGCCGCCACCAGCTCGCTCCGGCCGTCGCCGTCGATGTCGCCGGCGGTGAGAAAGCGGCACAGATGGTCTCGCAGCGTTGCCACCAGCGCGCCCTGGTCGGCCGGGGTGTCCGCCTCGTAGCGACGAATCTCCACGGGCTCCATCAGCTTCTTGTTCTCCAGACGTCCTTCCACCGCGACATAGAGCTCGTCGCGACCGTCGCCGTCGACATCCGCCACCAGGATCTCCTTGGCGTGGCGCTCACCGAGATCCGCCACCACGGTGGGACCCTCAGCGCGCGAGGGCACGTAGCGCACCACCTGGCCGCGCTGGGGCGTGCCGTCGAGTCGGTTCGGCTCGCTCGGCGTTGCGTACACCTCCAGCACGCCGTCGCCGTCGAGGTCGCCGATCTCGATCTCGTGCACGAAGGTGTTGGGCTTGGCGTCGAGTTTCACGACGGAAAACCCGTCTGCTTCGGGTCGCAGCACCGCGACGACCCCCTGGTCGTGGGTCGCGACGGCGATGCTGGCCTTGCCTTCGCCATACAGATCGCCGATCTCGGCGTCGCGCATGCGGCTGAACTTGCCGCCGAAATCCTCGGCCCAATGGGTGGTCGGCACCAGCGCGCCAGCCTGCATCGACCAGGTCTTCAGCGTGGCAGCGGTTCCCGCGGCGGTCAGGATCACGTCCCCGCCACTACCGCTGTAAAGCATCGCCTTGTGGAAGACGTTGCTCTCGGCATCGTCGAGCGTGCGGGTCTGCCACTCGCCACCGTCGCGAAACAGGAACTCGAGCTGTGCGGGGCCCGGCACCGACTTCCCGTCCTTTTTCACGAACTGGGCCAGGGCGAGCACGATGCCCCGCGGATACGCGTCCGGCTCGGCGCTGGCCGGCCCGGGCGCCGGAACGGGGGCAGGAGCGGCGTCCTGGGATGCCGCGGGCCCGGTCGAAGCGGGCTCAGACGTCTCGGAGCCACACGCGACACACAGCAACAGCACCAGGCTGAGGGCGACGAATCGGGAGAGCATCGGAAGTTCCTCCTGCGAAGCGGAATTGTTTAGCAAGCTCGGGGTGCGATTGACAGCAAATCTGGTATCTCGGGCGCGTGGCCCAGAAGCTCCAGCCGCCCCGGGGAACCCGCGATTTCTATCCGGAGGAGCTGCGCGTCCGCAGCTGGCTGTTCGCGCACTTCCGGGCGGTGGCGCAGGGCTTCGGCTTCGAAGAAGTCGACGCGCCGGTGGTCGAGCACGAGGAGCTGTTTACCCGCAAAGCCGGCGAGGAGATCATCGAGCAGCTCTACCACTTCGAGCTGCATGGACGCCGACTGGCGTTGCGCCCGGAGATGACGCCCTCGATTGCACGCATGCTGATGGCCCGCGCAGGCAGCCTGCCGCTGCCGGTACGCTGGTTCGCGGTGACCCAGAACTGGCGCTACGAGCGCATGACCCGTGGCCGGCGCCGGGAGCACTATCAGTGGAACATGGACGTGTGGGGAGAGCCACGCGTCACCGCCGAGGCCGAGCTGATTGGCGCCATCTTCGCCCTCTGCGACCGGCTGGGCCTGCCGAGGGATGCCGTCAAGGTTCGAGTCAGCAGCCGAGCGCTGCTCGAGGAGACGCTGGGGGCCACGGTGCTGACCGGACGGCCCGAAGTCTTCGCGCCGCTCTGCGTCGTGATCGACAAGCTCGACAAGATCGGCTCCGATGCGGTGATCGATCTGCTGACGGATCCCCGAGGAACCGTGCAGCTCGCGCGTCCCGATGCACAGCAAGTCGTCGAATGGCTCGGGCTGCGCGATCTCGACGCAGCGGCGGAGGGACTCGCAGCCGACGCGGCACCACGTGCGCAGCTCAGGGAGCTCTTCGACTGGCTCGACGCGTACGGCGTCGCGGACCGGGTGGAATTCGACACCTCGATCGTGCGCGGACTGGCGTACTACACCGGCACTGTCTTCGAAGCCTTCGACGTGGGGCGCAGCCTGCGCTCGATCTGCGGCGGTGGGCGCTACGACCGGCTGCTCGAGAGCCTCGGCGGCCCTTCGCTACCGGCCGTCGGCTTCGGCTTCGGGGACGTGGTGATCCTCGAGCTGCTGCAGGACCTCGGCGTATTTCCCGAGCTGCCGCGGGACCTCGACGCGGTGGTATTCGCCTTTGGCGACGCGGAGCGACCCGCGGCGATCCGGCTCGCCGCCGAGCTGCGTGGCGCAGCCCAGCGCGTGGAGCTGGTGCTCGCGAACGCGAAGCTGAAGCGCGTGCTGGCGGATGCCAGCCGCTCCGGGGCCCGGCGCGTCTACCTGGTCGGGCCGGACGAGCTGGCCCGGGGTGAGGCGCTGGTCCGGGATCTCGCCAGCGGCGAGCAGAGCCGCCACCCGCTGCCGGGCTGAGGCGAGCGCAGCTACAACGCGGTGCGGCTGCGGAAATTCCCGCGTAAAATACGCCCCGCTCGATCGCCGTATCGCGATGGGGCCGATGGGGGGGACGCACCATGCGCCGCGGGTGGACGATTAGCGACAGCCTCGAGCTCTACAGCGTTCCCAACTGGGGCGACGGCTTCTTCGGCATCAACACCGACGGCAGCGTAACCGTGAGCCCGCTGCGCGACGCCGGTCCCGCCGTTGACCTGCTCGAGCTCACCCGCAACTTGAAACGTCGCGGGCTGCGCACCCCCCTGCTGGTGCGTTTCTCGGACATCCTCGCGGAGCGGATGCGGGGTCTCTCGAATGCTTTCGAGAACGCGATCCGCGACTACGAATTCAAAGGGCAGTACCGCGGCGTCTACCCGATCAAGGTCAATCAACAGCGGCACGTGTTGGAAGAGATCGTGCAGCTCGGCGCCGCCGCCGGAGTTGGGCTCGAGGCCGGCAGCAAGCCCGAGCTACTGGTGGCGTTGGCGCTGCTCGACACGCCCGACGCCCGCATCATCTGCAATGGCTACAAGGATCGGGCGTACATCGAGCTGGCGTTGCTTGCGCAGAAGCTCGGCCGTAGGCCGATCGTGGTGATCGATCGCTTCCACGAGATCGACCTGGTCGTGAAGACCTCCCGGGAGCTCGGCATCCGGCCGCACCTGGGCGTGCGCGCGCGGCTCACCAGCAAGGGAGCCGGCAAGTGGGTCGAATCCACCGGCGACCGCTCCAAGTTCGGGCTCTCCGCCCTGGAAATGGTGAATGCCGTCGAACGGCTGCGCTCCGAGGACATGCTCGATTGTCTGGAGCTCCTGCACTTCCACATCGGCTCGCAGATCACCGCGATCCGCGCGCACAAGGAGGCCCTGGCGGAAGCCGTGCGTGTCTTCGTCGGTCTCCACCAGCTCGGCGCAACGCCCAGCTGCATCGACGTGGGCGGCGGGCTCGGCGTCGACTACGACGGTTCGAGAACCAATTTTCACTCGTCGATGAACTACTCCCCCCAGGAATACGCCAACGACGTGGTGGCAGCGATCCAGGGCGCCTGCGACGAGGCGGGAATCGCACACCCGGACATCGTCACCGAGGCCGGGCGCGCCATGGTCGCGCACCACTCGGTTTTGATCTTCGACGTGCTTGGAGTCAACCAGATGAGCGTGGGCGAGCAGCCACCGGCGGTCAGCGACGCGGACCACAAGGTGATTCAAGAGCTCGCCGAGGTGCTCCAGGACGCCACTCAAAAGAACGCGCAGGAGTCCTACCACGACCTGCTCCAGCTCAAGGAGGAGGCCGCCACGCTCTTCTCCCTGGGCTACCTCGACCTCGAGGAGCGCGCGCGGGTCGAACGGTTGTTTTGGAGCGCTTGCGAGAAGATCCTGCGCATCGCGCGCGAGCTGCCGACAATTCCGGAAGATCTCGAAGATCTCGAACGCGGCCTCGCTGACACCTACTACGGAAACTTGTCGGTGTTCCAGAGTGCGCCGGACCATTGGGCCGTGAAACAGCTATTTCCGGTCATGCCGATCCACCGCCTCGACGAAGAGCCGACCCGGCGCGGCGTGATCGCAGATCTCACCTGCGACAGCGACGGCAAGATCGACAAATTCATCGATCACCGGGACGTGAAGGACGTGCTCGAACTACACGCCTACACCGGCGCGCCCTACTACATCGGTATGTTCCTGGTCGGCGCCTACCAGGCGATTCTCGGCGACCTGCACAATCTCTTCGGCGACACCGACGCGGTGCACGTCCGGGTCGAGGCCGACGGTAGCTACAGCGTCGACCACGTGGTCGAGG
>CAXMOC010000258.1:0-6212 GCA_964194865.1 uncultured Opitutales bacterium | reverse complement strand
GCCCCGCTCGTCGAGCGCATCGGCCCCGAGCGGAGTTGGTTTCGCTAGGGCACGGTCGACGGGCTGCCCCCCCCAACTCAGGCGAGTGCAGTCTCCGTGGCCGGATCGCCGGCGATGCGGGTGTGCTTCATGACCCGTGCCTGGCTGTGGTCGTAGGGTCGGGCGCGGTGCAGCACGCAGCGGTTGTCCCAGATGGCGATGTCCCCGGGCTGCCAGCGGTGCTGGTAGATGCGCGTTGGCTGACAGGCGAAGGCGAGCAGATCGTCGAGTAGCGTCTCCGATTCAGCTGCGTCGAGACCGGGAATTCCGTAGGCGTGGCGGCCGATGAACAACGCCGGCCGGCCGCTCACCGGGTGAAACTTGACCAGCGAGCGACGCGGTGGGTCACCGTCGTGGTACCCGTATAGGCCCTCGTTCGTGTTGGTGTGGCCAATGCGGGCCTGCGAATAGCGGATCGAGTGATAGGCGGAGAGTTCGGCGACGCGCTCCCGGAGGGTTGAGTCGAGGGCCTCGTAGGCGGCGCGCATGTCGGCCCACTCGGTCTCTCCACCCGAGGGCGGCAACACGTGCGCCGACAGGATCGAAGCCTTGGCGGCCAGTGGCATGTAGGAGCTGTCGGTGTGCCAGCCTTCGTTTCCCAGCATCACCTGCATGGGTGGCTCGTGATCTTCCATCAAGCTGCCGTCGAGCCGCTGGTTGCTGATGGGAATGATGCCCGCGTCGCCAAAGAGGTGCTCGATCTCACCGAAGCGGCGACCGAAGGCAACCTGATCTCTGGACGACAGGTGCTGTCCGGGAAACACCAGCACTGCGCGATCGTGGAAGCCGGCCTCGATCGTTCTCCAGTCTGAGTCGTCGAGCTCGGACAGATCCACGCCGCTTACGACGGCTCCAAGCGTCGCCTCCGAGGGCTCGATCTTCAGCTCGCTCATGCGACCCAGGCCTGCCAGATCTCAGTCGAAGGACGGAAGCGGACCGCGAGGCTCGCGCGGAAGGAGCGCTTCCCTCAGCGGAACGGGCTCGCGAACCGACACGAGGTACACGACGCGTTCGCTGACTTCTCCCTCCGCGTGCCAGGCTCCCTTCGGAATCACGAGCCGGTCGCCCGCTGCGATGGGGAGCTTCTCGCTGTTCTCGTCGAGGAGGTAGGTCTCTCCCTCGATCACGTAGCCGATGAGATCGTGGTCGTGATAGTGGACGGGCAGCTCGGGGGACGCGTTCGAGACGAACGTCGTGGGCCAGTAGCCGGTGTCACGAATGTCGTTCATCGCCTCTGCGCGCGTGGCGAAGTAACCCTTCTCGACGACCAGTTTCGACATGCCAATCCTCCTCCTGCGGCGCTGGCTTTCACACCCAGGAGCCGTCCAGGTGGGCGCTCCTCTGATCTCGAAGTTGTAGCGCCGGAAACCATTCTTCGCCGATAATATGCTTCAGCTGCCCCGCCGAGCGTGAGAGAATCCTTGAGGAAGCCACAATCACGGAGTAATTTCGGGGAGGGCACGATGGTCTACCGAACACTCGCCGCCGTCCTGGTGACGATGACCGCTCTGGCGTCCCTTGCCCACGAGGGACACGAGGGGGAGAGTCCCGTCGCCGTCCCGAAGGAAATCGGCGACGTGGGGGATGTTTCGTTTCCGATTTCTTGCCAGGCCGAGCAGCAGGCCGGTTTCAATCGCGCCGTCGCCCTGTTGCATCACATGACCTACCTGGTGGCCGAGCGAGAATTCATGCGGATCGCAGCGGAGGACCCATCCTGCGCGATGGCTCATTGGGGCATCGCGATGACACTCATCCATCCGGTGTGGCCAGGCCAACCGGAAGCGGGCGCTCTTCGAAGGGGTGCAGCGGAGATCGCCCGCGCACGAGCGCTCAAAAAGACCGAGCGCGAAGCGAGCTACATCGAGGCTCTGGCTGCGTTCTACGACAATTGGGAAGGGATCGACCACCGGATCCGGATCCAGCGCTGGGATGAAGCCCAAGCTGCCGTTCGCGGTCGATACCCCGACGATGACGATGCGCTCGCCTTCTTTGCGATCGTTCACATCGCTGCAGCGGCCAAAGACGACCTGGATTACCGGTTCAACCGCGAAGCCGGCGAGCAGATGGAGGCGCTCTTCGCCCGTCGACCCAGGCATCCGGGCGCGATCCACTATCTGATTCACGCGTATGACAATCCACCACTGGCCGAGCAGGCGCTCGACGCGGCCCGCGCATACGACGCCATCGCTCCGGAAGTACCGCACGCGCTCCACATGCCGACGCACATCTTCACCCGGCTGGGTCTGTGGCAGGACAGTGTGCGTTGGAACATTCGCTCGCGGGAGGCTGCGAGGAACCTGCTCGGCGACGGAAGTATTGCGCACGCCTCCGACTACATGACCTACGCGTACCTCCAGGCCGGGCGGGATGCAGATGCGCGAGGAGCGAAGGCGGAGCTCTTCGAGGTCGAG
Source organism: uncultured Opitutales bacterium (assembly GCA_964194865.1). Taxonomy (GTDB): domain Bacteria; phylum Myxococcota_A; class UBA9160; order UBA9160; family SMWR01; genus CAXMOC01. The sequence goes on along the minus strand of CAXMOC010000258.1, from coordinate 3,762 downwards.
AAGATCGAGGATTACTTCGTGAGCGCGTACGCGCTCGCTGCGGTTCCAGCGCGTCTGGAGCTGGAACTTGGGAACTGGGAGGGCGCGGCGAAGCTCGCTATCCGCTTCCCGAGTAATCAGTCCTGGGAAAAATATCCGTCCTGCGAGGCCATCGTGCATTTCGCACGCGGCATCGGTGCCGCAAGGAGCGATCAGCTGGAGGAGGCCGTGGCCGCCGAGGAGCAGCTGGGTCGCCTCGTCCGGGAGCAGGAAGAGGCTGGGTCAGCGTATTGGAGTCGGCAGACACAGGTTCAGAGGGCCGCAGTCGAAGCGTGGATCGCTCACTCCGAAGGGCGCGCCGAGGAGGCGTTGCGCACGATGCGAGAGGCGGCCATCGCAGAGGACGGGCTCGACAAACATCCCGTGACGCCGGGCGCCGTGCTCCCGGCTCGGGAGCTCTACGCCGACATGCTCGCCGAGGAGCAGCGATGGGGCGCGGCTCTCGAAGCCTACGAGGCGACCCTGCACCTCTCCCCCTACCGCTTCAACAGCCTGGCCGGCGCGGGCTGGGTTGCGGAGCGCATGGGGAACGCGCCGAAAGCCCGCGAGCACTACAGCCGCCTGCTCGAGGTCGCCGGGGGCGGAGACACCGTGAGACCCGGCCTCGCGCGGGCGCGATCCTTTCTAGGGAAGGAAGTCGCCTCCGAGTGATCTGAGCCGGAGTTCGAACTTCTGCGCTGTACCGCGTGCTCGAAGACTTCTAGACCTTCGGCGAAGAGCCAACCTTCGACGGGGCCGCGGTTCCGGCTGACCCGCTACGCGGGCGAGCCGTCGAAGGGTTCGCTTCGCAGCTCGGCATAGACTCCGAAGTGATCGGTTGGCCAGACGCCGTCCTTCTCGCCGTCGCACACCACCCGGCAGTGCTCGAGTGATCCGACACCGTCTCGCATCGGATACCCGGTGAAGATGTAGTCGATTCGCCTGTCCGGCTCGTACGCGGTGCGCGCGTAGGGGTTTCGATTGCTCCAGGTGTGGCCCGCCCCCTGGGAGGCGTCGCCCGCCACCCGGAACGCATCGTTGAAATAGACAGAGCGCGCGTCGATCGCATGTGCGCCGCGCATGAAGCGGATCTCGTCCGAATCCGGCTCTGCGTTGAAATCTCCGACGACGATCGGCGGGAAGCCGTCCTTCGGGCGCAGGCTCAGCACATGGTCTGCCAGTGCCCGAACCTGCGAGCAACGTTGGTCGCTCTGGTGAAGCTTCCAATTCAGATGCGTGGTCGTGAACGATACCTCGCCCAGGGGCGCGATGATCTGCGTGGTGAGGGCCGCGCGCGTCTCGCCGTCTCCCCGATCTGGCAGCAACAGCTCGTGCCGCTCACGGATTGGCCAGCGGCTCGCGACGGCGTTGCCGAAAGACAGGTCACTCCCTTCCCGCCAGAACGGGGACGCGCGAACGTAGTCGACGTGGTAGCCGCGGCCCTCCACGAGTTCAGTGACTTGATCGAAGGACTCACCGCGCAGGGCCTCCTGGAAGCCGATCAGGTCGGGATCGAGCGCGTCCAGCCAACCGCGAATGCACTCCCGCCTCGCCGGCCAGGGACCGGCATCGTGCCAGAGGTTGAGGGTCAGGATGGAGATCGACACGGAGTTCTCCTCGCTCGAACCGCCGATCTTAACCGGAATCGACCGCCGAGCGAGAGGGGGGACGTGTGGACCTTGCGACGCTACCCGTCGGGCCCGAGGCCGAGTGTTTTGGCCATCGCGTTGGCCAGGGCGCGGGCCTCGTTCTCGGTGGGAAGTCGGCTCCCGGCCGCGTGGGCGCTGGGCCAGGCGGAGCCATCGACGCGTGTGCGGCCAGGACGATCGATTTCGAGCTTCATGTCCCAGTAGAGATTGTTGCCGTACTGGCTGCCGCGGCGTACCGCAATCCGCGACAGCTCCGCGGTGCGCCAGCTTCGAGTGCGACCGATACCGAAGGGCCCGCGCGTGACGCGGATCGTGCCGGGCTCGACGCGGATGCGGGTGGCTCCGACCCAGTGGACGATGGCTCCAAGGGCCGTCAGCGCAGCCGTGAAGCCGCAGCCGAGACTGACCGGCCACGGAGCGCCCTGTTCGCGCAGCATGCCCGCGATAATCGCGAGACCAAGGCTCACCACGGTGGTGACGCCGGCTGCAACTGGGTTGCGGGCGGGCCCGAACCAGAACTCCCGCCCGCCGGCTCCCCAGGCGCGTACGCGCACCTTTGATCCCGGCAGCGCTTCTCCTCCCCCGATCGATGTCACTGCCAGCTCGGGGAGCGCCTCGTCGCCAGTCACGTCTTCGGAACTCTCCTCGGTTTCGAAGACGGGGACTTCGAAGCGGGCGTAATAGTCGACGCCCGTCACCTCGGCTTTGGCGGCGACGCGCCACAGGATTTCGTCGTCGGTACCGGTTCCGCGGGTAGCCTGGCAGCCGTAGGGCGCGATGAATTCCACGGGCACCGATGTGCCCGTCAGCCCGAGACCGAAATGGTCGCGCCGGACTGTGTGCTCGCTCTGCCAGAGAATGCGCTCGCTGGCGCTCCTGTTCTTGCCGGCGCCCGTGACGCGCTTGTGGATGCACTCGAGACGCAGCTCCATCCCTTCGGGAGCGTCGAGCTGTGTCGAGAGCTGGAGGGTGGCCCCGAGTCGGCCGCCGATCACGCCGGGCAGCGTCTTCAGCTCGAGTACCGCCGAGCCAAACTTTCGCCAACGCAACGTATGGCGGAGCGCCGCGATCAGAAGCCCGATCCCCACCATGGGGAAGAGCAGCGCGAGCCACACCAGCGGCCCCTGGCGGGCAACTTCCTCGGGGAGCTTCCACGCAAGCGGCGCCGAGATCGCGCACCATAGGAGGCCAAATATCCAGAGCATCACCGCGCCGGCACCCGTGCGGCTGGGAATCCGACGCTCGGCCCACTCTTCGCGCAGTAGCCACGGCTCTTCGGGATGAAGGCTCTCGGCGGCCTCCCGCTGGGTAGCGCCCTTCCGCGAGGCAATTGCGAGGGCGATCACGATGCCTCCGAACGCGACGAAAGCGGTGCCGCCGAATGCCGAGATCCAGAGCTTGCTGCGGTCCCCTTCCTCTAACGCCTCGAGGGATTCGCTCAGGCCGGCAAAGACGCCCAGCGCGGCGAACGCCGCCCCGAATAGCAGCATGAAGAGCAGCCCGAGATTTCCGCCGCTGCCCTTCACGTGAATGCGCAGACCCGCCATACCCATCCTTATCGGATGGCTCGCCGGACGAGTTGAAGGGGCGCACTCTGGATTGACTCTGCGCTGCGGCGGCCCGGGCGGGTCGAGCCCCCAGCCGGATTCGGGCTCGACGGCCTATCTCAGGCTCGACTGCTGCATTCGCACCCAGTTGAAGAGGACTTCACAAGAACTGAATAGGGCGCTCAGCCGAGGCCCCAGCCCTCTAGACGCCCGCCGGCCAGTCTCCGATCACCTTCTCGACCGCCAGCTCCGCGATCTCGCCTTCGGAGTAACCGAGCTCAGTCAGGATCTCACCGTTGTGCTGGCCGAGTACTGGCGCCGCGCGTTCCAGCCAGTGATCGACGCTCGCGTAGCGGAAGGGCGCGCCGATCGTCGCCTGCGGCCCGACGATCGGATGCTCGACTTCCTCCAGGAAGCCGCGTGCGATCAACTGCGGATGTTCGGCGAGTGTGCGCGGGTCGACGACGGGAGCGGCCGGCACGCCGGCGGCGACGAGCTCCGCCACGCAATCGTCGCGATCGCGCTCCGCGAACACGCGCCTCAGTCCT